>BJHT01000056.1:16066-27412 GCA_014193395.1 Verrucomicrobiota bacterium
CCAGCGCTCCCGCCACGACGAGCACGGTCGGCTGGTGCGCCACCGCGGGATACACGACCGCGAGTTTTGTCGGCCAGACGACCTTGCCGACGTAGCTCCCGTAGGCAGCCAGTGCATTCGCCACGCGCGCCGCGAGTGACATTTTTTCGGTGGAGGTGAGCAGCGCGAGGCTCTGGTGTGCCAGAATCGTGGCGACTGACGAAGCGACCGTGAGCGCAAAAAAAGGCACCTTCTCGACGAGCAGCACGCGCAAAGTCTTGCGCGCCGTCGCCGCCGAAAACTCGATCCGCCGCAGCGGCCAGAAGTCGAGCAGCAGCAGCACGCACGGAAGCGTCACGATGGCGGGCTTGCACATCAGCCCGACCGCATACAACGCGAGCGCAGCCCCGTAATCCCGCCGGCGTCCGCTGCGCGTCCACCGCGTATACGCCCACAACGCGAGAATCCAAAACAGCGCGCTCAACAGATTTTTGCGCTCGGCGATCCACGCCACCGTATCGACTTGCAATGGATGCCACGCAAACAGCATCGCCACCGCGGCGCTGCGCCACAGCCTTCCTGTCAGCGACTGCAGCCAGAGGAAAAGCAGCGCCGCATTGGCCGCGTGGAAGAGCACGTTCACCAGATGGTGCGGCCCGGGTTTCACGCCAAACAACTGGCAATCCAGCATGTGCGAAAGCCAAGTGACCGGATGCCAGTACGTTTCCTTGCCGTGCAATTCCAGAAACGCGAACCGCACACCCGCCACGGTGAAACCCTGCCGGATCAGGGCATTCTCGTACACGTAGCAGTTGTCATCGTAGTCGATGAACTCGTGATCCCGCACCGGCGCATAAACCGCCAGCGTCAGCAACGCCAGCAAGCCGAGGATCCACCGGCGGAGATTTCCAGGTGAGCGGGCGGAATCCGGTGTTGGTGGCAGTTGCATTTGAGCGCGGCAGTCGGCGGCGGAAGCTCGCACGCGCCCCCGCGCCGGCCAAGCCTCGTTTGCTCAAACGGTCAGGGCGACGCAACGTCCCAACGTCGGCGGTGTCGCGGCAACTGAAGGAAAAGCTCCAAGGCCAAAGCTCAAAGCTCAAGGGAAGCACCAAGGAACCAAACGATCCAAGAAACGACGTGGTCTGCGTTGAACCATCGGGATCGTGCAGATCGCGGCTGAAAGCAGGATCAGAACCGGAACCGCACAACGGCGCCCGCAGCCTCAGTGGAGCTTGGCCCTTGCCCCTTCCCTTGAGCTTTGAGCTTTATTCTTGGAGCTTTTTTTCAGGCGCCGCACTCGTTCAGCCGTGCAGCTTCCCCGCCGCCACCGCCTCGTCCGTCGCCTGCTCCAGCACCGCGATCCCTTCGTCCATCGCCGCGCGTGTGATCGTCAGCGGCGGCGCGATTTTCACCGTCTGGCCCCACGCCCCGACCGGCGCGAAGAGCAGCAGACCTTTGTGAAAACAGCGCTCGATGATGCTGTGCGCCAGGTCGTGATCCGGCTCCTTCAGCCCGCGTTTCACGGTCTGCATTCCGCCGACCAGGCCGCGCGCCGTGACATGCCCGATCACCTCGGGATGTTTCGCGTGGATGCGTTTCAGCCCGTCCAGCAGCGGCTTTTCCAGCTTCGCCGCATTGCCCGTCAGGTCGTCGCGCAGGATTTTCGACACGCTCGCCAGCGCCGCGGCGCAGCACACCGGATTGCCCGTGTGCGTGCTTGTCATCGAGCCGGGGCCGAACTGATCCATGATCTCCGCGCGTCCGATCACCGCCGAGAGCGGCAGCGAACTGCTGATCCCCTTGCCGCAGCAGATCACGTCCGGCGTCACGCCGTAATGCTCGAACGCCCAGAACTTCCCGGTCCGTCCGAAGCCCGCCTGCACCTCGTCGAACACTAGCACCACCTGATGTTTCCGGCACCACTCCGCCATGCGCCGCACATATTCCACCGGCGCGAAATCCGGCCCCACGCCCTGATACGTCTCCATCAGCACGCCCGCGACGTGCTCCGGTTTCAGCCCGCGCTGGTCGAGCGTCGCAAGGAAAGTCTCGAAGCTCACATCGGTCTGCCAATAGCCGTCGGGGAACGGCGCGGTCACGATCGCCGGGTCTTCATTGACGATCCACGTCTTCTGCCCCGCCATCCCGCCCGCCTGCTGCGACCCGAGCGTGCGCCCGTGAAACCCTCGCTCGAAGCCCACGATCCCGATCTTCTTCCGCCCGCCGACCTTGATCCCGTGCGAGCGGCTTAGTTTGATCGCGCACTCCGTCGCCTCCGAACCCGTCGTGAGCAGGAAAACTTTTTTCAAACCCTCGGGCGCCACGCCCGCCAGACGCTCCGCCAATGCCGCGCGCTCCTCGTTCGGAAACACGTAGCTGTGCAGCAACCGGCTCGTCACCTGCTCGACGATCGCCTGGCAAATCTCGGGCGCGGCGTGCCCCGCGTTCGTCACCAGCACGCCCGACGACCAGTCGATCCACTGGTTGCCGTACTTGTCGTAAACGAAGATGCCCTCGGCGCGTTCCCACACCAACGGCGGCTGCCCGCGCATCGAGATCGGCTCGAACGTCCGCAGCTTCTCCAAAGTCGGCACCGACTCGGGATGCGGCAGTTGCGTGACGATCCGGCGATGCGGAGTTTCCACCCGCGGCACGGTCCGCGGAACGATGCTGAATTCTTTGCCCATAAACGAAAAATTTGGTTGGCAGACGAGCGGGGAGCGAACACCGGGGCACCGGTGAAGGGAAGGAGAAATTCTTGGGGGCATGGCACCGGCCGCTTCGCACGCCACGACACGCGACCCGCCACCTCGCGCCGGTCCTGTTTCTGATGCACCTCAGCTCGCCCGCAATTCCCGGCCAGGCAGGTCCTGAACTCCCGGTCCAATCCCCGGGAAATGGGCGACCAAGCTTCCCCCGAACCGTGAGAATGGAAAGCCGCGCCAGCGTGACTGGCGCGCCGAGCCAACGTCGGTCCCCACGCCGGAATGGAACACCGTAGAACTACCCAAAAGCAACGCCCGCAGGCTGCGCGCTGAATAGCTCCGACGAGGAAAAGTCTGAGTCCGCGCTGCAAGGAGGATTCCTTCACCGGGAGTTCGCCGTGCACTTGAGCAACAACTAACAACAAACAACGCCATTATGTTCACCAAAAACCTCCTGTTTAGTCTCCTCGCCGCCGCCGCCCTCGTGGCGACCGGCACCGTCCGCGCAGCGGACAAACCCAAGACCGACGACAAGCCCAAAACCGACGCGCCCGCGAAAAAGGACGCGCCCAAGCGTGAAACCTATCCCTTCGGCGGCAAGATCGGCAAAGTGGACGCGACCGCGAAGAGCTTCACCATCGCCTACAAGGAATCCACCCGCACCTTCCTGACCACCGCCACCACGACGTACACCAAGGCCGGCAAACCCGCGACCTTCGCCGACCTCAAGGATGGCGAGGAAGTGGGCGGCCTCTGCAAGAAGAACAAAGACGGCAAGGAAGAAGTCGTCTCCATGCGCGTCGGCCCGAAGGCCGACGGCGACAAGCCCGCCGCCAAGCCCGGCGACAAGCCGGCCGCCAAGCCGGAACCCAAGAAAACGGACGACAAGAAGTAACTTCCGCCGTTCTTCATCCACACACTCAAACACCACGGGCAGACCACCAGGTCTGCCCGTTTTGCTTTTCTACACCGCCCCCGCCCTGCCGCCGCCGCCCGGTCGCCGCAACTCCCCGGCGCGGTGTCACATCTTCCCTCACAAAACCCGTCGAGAATTTCCCGCTTCTCTGCCACGCTCGCGCCCGTCATGAATCATCTCGCCGCCGCGCGCCGGGTTTTTGAAATCGAACTGACCGCTCTCCGCGCCGTGCGGGCGCGGCTCGACGAGACTTTCAACCTCGCTGTCGAAGCCATCGCCGACGCCGTCCGCCAGCGCGGCAAGGTCGTCGTCGTCGGCATCGGCAAGTCCGGCAACATCGGCCAGAAAATCGCCGCCACCTTCACCAGCACCGGCACCACCAGCGTCGTCCTGAGCAGCGTGGACGCCCTCCACGGCGACCTCGGCATCGTCAACGACGGCGACATTATTCTCGCCCTCAGCTACTCGGGCGAATCGGAGGAACTGGTGAATCTGCTCCCCGCCGTTAAACGTTTCGCCGTCCGCATCATCGCGCTGACCGGTGCGCCCAAATCCACCGTCGGCCGCCACAGCGACCTCGTGCTCAACGTCCACGTCCCCAAGGAAGCCTGCCCGTTCAACCTCGCCCCCACCGCCAGCACCACCGCGATGCTCGTGATGGGCGACGCCCTCGCCATGGCCGTCCTGCAGGCGCGCGGCTTCACGCAGAAAGACTTTGCGCGCTATCATCCCGCCGGCGCCATCGGCCGCGCGCTGCTCGTGCGCGTCCGCGACATCATGCGCGTGGGCAACCGCAGCGCCGTGGCTGCCCAGACGGTCTCGGTGAAGGAAGCGCTGCTGCTCATGACCCGCGCCAAATCCGGCAGCCTCAGCGTCGTCAACGCCGCGGGCAAACTCGCCGGCGTCTTCACCGACGGCGATTTCCGCCGCCACATGGCCCTCGACGAAAACCTCCTCTCCCGGCCGCTCGCCAAAGTCATGACGCGAAAACCGATCTGCATCCGCGAAGACGCCCTCGCCGCCGAGGCACTGAAAATCTTCAACGACCGCAACATCGACGACCTCATCGTGGTCAACGCCAAACGGGAACCCGTCGGCCTCGTGGACTCGCAAGACTTGCCGAAGCTGAAGCTGATGTAAACGCGCGCCTGCCGTGGCCGTCCGCGCCGCGCCGCGTCCCCGCCCATGCCCATCTTCCACGAATGCCAGCGCTGCACCGCCTGCTGCCGCTGGCCCGGCCAGGTGCGCCTCACCGACGCCGAGATCACCCGGCTCGCCGCGTTCACGGGCCTGAGCGAATCCGATTTCATCCAGCAGTTCACGCGGCTCACCACCGACCGCCGCGGACTGGCGCTGCTGGATAAGCCGGACGGCGCCTGTGTTTTTCTCGACGGCGAAAACTGCGCGGTGCAACCCGTGAAACCGCAGCAATGCCGCGATTTCCCCAACCTCTGGAATTTCCCCGGCTTCGAAAAAATCTGCCACGCCCGCCCACGCCTCGTCCCGCCCGAAGAATACGAGCACCTCATCCGCACCGCCACCAGCCGAACACCACCTCCGCCAATCCCTAATCACTAATCACTAATTACTGATTACTGACCAGCGACCACCACTCCCTCGTCGCCCCCTCACCCCACCGCCCTCGCGCAGCACCCCTCCTCCTGCACGCACCGACACGCCGGCACCGCCAGCAGCGCCCCAAGCACCGGCGCGACCAGATAAATCCACAATTGCTCCAGATGCCCCGCGACCAGCGCCGGCGCCAGCGACCGCGCCGGATTCATTGACGCCCCACAGATCGGCCCCGCGAACAGCGCCTCCATCGCAATCACCGCGCCCACCGCGATTCCCGCCGTTATCCCCTTTTCCTTCGCGCCCGTGGACACATTCAAAATCACAAACATCAAGATCGCCGTCAGCACCACCTCGAGCACGAAGGACTGCACCGCGGTCCCGGTCGGCAGCGTCGCCCCGAGCAATTCATTCTGCGGAAACAAAACCCGCAGCAGCGCACTCGCCGCCAACGCGCCCGCGCACTGGCTCATCACGTAGGGCACCGCCGCGCCCCACGGCATCCGCCCCGCCGCACAGAACGCCACCGTTACCGCCGGATTCAGATGCGCCCCCGAGACCTCGCCCAGCGTGTAAATCATCGCCAGCACCACCAACCCGAACGTCAACGCCACGCCGACATGCGTGATCGCCTGCTGACTCACCTCATTGATCACGATCGCGCCCGTGCCGGCGAACACCAACGTGAACGTCCCCAACGCTTCGGCGGCAAACTTCTTCATGGCGCGCACTCTAGCCGCCCCCGCCCGACGGCCAAGAAACGAATTGGCGCTTGCAGCCCCGGCGCGCGGGCGGTCCCCGCCCGCAGTAGCCCCGCACCCGCGAGCGCGCCGCAAAACTCCCGCCGCCTCCTTTCCCAGCTACGCCGCTGCGACCGGGGACCGGTCGCGCGCCAAACTCGGACGAGGGCCGTGAACCGCCGATATCTCCCGCAGATTCAAGGCGACCACAGATGGGGAATTTGATCTGCGGTCGCCCTGAATCTGCGGGAATTCCTTAGAAAGCGAGAACGCCGGCGAGCGACGAATCCCTTGCCTTCTCAAAAAAACCTCCGCCACCGCAGTGGCCAAGTTCATGTTGCATATGCAACACGAATTTGGCCGTGCCGGTTGCGATCCCTGCTCGTAATTCATCTCCGGGGAACTGGCGGCGGCGGGGAGCGGGCAGGCACGGTCTGCAACGGCGCAGTCCCCGTGAACGGCGGCATCGACGAGTCGCCCGCACCGCGCAACCTCGAAAAAAACCGGTCACGGTTTTTTCATCACATGGTCCAGCGCAGCGAGGAGGTCGAGGCGGCGGAAAGTAAGTTTGGTGCCGGGGTCGGCCACGGGTTTGCCGGTTTTTTGGAAGATGGCGAGCATGGCTTCGGGGAGATTCTTGCCGTCGTTTTTCCACGCGTAGCCGCTGCGCTCGATGGCTTCGCGCAGGATCATCGCGGCCCCGCAGGCGATGGCGTTGGAGGAACTGGTGGCGCTGGCGGGCACGACAAGGACGATCTTTGCGTCGCGGTCGAGAATGACCACATCCGCACCGGGCTTCACCGCACCGATGGCGAAGCAGTTCGGCTGCGACGCGGGCCACGAGATGCCGTTGGTGAAGTGATGATTCCCGGCGGGCGCGCTGACCCAGATGCCAAGCTCGCGCAACTTCGCGAGCGGGGCGTCGATCTCGGTGGGCACGGGCGTGCCGTGCGCGAGGTCATCGACGGGCGCGAGGTTGACGGTGGTGATGCGATGCTCGGCGTGGTGCTCGATGATCCATTGCAACGCACGAGCAAGCGGGGCGCTGTCGGCGATTTTGCAGTGACAGCACTCGAGGCCGCGGATGACGGCGACCTGGTTGTTGTAGGCCACGCCCCATTTGCCGCGGAGATTCAGCGACGACGGAATGCCGATAGTCGAGCCGTGGTAGCCGCGGCCTTCGTGCTTGGGGTCGGGGTCGCCATCCACGGCGTCCCACGCGACGCGGACTTTGGGCACGCCGTCCACGGTCGCGGTCCACTCGGGCATGGCGAGTTTGCAGCCGTCGTCCACAAGCGCGAGCGTCTGGCCGCGGCCGAAGGTGAGGATCGCGGCGTATTTTTCCCAAGCGTCGGTGATGCGCGCGTGGCGAAACTCGACGGGGTTGACCGGCTCGCCTGCGCGCAGCGGGACGAGGGTGAGGAGGAGAAGGGCGAAGGCGAACAACGCGACTGGAGCGCGGGGAGCGCACGCCGCTGGCGTGCAGTTTTCGGCGGCCCGCCGAAAACTTCGTCCCACAAACCTTTTCGTGCGGCGGGAATGGCAGACTGGGGAACGAAGGTTTGGGCGGGCCGCCCAAACCGGCACGCGGGCCGCGTGCGCTCCCCGGTGAAGCGGCACAATCGCCGCGCGGCTCCAACTCCGGCCTCGTACGGTCTTCATTTCATTTCCCCCCGCAGTTCCTTCGCCATCTCCAGCAGCGCGTCCAGCATCTTCACGGACGCCCGTTGTTCGAGGTAGTTGGTCCCCGGCCACGTCTCGTAACCGCCGAGCGCGAAATGCCGCGGCGTGGGCATGTAGCCGTAATAACCATTGGCCAGCTCGACCATGAACGACTGCGCAAAGGGACTGCGTTTTTTGAACTCCAAGCCCGTCTCCGCAAACGTCTCCGTCGGCGTGGTGCCGATGCAAATGTCCCCGATCCGCAGCACTTGCACGGGCGCCTTGGTCTGCGGACTCGCCTGCGCGAGCCGCTGGATGCGCCCTGCGTAAACGGTCGCGATGCTGGCCTTGCCAATCGTGCCGGTGGCCTTGGCCTCGGTGTCCTTCGCCCACGCGAGCAGCTCCGGCTCGACCTTGCGCCACGCGATGTTGTCCAGCTCGCGATAACGCGCGGCCAGCGGCGCGGCGTCCTTCCACGTCACCTTCCCCAGCGCGGCGTGGACTTTGTTAGCCACATCCTCGGCCACGAAGCGCATCTGCGCGTAGGGCGGCTGCGCGGGGCGCGGTGTGCGGAAGTTGATGTTGTTCACGTCGCCGCTGGTGCCGTTGGCCATGAGCGCCACGAACGGCGGATCGTTCTCCGCGCCCGCCTGCAGCTTCTTCAACGCCTCGCAGTACATTCCGTAGTAATCCGCCGAAATATGTCCGCCACCGACGCCGCCGACGTAGTGCAGGGAATAGGCTGAGAACACCGAGATCATCCGCCCGCCCGGCTCGCGCAGCGCGATGAAGGAGACGGTCGGATCGGTCGGTCCCGCGGGTTCGGTGAGGTCCTTGCTGCCGCCCGGCGGATTCATTTTCACCGTGTCCGCCTTGGTGCCGAAGGGCGTCACCGGCACCGTCCCGTCGCGCATGAACCAGCGGCGGTTGAAGACATGCTCGGGCGCCTCGGCGGTGCCGAACGCGATCTGCGCGGGCCGTAGCAGATTGGCCGCGTTGCGCACGCCGTCGGCAACACGACGCGCGACGAAGCGCTGGTACTCGTCCAGTTCGCGATCCGAGAAATAGCCGCGCGGCGTGGTGCCCAGCGCGCTTGCGGCCGAGTGCGTGTGCGTGCCGGAGATCATCACATTCGCCGCCGGAATGCCCGTCGCGGCCTCGATCAGTTTGCGCGCCTCGACACTGACGCTGCGGTGCAGGCCGAGCAGATCGCACACGACCAGCGCGAGCTGCGTGGTGCCGTCATCGAGCACGAGACAGCGCGCGAGCAGTTCATCGTGAACATGTGTCGCGGGGAACGGCAGGAAGCCGCCAATGATGTCCGAGCCGAGCGGCGGCGTGAGATTCGCGGTGGCCGCGCCGGCGCGCAGTTGTTTGGGGCGCGGTTCGGCGGCAGTCGCGGCGGAGATGACGAGCAGGCAGAGAAGCAGGAGAGGGCGCATGGGAAGCGGTGGATTTTGATCGGGGGCGGTTGGGAGCAGAGCGGTGGCCGGTCTGGTTCACGGGAAAAACGGGAACAGAATTTTGATTTCCTCGGGCTTGGGCTGGCGGCCGTACTCGCAGATTTCAAAGGCCTCGGCGAACTTCACCGCCGCGCCTTTTTCCGGGCCATACCATTTGAGTAGCGTGTCGCGGAAGCGGTTGGCCTCGCCGCCCTGGCGCGCTTCCCAGCGGGTACGAAGCCATTTTTTGCGGCCGGCTTCGTCGCTGGCGGGCGGGACTTGTTTCACGTACTCCTCGCTGCCGTTGGCCCCGCCTTCGTAGTGCTGCGAGGGCATTTCGTGGATGGCGGCGAGTTTTTGGTCGAACACGTCATCGACCGAGACTGCGATGTCGGCTTGGAAGGGGTAGGGCTTTTTGAAGCCGTCGCTCGAGAAGAGGAACACGGGGTTTTTCTGCAATGGCGGCACGTCGGGACAGATGAAGGGGACGGTGACCATGAACGCCGCGTCCTGCACGAGGACGCCGACGTAGCGATGGTCGGGGTGATAATCCCAGGGGCGGTGCGAGATGACGATGTCGGCCTGCCATTCGCGAATGAGGCGGATGAGCTTGAGGCGGTTCTCGAGGGTCGGGAGCAGTTCGCCGTCGTGGATGTCGAGCACCTCGGTGGCCGCGCCGACGATGGCGTCGGCTTTTTTCACCTCGGCCAGGCGGCGGTGGGCGAGCGGGCCGCCGGCCATCTGCCAGTGGCCGATGTCGCCGTTGGTGACGGAGACGAGCTTCACTTTGTGGCCGAGTTTGGCCCATTTGGCGGCGGTGCCGCCGGCCTTGTATTGCGCGTCATCAGGATGCGCGCCAAAGACGATGATGCGGAGTTTGGCGGCGTCCGCCGCGGGCGCAGTGAGGGCGAACAGGGGCGAGAGACCAAGCAAGCAGAGGGTCGAGACGACGAGATGGAATGGTTTCATGATGGCGGCGGCGAAGCGTTGGATAGTGGGAAAGATGGTGGGTTAGTGGTGGGGGAAGGGAAGGACTTTTTCCGGGCGGGCGGCGGGACAAGCAAACGGGGCAGGGGACTTTGAGGCAAAGGAATGGCGGCAAAGGAATGGGGACGGGAATTTTTTGTCTTCATTCCTTTGCCTCCATTCCTTTGCTAATTCGTTTCGGCGACTGGGATGCAGATTCAGGTTGAGCAAGGCGCGCGCGACGGGCCGTCCGCCTGCCAACCTTCCCCACTCCGCCTTCAGAGTACGTTGGCTCCACGCAGCGCCGTTGCGGCGCCCGGGTTTTCTTTCGTCAGCGGTTACGAGCGGCGCGCCCTTGTCCCTTGCCGCTTGTGCGATGACCGCTATTCTCGCGGCCGATGATTTTCTCGGCTCTCTTCCGCCCGCTCGCCGGCCTGGCCGCCGGATTTTTTTTGATCACGGGAGTCGGAGCGGCCGAGCCAGTCGCCACGCCCGCCAGCAAAACCAAACCTGTGTCCACCCCCGCCCATCCTGCGTCTGCGCACGCTTACACGAACCGCCTGGCGCGCGAGAAGTCGCCCTATTTGCTCCAGCATCAGCACAATCCGGTGGACTGGTATGCGTGGGGCGAGGAGGCGTTCAAGAAGGCGCGCGCGGAGGACAAGCTGATCTTCCTGAGCATCGGCTACTCGACGTGTCATTGGTGCCATGTGATGGAGCGCGAGTCGTTCGAGGACCCGAAAATCGGGGCGCTGCTCAAGGAGCATTTCGTGAGCATCAAGGTGGATCGCGAGGAGCGGCCGGACGTGGACAAAATTTACATGACGGCGGTGCAGGCGATGACCGGCTCGGGCGGCTGGCCGTTGAACATTTTTCTCGCGCCAGACCTGAAGCCGATTTACGGCGGCACGTATTTTCCGCCGGACGCCCGCTACGGGCGGCCGAGTTTCAGCGAGATGCTCAAGCGCATGGCCGAGCTGTGGAAATCGCGGAAGGCGGACCTGGTCGGCACGGCGACGCAGATTCATCAACAACTGGTGAGCTTGAATGAGCCGTCGGCGTCGGCCGAACTGGCGCTTGGCGCGCCGGTGCTGGCGAAGGCGGTGGACAAAATCAAGGCGGAGTACGATGCGCGGAACGGGGGCTTCGGCAAACGACCGAAATTTCCGCGGCCGTCGCAGCCGGCGTTTCTGCTCGCGCAGGCGGTGCGGCAGAAGGATCAGGCTGCCGTGCGCATGGTACTGCACACCTGCGAGCGCATGGCGGCCGGCGGCATGTATGACCAGCTCGGCGGGGGCTTCGCGCGCTATTCGGTGGATGCGGAATGGCTGGTGCCGCATTTCGAAAAGATGCTGTACGACAAC
>BJHT01000057.1 GCA_014193395.1 Verrucomicrobiota bacterium
GCTTGCCGCGCTTCACGGCAAACCCGTGCCCGACGAATACGTCGCGGGCAAACGCTTCAGCACCATGACCGGCGTCGCGACCGGCAAGCTGCTGCTCGCGCCGGTCGAGCCGTTTCAGCAGCACGGGCGGAGCGGCGCGTGGGTGAGCGCGTTCCTGCCGTTCACCGCGTCCATCGCGGACGAACTGTGCTTCATCAAGAGCATGCACACCGAGGCTGTGAATCACGCGCCCGGCATCTCGTTTCTCCTCAGCGGCGCGCAGATTCCCGGCCGTCCCACGCTCGGCGCGTGGCTGTCGTACGGCCTCGGCTGCGAGGCGGACACGCTGCCGTCCTTCACCGTGATGACGTCCGTGAGCCGGGGCACGAGCTGCGGCCAGATTTTTTACGACTTCTACTGGGGCAGCGGCTTTCTCCCGTCGAAATATCAGGGCGTGAAATTTCGCGGCAGCGGCGAGCCGGTGCTTTATCTCGGCAATCCCGAGGGCGTCAGTCCCGCCGTGCGCCGCGGCATTCTCGACGACCTCGCGCAGCTCAATGAAATCAAGCTCCGCGAGGCCGGCGACCCCGAGATCGCCACGCGCATCGCGCAATACGAGATGGCCTATCGCATGCAGACCAGCGTGCCCGAATTGACCGATCTCTCGAACGAACCGCAGCACGTCCTCGACATGTACGGCCCCGACGTGAAGCAGCAGGGCACCTTCGCCTACAACTGTCTGATGGCCCGCCGGCTCGTCGAGCGCGGCGTGCGTTTCGTGCAGCTCATGCACGCCGGCTGGGATCAGCACAACAGCCTCACCACCGAGCTGTACAACCAATGTCGCGACACCGACCAACCCTCGGCCGCGCTGGTGAAAGACCTGAAGCAGCGCGGTCTGCTCGACGACACGCTCGTGATCTGGGGCGGCGAATTTGGCCGCACGCCGTTCCTCCAGGGCAGCCTCGCCGACCGCAAACGCTGGGGGCGCGATCATCATCCGTACGCCTTCACGGTGTGGATGGCTGGCGGCGGCGTGAAGCCCGGCATCTCCTACGGCGAGTCCGATGATCTCGCAATGAACGTGGCCAAAGACCCCGTGCACGTTCACGATTTGCAGGCCACGCTCCTGCACCTGCTCGGCATCGATCACGAGAAACTCACGTTCAAATTTCAGGGTCGGTACTTTCGCCTCACGGATGTGCATGGCGAAGTGGTGCGGGCGGTTCTGGCGTGAGGGCGCGCTTCGTAGCCGCCGACGTGAGGAGGCGGATAGCGCGCGTGCTAACACCGAAACTCAGCGATCGGCGCTGCCAGCGTCGGTTGGGAAAAGCCGATGATGTGGAAAACCAGTGACGCACAAAGTCGATAGCCTATCGCCGGTTGCCGTTACAGGGCCTTGTCAGACCACCTCTGTTTCATTTCACTCTGAACTCTTCGTCTGAATCCTCCGGCCAAATCAATTTGAACTGCTCGCCCTCGATTTCACGGAAGGCGGCGGTGACGGACTGCAACTGATGTCTGCGCACTAGCAGTGGCCTAGCTCGGTGAAAAGAGCCAGCCGGGTCGGACGTTAAAATGAAAATGTTCCTTTCGCCTGAACCCATATCGTGGCCGTCAACTTTCGCAATTCCACGCAACTGATCAATCAATGCGTCCTCCAGCGTAATCATTGCGTCGTAGTCGGCTAGAGAGTCACCGCAAAATGGGAGAACGAGCTGATACTTCATGACACGTTCGTAGAGGTTTTCCACCCGCTCCGCCTCCTCACGTCGGCGGCTACGGGCCACGGCTACAGGCCGCGGTGCAGGAGGCTCAGCGTGACGACGGCGTAGGCGGTGACGAGGGCGGGGTCTTTCTCCCACCAGCGGGCGTTGTCGTTGGCCCACGAGCCGTCTTTTTGCTGGAGGTTCAGGAGCTTTATCGCGACGTCGCGACGCCAGTCGATTTTTTTGCCGTTCTTGAGTTCGAGCGTATCGACGTGGCAGGCGGTGAGGGCCTTGGTCATCAGCTCGTAATAGTAGTAGAGGCCCTGGGCACCGAGGCCGGGATTTTCGTCGAGCGTGTAGTTGTCGCGCAGCCAGTCGAGCACGGCGGTGACGCGGGGATCGGTGGGCTTGAGGTCGGCGTAGATGTAACTGAGCAGGCCCGCGTAACTCATGCTGCCGTAGGAACGCAATGCAACGCGACCATTCGGGAGTTTGACTTCGCCGGCCTTGCTCGCGCCGGGGTCATAGACGAAGCCGCCTTTGTTTTGCGCGTCGTCGGAGGCCCACGGTTGTTTGTTGTAGCCGGGAAGGTTCTGGCATTGCTGGAGGAAAAGAATCGCGGCCTGCCAGTTGAGGTCCTGCGTCTCGGCGGCAGCGGTGTCCTTGATGAGATGGCGCGTGTGATAGAGAGCCTCGAGGGCCACGAGCGTGTTCGAGAGATCGGAGTTCTTGGTCTTGTCGCCGTAGCCCACGCCGCCGGCGAAGGGTTTGTCGGGTGTGCCCGCGGCGTCGGTGTCGGTCTGCTGCCGCACGGTGAAGGCGCGGGCGCGGCGGAGGATGGGTTCGTAGGCGGGGTTGTTCGCGGTGACGAGCGCCATCATGGCGAGCGAGGTGTTGTAGTTGAGCAGGCCCTTGGCGTAGATGCCGCCGTCGGGCTGCACATTTTTCAGGAGGAACGCGTAGCCCTTTTTCACCCACTCAGGATCGGCGGCAGCGGTCGCACGCGCGGGGTTGCCACGATACGCGGTGAGTGCGAGCGCGGTGACGGCGGGATGATCGGCGGTGGACCAGAAGCCGGCGGGGTCCTGATTTTTTTCGAGCCACGCGACGCCCTTGTCGATGGCGCGCTGGAGTTCGTGCTGGAACGAGACGTCGCTGCGGCGCACCGGAATGGCGCGGTTCAGCGGGGCATCGGCGGCGGGGGCGGCGAATGCGACCGCCGCGACGATAGCGAAGAACAGCGCCGTCGAGGTGAGCGCGCGAGGGCTGGAGAAGGAGAGCGTTTTCATTTCAGTGAGGCAGACGTTTCCAGAGGTTGGGCGAGAGGACAAGCGTGGTCGCGCGGAGGCGGGGCCGGACGGGGGAACGGATTTTCAACCACGGATGGACACGGATAAGAACGGGAGGGCGCGAGGTCGGGGTCGGTTGCGGCGTGCTGCGACGGTTTGGAGTGCGGTGACTTGTCACCGCTTTTGCGCAGGCGACTGGTCGCCGTCGAAGTTCCGTGCGCGTTCGTTCACGCGGGCACGCCTGCGCTGGCGCGAGCCGTGAACGCCCCATTCCTCGCCCACGCCTCCCGCAGTTCGACGGCGACAAGTCGCCTTGAGAGAGCGGCGACAAGTCCCCGCACTCCATAGCCAGAGCGTCTCCGGCCACAGCGGCATGGCCGGGTCAGGGTTTGGGGATGGGATTCGGCGGGGACGGCGACGCCGGTGTTGCAGCCGGCGGTGGCACGGTGATGGTGAATTGCACCGCGCTGTCGAGCGGCGGCAGCGCGGTGGCGAGGATCTTCCAGTTGTCTTCATCGTCACGTCCCGCACGCGGATTGTTGAAGACCGCGCCCGGGTCGGTGATGACGGCGATGATCGAGCCTTCCTGCTGCGCGAGGAAGAGTCCCTGAAAAATCTGCGAACCGGTGAAGACAAACGGCCCGCGGCGCATGGGCGCTCCGGCCTTGGCATCCAACACGAAATCCTCGAGCGCGCACTGGTTGGTCTTGCCGCCGTGGGACCAATTGACCGCGATGGTCACGCGCTCACCCACGAGCGGCGCGGCGCTGGCCCGGCGGATGTCGTCGGCGGAAAGCTGGCCGCCTGCGGGGGCATTGGTGAGCGCGGGTTTGCCCGCTCCCTTGGCCCCGAGCAGCAGCATGGCGGTCTGAATGTGAAACGGCTCGGCCTCGGTGCGGAACAAACTCTCGTGCGTTTTTCCCAATGTGCTGACGAGCAGGTACTCGATGACGCCTTCGTTCATGTTCACCAAGGCGGGGAAGCTTACCGTGCGCATGCGCGGATCGAGGCGGACTTTGCCGATCTGGATCGAGCCGTCGTCGAGCCGCCGAAACGGCACGCGATTGGTGCCGGCGGCCGCGGGCGGCAACAGCACTGCGGGCGGCGGCGGATCGGCGGCGCGACCGGCTGGGAGCAGGGCCACGCATGGCGCAAGAGCGAGCAGGAAGAGCCGGGCGAGGTTGCGGAGGCTAGAGGTGGGCGGATTCATCATGCGCGTGGTGGCGATCGAAACGGTAGGGGAAGCAGGGCGGGATGCCAAACGCCAATTCCCGGAATGATCGACAAGAATCCGCCGTTCCGTGTTTCACCGCCGGAATCCGTCCTGCCGCCAGCGCCGGACGATCCACCGGATGCCGACGAGGCCCGCCACTCCCACCGCCGCGTAGCCCGCCTGCCAGGGCCAGCGCTCCTCAGGCTCCGTAAATTCGTAACTGGCCAGGAATCCGAAGCCGCAGAAGGCCACCACCCCCGCCAACGCGATCACGACCAACACCAGCGGAAAACGGCTGCGCGGGAACAACAGGAAGCTGCCCGGAATCGCCGCCATGACGAGGCCCAGCAAAATGGCAAGGGTGAAGCCCATACTGCGAAGATTGCGCCCAGCCCAACCCCGGTAACATCCGCGGAAGGGCCGGGGCGGAAGGAAATCCAACGCGCTCCCGCCGGCGGGCGCGCGCGGCTATTTCCCCACTTGGAGATTTTTGATGCCGGCGAGGAAGCGCGCGTGATCCGCCAGAATCTTGAGTGTCTCCTCGAGATACGGATCCATCGTCGGCTCGTTTTCGGGCGTGGCGTCTTCGGCGTCGGGATTCGGCACGGCACCGATCACTTCCACGTCCTTGATTTCCTTGGCTTTTTTGGCCAGGGCGGGCGGGAGGGGTTTGTTTTTTTCCGCCGTTTCGAGGGTGACCTCGAAGAGCTTGTAGTCCGGCGCGGGCCGCTGGGCGCGTTCCTTTTTGCGGACTTCGGTGCGGGCTTTTTGTTCGTCTTTCTCGGTGCGGCGTTTCATTTCGTTGAGCGAGACGCTCTTTTCCTCGCGCTGCTTTTTCACCGTCTCGATGTCCTGCTGGATGTAGCTGAAATCGACGCTGGCTCGCACCCGTTCGGCCGAGCGCTTGCGGAGTTCCGCCAGGTGCGGTTGCACCAGGTTCATGCGCTCGTGGGCGACGGGGTCGGTGCGATCGGCCTCGAGGCAGTTGGGCAGGCTGGCTTCACCCATTTCCATAAAGTCGTAGATCGATGGCAGCAGCACGTCGGGCACCACGCCTTCCTTCTGCGTCGTGCCGCCCTCGACCCGGTAGAACTTCGAGATGGTGAACTTGAGCTTGCCCGGATCGGGAATCATCGACGCGTTGATGAACTGGCTCAGCGGCATCAGGGTTTGCACCGTGCCTTTACCGTGCGTGGTCTTGTCGCCGACGATCACCGCGCGGCCGTAGTCCTGCAGGGCCGCGGCCACAATCTCCGACGCCGACGCGCTGAGGTGGCTCACGGCGACGACCAGCGGGCCGTCGTAGATCACCTTGGGATCGGTGTCCGACAAGATTTGGGTGCGGCCGCGCTGGTCCTTGACCTGCACGACGGGACCTTTCTTGTAGAACAAGCCGGCGAGATCGACGGCCTCGGTGAGCATCCCGCCGCCGTTGCGCCGCAGGTCGAGGATGATGCCTTTGACCCCTTCTTTTTTCATCCGCTGCAACAGGACCGAAACGTCGGCGGCGCAGTGTTCGTAGAATTGCGGCAGCGTCACGACGCCCCAGCGCTCCACCACGCCGGCGGCGTCGGTGCGTTCGGTGAGCACGGCCTTGGCCTTCTGTTCGGTGAGTTTGATTTCATCGCGGATGATTTTCACGATGCGGCGCTCGGAGCCATCGACGGACGTGGCCGGGATGACCGTGAGGCGGACCTCGGTGTTGCGCGGGCCGCGGATCATCTCGACGACCTTGTTGAGCTTCATATCGACGGTGTCCACCGGCTCGGCGGCGCCCTGGGCCACGGCGATGATGCGGTCGTTGGGCTTGATCTGTTTGCTCATGTCCGCCGGGCCGCCGGGGACGACGCTGCGGATGCGGGTGTAGCCGTCCTCGAATTGCAGCACCGCGCCGATGCCGCTGAGCGAGAGCTTCACATTGTTGATGTCGAAGTTGGTGGCCTCGATGGGGCTCATGTAATCGGAGTGCGGATCGTAGCAGTGCGCGAGCGCCGTCAGGTAGGCCTCGAGAATCTCCGTGGTGTCGTACTCCTTCATCGTCTTGAGCAGGCGGGCGTAGCGTTTGGAAATGATCTTGAGGCGCTCTTCGGTGACCTTCGGCTGGTCGGCCACGGCTTTGTCCTTCGAGAGGCGGTCGGCGAGCAGTTCGAATTTCATGCGCGCGCGCCAGAGTTGCTCGGCCTCCGCCTGGTCCTTGGGCCACGGGAGCTTGTTGCGCAGCGGCAGGAATTTTTCATCGGCGGAGAAATCGATTTCTTCCTTGAGGATCTTTTGCACCAACTCGTTGCGTTCCTTCAGGCGCACCAGATAAACGGAGAAGATGTCGAAGGCCGGGGCCGAATTGCCGGCGCGCACCAGTTCGTGGATCGTCTTGCCGTAGCGCTTGGTGAAGCCGTCCACGTCGGGCTGCAGGAAGACGAGGTGATTGTAGTCGAGCGCGTCGAGATAGTTTTTGAGAAACATCTGGCCGATGGCCTCGTCCAGCGGCGCCTGCCGGTAATGGGCTTGTTCGAGCAGCCGCCCGACCGTTGCGGTGACGCGGTCGGCTTGATTGCGGGTGAAGGGCACCCCGCCGCGGGAGTCCGCGGTCAGGACGAGGAACGCCAGGAGGATCGAAAGACAGCGCATAACTTTTCTCGGCTTTTTAGTTGGATCGACGGGCCGGACAGTCACCCACGCCCCCGGCATTTGCCAGAGATTTCAGACTCCGCGCCGCAGTAATCACCGAGGTGGCGGAGAACCCGGGGGCCGAAGGGATCGGCACGGGGCCGGCGTCCTCGGCAGGCGGATGCCGGACGATGGGCGGGAGCGCCGCGGTCGAGATGACGGCACGGAAATATGGCAACGGAGTTTCGGGCAAAGGAATCGAGGCAAAGGAATGTGGACGGGGAAACTTTCTTTCATTCCTTTGCCTCCATTCCTTTGCCGATTCGGTCTTGCGGATTGGATTTCAGATTCATGTTGGTCAACACCTGTTTGAGCGATCGTCCTGGTCACCGACAAATGAAGCCCCAGAGCGCCGAGACGGAGCACGGTGGGCCAACGGTTGTGTGGGTGGCGGAAGGGACGTTGGCCGGCGGATCGCGCAACCATCGAGGCCTCGGCGCGAAATCCAACGGCCGCGGGGTGGCGACGGCCCGTCGCCACAAATCTGGCGGGGACAAGCTGTCCCCGCCCCGTCACTCACTGCCAGCGCCCCGCGGCGCGCGCCCGCTTGGCGATGCCGGGGAAAATAACCTGTCAAAGTAGTCCGCGCCGTTTAGAAACCCGCCATGACCAAGCTGCTTGTGATTCTGTTGATCGGCCTCGTGTGCGAGGCCATCGGTGTCGTTTTTCTGAGCAAAGGCCTGCGGCAGATTGGCGAGGTGGAAAAGGTCACCGTGCGCGAAGTCATCGCCGTGGTGAAACGCGGCATCACCAACGCCTACATTCTCTGGGGCGTTTTCTTCGAGGCCGTCTTCTTCGGCTGCCTGCTCGTGCTCATGTCCAAGAGTGAGGTCAGCTTCCTCTGGCCGCTGACCGCGATGAGTTTTGTGATGACCACGCTCGCCGCCAAATTTTTCCTGCACGAGGAAGTCTCGCTGCTGCGCTGGGGCGGCGTCTGCCTCATCATGTGCGGTGCCGGGCTGATCACCTGGAGCGAGAAAATGAAGCCCACCGTGCCCAAACCCGCGGCCGCCGCCGCTGCTTTGGTCGCCGGACCGGCGGGCACGCCGTGACGGTCTCGCGGCGGTGCCGGTTCGACGGCGCTTGGATCACCGCAGTTCCCGCACCAACTGATCGAGCGCCTGCCCCAGTTTCCGCGCCGCCGCTGCAGTCCGTTTTCCCAACGCGAGCAGCGCCGGAATTTTTCCCGGGGCCGTGGCGACCGCCCACGCCAGCTTGGCGAAATCGAGGTTCTGCTCGGGCGTCGTGAGGCGGTTGAAATCCAGCGGCAGGTCTTCGTTCGCCGCGTCGGAAATCACGCGCAACGTTACGCAGGGAATCCCCAGTTCACCGCAGATTTTTCGGATCACGCCCGACTCCATCTCGACCGCGTCCGCGCCGGACTCCGCGAACAACGCGCGTTTCTCCGCGGCGGTGATGGCCACCCGCGGCGCGCAATGAAAACGCCCCGCGCGTGCGCCGAACTTCTGTAACGCCGCCGCCACCGATTCCGGTGCGTCCGCGGAGAAGAGCAGTGTCAGCGGGGGCAGCGCCGGATTCAGTCCGCCCGCGTAACCGCACGTTAGCACCAGCTCGGGACGCGCCGCGCCCGTGAGCGTCGCCCGCGCCACGCGCTCGGCGTTGCGCGTGCCCATGCCGGTGACGACCACTTGCGACCGTCCCGCGGCCGCCGCCGCCGCGGCCGCGAGCTTCCGGAACGGCCGCGCCTCCTCGGGCAGCGCGAAAAAAATCATGATCGAATCAGCGGGCGGCTTCACGGGGAGGAGAAAAAAAGCTCAAAGGATAAAGCTCAAAGCTCAAGGGAAGGACCAAGCAACAAGTGGCTCCAAGCACCAAGGCGATGCGTGATGCTGTTGGTGACGGCCCGCCAGTGGGAACGGCATTTGCCGTGAAACGCGGAGCGCGACCACGATGCCAAGATCCGCGGATTCCGCGGCATTTCGCACGATTGCAGGAACTCGCGGGCGGGCCGACCGCGCTCCTGCCGAGTTGCTGCGACAACATTGGCGCTTGGCCCTTGGCTCTTCCCTTGAGCTTTGAGCTTTGAACTTTGAGCTTTCCCCCGCCGCACCGTGTCACTCGCCGCGCGCATTCTCAATCGCACGCGCTCACGCCGCCGCCAGCGCCGCCGCCGTCCTGCCCGGCTGCCCGTTTTTCCCCGCGGCCTTTTTCTCGAGCAACCGCTGGTAACACGCCAGCGCCAGCAGCGGCCACGCGTTCCGGTACATGTCGTACTTGAGATAGAACACGCACGGAAACCCCGTGCCCGTGGTCTCTTCCTCGGCCCACGAGCCGTCCGCGCTCTGCGTGCGGATGAGGTAGTCGATGCCGCGCTTCAAGCCCGGCAGATCGGGATTGTCGAACGCGCACAGGCCCATCACCGCCCACGCGGTCTGCGACGCCGTGCTCGGTCCCTGGCCTTTGAACACGGGGTCATCGTAGGTGTTGCACCGCTCGCCCCAGCCGCCGTCGTCATGCTGCACGCTCTCCAGCCAGCGGCGGCCGCGTTGCAACCACTGCTCGTTCATGTCGAGGTTCATTGCGCGCATTCCGCGTAACACCTGCCAGGTGCCGTAGATGTAATTCACGCCCCAGCGCCCATACCACGAGCCGTCCGCCTCCTGATGATTCTTCACGAATTGCAGCGCCCGTTTCACCTGCGGATTGTCCGTGCCGTAACCCTCGTAGCCGAGCAGTTCGAGGATGCGTGCCGTGATGTCCGCGCACTCGGGATCGAGCATCGCGTTGTGATCGGCGAACGGCACCTTCTCGAGAATCCCCTTCGTGCAGTCCTTGTCGAACGCCGCCCAGCCGCCGTCCTTGCACTGAAAGGTCAGCATCCACTTCAACCCGCGCTGATAGCACTCGTCGCGCCGCCGCGGGTTGTCCGTCGCCACGCGGCGCAGCGCCATCAGCACCATCGCGGTGTCATCCACGTCGGGGTTCCATTTGTTCTCATACTCGAAGACCCAGCCGCTCGGCTCGACCGTGACCGGATTCTTGTGCCACCAGTCGCCCTTGAACCGAATCTCCTTCGCGATGAGCCACTCGACCGCGCGCTTCATCGCGGGATGCTCGGCCGGCACGCCCGATTCGTGCATGCAGATCGTGACAATGGCGGTATCCCACACCGGCGAAAAACACGGCTCGATGCGCACGCTGTCGGCGGTCTCGTGCTCGAGCTTCTTCAACTCGCGCTCGGCCCGCCGCACCTGCGGATGATCCGCCGGATACCCGAGCGCCTTGAGCGCGATGAGCGCGTTCAGCATCGCCGGAAAAATCGCCGCCAAGCCGTCCGTGCCCTCGAGGCGCTCCAGCATCCATTCCTCGCAGCGTTTCAGCGCGCGCGCGCGGAACGGAGGCAGCCCCGGGCGGCCCAACCACCCGGCCAGCTTGTGCAGCTTGTCGAGCCACAGGAACGCGTTGCGCAGCGAGAAATCGAAGTAGCGCGGTCGCAGCGTTTCGTTCAGCTCCCATTTTCCGTTCGGATACAACTCGTCGAGATTTACGCCGTTCTTCAGCGGCCGCGTCGGGCGGAAATGATTGATGATCGCCAGCGGCACGAGCATCGCGCGCGACCAATTGCTCATCTCCCAGAAGTTCACATGAAACCATTTGCCGATCAGCAGCACCTCGCAGGGGATGGTCGGCACCTGATGCCATTCCACCAATCCGAGCAGCACCAGATACAGCTTCGAGAAGGTGTTCATCCGCGGCACGCCGCCGAGGTTGCGCGCCATCTCACGCGCCCGGAGCATCCGCGGATCGGTCACCGGCACGCCGGCCAGTTTCAGCGCGAGATACGCCTTGATCGTCGCGTTCACCTCCGAGGGACCGCCGAAGTAAATGTTCCAGCCGCCGTCGGGCAACTGCCGGTCGAGAATTTGATTGATCGCCTTCCGCTCCCACGCCCGGTCCACGTCGCCCGCCCAGTGGTGATACGCGAGCGTGTCCGACACGAGCGTGGAATCCACGATCAGTTCGCCGACCCAATAACCCTCGGGCTTTTGCTCGCGCAGCAGATAATTCTGCGAGCGCCGGAGGCTCTCATGCAGGTCAGTCACCGAAGTGGCGGGGAGATCGGTCGCCGCCCCCGTGGCGCGGCTGTCAGTGTTCGCGGAACTTGTGCGCATCGTGGTTACTTTGGGAGCCGTCCGCGCGGGGTGTAAAGTTTTATCCCCGGTGCTGAGCGGCCTTCCACAGTTGTTCGCGCACGAGGGTGCTCGGTCGTTCATTGACCGGGCATGGACGCGCGCCCGCCGCGGAGTGCGGCCGTCCCCGGCCGCAGCGACGTCCGCACGCACGGACCTTGCGGAATTATCCACGCGCCTTACTGCGCTCCCCCTCGCTACGCCCAGGGACGGGCGCACTCCTGCGGAACTCGCGGGCGGGCCACCGCGCTTCCGCCGCGTCCCGGCTTTTTCCTTCCCTCCCTCGCGCCCGCTCCCCCATGCTTTCCGCGTGCTGCCGCTGACCGCCGAAGAAATCCTCCCGCTGATCCGCCAGGCCCTGGCCGAAGACGTTGGCCCCGGCGATGTCACCTCGATGGCCACCGTGCCCGAGATGGCCCGCGCCAGTGCGCGCATGGTGGCCCGCGAACCGCTCGTCGTCGCCGGCCTGCTTCTCGCCGAGACCACGTTTCGCGAGGTCGCCCCGACGCTCCAGATCACGTCCGCGGCCCGCGACGGCGATCGCCTTGACACGGGCCAGACGTTGCTCACCGTCAGCGGCACCGCGCGCGGCATCCTCACGGCGGAGCGCGTCGCGCTCAATTTTGTCCAGCGCCTCTCCGGCATCGCCACGCTCACCGCGCAATTTGTCACCGCCATCGAGCACACGCGCACGCGCATCCTCGACACGCGCAAAACCACACCCGGCCTGCGCCGCCTTGAGAAATACGCCGTCCGCTGCGGCGGCGGCCACAACCACCGCTTCGGCCTCTACGACCGCGTCCTCATCAAGGACAACCACCTCGCCGCTCTCCGCGACGCCCGCCCCAACCCCGTCGCCGCCGCCGTCAAACGCGCCCGCTCCGCTTATCCCGAACTCCTCGTCGAGGTCGAAGCCGACACGCTCGACCAGGTCAGCGACGCCCTCGCCGCCGGTGCCGACATCATCCTCCTCGACAACATGACGCCGCAGGAATTGAAGGAAGCCGTCCGCCGCGTCGCCGGCCAGGCGCAGACCGAAGCCAGCGGCGGCGTGAATCTCCAGACCGTCCGCTCCATCGCCGCGACCGGCGTGGACTTCATCTCCGTCGGGGCGCTGACGCACTCGGCGCGCGCCGTGGACATCGCGCTGGATTTTGATGAGGAACCGCACGTCACCACGCCGCCGCGATGAATCTCGACCAGCAAATCCTAACCGCCCTGCACGCCGCCGCCGCAGTTGGCGTCTCGGGTGCCGAGCTCTCGCAAAGGCTTAATGTCAGCCGCGCCGCCATCTGGGCGCGCATCGAGGATCTCCGCGCGCTCGGCTACGAGATCGACGCCAGTCCGCACCGCGGCTACCGCCTTTGCGGCGTCCCGGACCTGCTCCACGCCGACGATCTCCTCTCGCGCCTCGGCCCGACCCGCGTGATCGGCCGCGACATTCGCGTGTTTCAGGAGACCAGCTCCACCAACGACGTGGTGGACAAACTCGCGCGCGACGGCGTGCCCGAGGGCGTTGTTGTTTTCGCCGAATCGCAGACCCGCGGCCGCGGCCGCCTCGGCCGCAAATGGCTCTCGCCCGCCGGGCGCGGCCTCTGGTTCTCCGTCCTGCTCCGCCCCAATCTCCGCCCGCAGGCCGCGACGCAGATGACCATCGCCACCGCCTTGGCCGTGGCGCGCGCGATCCAGCAGCAGACCGGCCTGCTGCCCGGCATCAAGTGGCCCAACGACATTCTCCTCCAGGGCCGCAAGACCGCCGGCATCCTCACCGAACTCAGCGCCGAACTGGACCACATCAAGTATCTTGTCCTCGGTATCGGCGTGGACGTGAACCTCGCGGCCCACGAATTCCCGGCCGACCTGCGCAAACTCGCCACCTCGCTCCGCATTGAAGCCGGCCGCACCCTCAACCGCGCCGACCTCGCCATCGCCATCCTCCGCGCGCTCGACGATGACTACGCGCGCATCACCAGCGGACAATTCGAAGCCGTCGCCAACGAATGGGCCGAACGCTGCACCACCCTCGGCCAACCCGTCACCATCCACATCGGCGACCGCCGTCTGCACGGCCGCGCCGAAGCCCTCGACGAAGACGGCGCGCTCCTCCTCCGCACCGAACACGGACGCCTCGAACGCGTCATCGGCGGCGACGTAACCATGGAAAAATGAGCGCCGACCCCTGTAGCCGCCGACGTGAGGAGGCGGACCGCGCGAGCCGTCGGAAACTCCGCCTCCTCCCGTCGGCGGCTACCGCCTCGGCGGCTCGCTAAATCATTTCCTCCCCATGCTCCTCCTCCTCGACATCGGCAACACCCACACGCACCTCGGCCTCGCGCGCTCCGACCGCGTCTTCCGCCAGGCCAACATCAAAACCGCCGGCTGGTTCACCAGCGATGCTCCCGCCGCCGTTACCAAGTTCATCGGCCGCGCGAAGCTCACCGGCGTCGCCCTGTGCAGCGTCGTCCCGAAAGCCACGCCGCTCGCGCAAACCTTCCTCCACAGGATCTCCGGCGCACCCGCGCTCGAACTCACGCCGGCCACGATCACCGGCGTCGGCATTGATTACCCCAAGCCCGCCACCATTGGTCCCGACCGCCTCGCCAACGCCATCGCCGCGCACCATCACTTCGGCGCGCCCGCGGTCGTCGTGGATTTCGGCACCGCCGTCACCTTCGATGTCGTCGATCACCGCGCCAATTACGTCGGCGGCATCATCGCCCCCGGCCTCGCGGCGATGACCGATTACCTCCACGAAAAAACCGCGCTCCTCCCGCGCATCCGCATCCGCGACACCCGCGCCGTGATTGGAAAAAACACCGAGCAGGCCATGCTCATCGGGGCCGTCCACGGCTACCGCGGCCTCGTGCGCGAACTCCTCGGTGAATTGCAACGCGAACTGCAAACCGAATCCCTCCCCGTCATTGCCACCGGTGGCTACGCCCGGCTCATCGCCGCGCAGATGCCCGAGATCACCACCGTCCGTCCGCTCCTCACGCTCGACGGCCTCCGCCTCGTTTGGCTTGGCAACCGGACGGCGAAAACCTGAACTGGGGCGGCACGTCCGCATCCGAAGGAGCGCGGTTGTGTCCGCCGCAGACCAGCCGCCGCGGCGCCGAAAACGCGGCGATACCCGCTGAAATAAGAGTCATCCCTACGGCCAACCCGCTGCGGCTGGTGCTCCGCACCCACAGCCGCCCTGCGGAAAAAATCTTCGCAGCGCGCGAGGATTTTCCGGAGTTGCGATAGCACGCGGCGAACCCGCAACCCAGGCGGAGCGCGCCCGGCCCCCGGTCGCAGCGCGTGAAGAGTGAGTGGAGCGTTGCAATTCTCTGACGACTTTCGACATGCGTAACCGCTGCTGGCGGGGACCGGGCGCGCGCTGGCATCTGCGGGGGATCGCTGAAAGTCCCCGTAAATCCGACCCTTTCCGTCTCTGCGTTCTTCCAACCTCTGCGGTGCTGTGAGCAGCCACCGCGACGGTGTTGGCGTGGAACCGAACACCGCAGAGATTGGAAATGCGCAGAGAGTCTGATCGGCAGCTTCCTGCTTACTAATCACCGATCACTAATTACTTTCCCCGCTCCACCGTCACGCGCATCACCCACACACTGTTCGTCTCCGGAGATTCGTCGGGGATGGCATTCCAGCCGAGGCCGAGGCGGTCGTAGATGAGGAGGAGATGCGTGTCGTCGAGCCGCATCAGTTCCGTGTAACTCGAAGTGAAACCGCGCAAACCCTCGCGGATGAGTTTGTCCGCGCCGCCCCAGGCTTTGCGTGAGTCGGGGTTGATGATGTTCTGCGGCCGGCTGGCGTTGTGGTGGGCGAGGATGTCCACGGACTGCCACTCGGTCCCTTTGCCCGCGGGATCGAACCACACGGAGATGCCGGGGCGACCGGTGGAGAGTGCGAGTATGCCGTCAGCCAGGACGGCGAGACTCGGCTCGACGGAATGCGGTTTGATGGCGACGGGCTTGGTCCACGTTTTTCCGTCGTCGTCACTGAACGACTGTCCCAAGGGAACGAACGACGCGAGGCGGAACACGCACAGGAGGCGGCCGTCCTTGAGGCGGCAGATGGCGGACTCGCACGGGCCTCCACCGCCTTCGAGGGCGCAGTCGGCGCCGGCGATGGTGGAGCGGATCCGCCACGCGAAGCCATCGCCGGATTCGGCGAAGACGAGCGAGTATTTCTTATCGCCCTCGAAGTGCCCGTAGAGCGTGGTGAGATACTCGTCCTTGCGCCCGCGCACGACTTGTCCGTTGAAAACGAAGCCGGCGGTGGCGAGGTCCGCGCCCATGGATTTGGGCGGCTTGGGCCAGTTGCCGACCGTGATGCCCGAGGCGCGCATGGTGAGCTGGCCTTTGGGCGAAATGATATTGCACGGCGCGCCGATGGTGCCGTTGGCGCGCGGACGGAGGTAGTAGGGAATCACCACCGCGCTGCCATCCGCCAGCAGGAGATGACTGAGGCCGGCGTCGCCGATGACGCGCGGCTCGTCCCAGGTCAGGCCGCCGTCGCGCGAGCGGGAGAGGTAGCTGAACGAGTCGGAAACGTGGATGTCCGCGTAGGCGTTCATGATCGCCCAGAGCGTGCCGTCGGGCTGGCGGATGAGCGACGGGAACCAGCAAAACCAGCGGCTGCGCTTGACGAGCACCGGCTCGGAACAGGTCACGCGCAGGCCGTTGAGTTGCACGGCGGGGCGGTCGGTCCATTTCGCGGCGTCCGCGCCGGACGCGGACATGGGTAGGGTGGCGGTGGCACCAGCACCGGCACCGAGGAGCGTGGCGGTTTTGAGCCAATCGCGGCGGGTTTGATCAAGGCTGGACATAATACAAGAGCGGCTTGCGGATGGCTCAGGCGTTGAATTTCAGGGCGAACAAATCGGCATCCTGCAGCTCGAAGCGCAACCGCACGGGCTTGCCCGCGTGCGCTGCGAGACTGCCGCCGCTCCATTTCACCGGGTGGTCAATGGCATCCCCCGTGAAGGCCGCGCAGTCGGCGAGCGCGAAGCCGGGCAGCGGCTTGCCGCCCGCGTCCTGCAACTCGACGCGCGTCTGCCCGCGGCTGGCGATATTCAGCGAGAGGCTTGCGCCGGTGAAGGTCAGCGGCTTGGTGGCGAGCGTGCCGCCCGTCGCGCCCGCGTTCACCGAGACGAAGCCATCGGTGCGGAAGGTGAAACGGCGCACGCGGCTGCCGGGACCGGCGTAGTAGGCTTCGGTGGCGTACACGGAGAGTTCGTTCGCGTGCGGCGCGCCGGGCAGCGCGAGCAGGCCCGAGGTCATGTAGTTGCTTCGGTTGCCGTCGCGATCCTTTGGCGCGGTGATGGGGATGAGCGGCTCGCTCCAGCGCTGGAAACGCCGGCCGTCGCGGCTGGTCATCAAGATCGGCTCGACCTGCTGATGCTTCGGCTGGAAGCGCGTCGGGAAGCCGAGGAACAAATGCGGCGCGCGGAAATACGGCCGGATCGCGTTGGTGTAGAGATGCTCCTCGGGCGCGTCGCCGTACTCGAGATCGGCCTGGTTTTCCCAGCGGATGAAATCCTTCGAGGTCGCGGTGCGGATCGCGCGCACGCCGCCGCGTTTGGAGAAGTAACGCCAGTAGGCGCGATACTCGCCGCGCAGCGCGTCCCAATAGGCGAGGTTCTGTGAATCAAACGCACCGTCGGTGATCACCGGCTCCGGTTTCATCCACGACCAGCGCACGCCGTCGGGCGACTGGTAGGCATACAGGCCTTTGCGAAACACGGCGGACACGGCCTTGTAACGGGCCTCCGGCGGCGCGGCGGGATTGCCATCCTTGAACGCGGCGAAGCAGTGCGTGCCCGTGCCGGTGAGGATGATGTTGTTCTCCTTCGAGCCGTTGAACTCGAACAATCCGAGCTTCGGCTTTTCCCACTTCAACCCGTCGCGGCTCTCGGCGTAGCAGGTGAATTCCGGGTGCGCCTCCTTCTTCGCCGCCACGTCCCAGTGCGCGCCGCGGTAATACATGCGGAAGCGGTCGTCGTCCGCGAACAGCGTGAAATACGCGGACGTGTTCCCCTCCCACGGCGCGTCGCACACGAGCGCCACGTCCTGCGCGACGGGACGGTGCATTTTCGACTCCGCGCCGATGATTCGCTCGATGAGAAAATCATCCACGAACAACTCGCGGCGCGAACCGAGGGCGAGCGGCGCGGGCGGCGGCGGCGATGCGGCGGCGGGTGCGTCCGCGGCGAAGCAGGGCAGGGGGGACGAAAACGCCGCAGTCGTGCCGAGGACGGACGCCGCTTTGAGCCAATGACGACGCGGGTGCGACGCGGTTTGGAGGGCGGCGGCAGGGACGGAGAATTCAGGTTTCATGGTGCGTGGGTCGGTGCGTGAGCGCGGCTCAGACGTAGCTGCTGTGATGCCGAATCAGTTAAATCCGAACGCCGAAACTGAAACGTCAGCGAATCCTTCTCGTGGAAACGGGGTGGGGACGGCTCGTCCCCACAAACCTCAAGCTTGATGGGGACAAGCTGTCCCCACCCCGCCTGCTGCTGCGCCCGTGGAGGGGAGCACTCCGCACCAATCCGGTCCGCGCGCTAGACCTTCTTTTGCGGCACCTTCACGGGGGCTTTGCCGGGGGCTTTGGCCTTCGGGTTCTCGAAGAGGTTGAACACCTGCAACGCGGCGCTGTTGGCGACGTACCGTTCTTTCTGTTTTGCGCGCGCGCCGTTGCCGCCGCTGCCGGACGCAACGAACTGCGGGGTGATGAGGCGCAGGCCGTCGGGGTGCAGGTCGAGGTCGTAGGCGGAACCGGTTTTCACGAAATGAAACGGCTCTTCCTTGTCGGCTTTCCAAAAGGCGAGTTCGGCACCGGGGCCTTGGTTTTCCGCGCAGCCGACGAGGGTGCCGTCGGGCAGGAAGCGCAGGGCGTTGACGGGGCCGTCGGCTTTGTTGGCGAGTTTGAGCTGCTGGGTGGACTTGCCGGTCGCCCAGTCGAACACGAGCACGACGGGTGTGCCGGGGCAGAAGGCGTTGCTCTCGGCGTCTTTCATGCCGCCGCACGCGAGGAGCTTGCCCGCCGCATCGAACGCCAGGCTGCGCACGCCGCCGACGTCGGCGATGAAGTCGGCCTTGCGCGTATGCAGCGCGGACGCGTCGAGATCGCGGGTGGTTTTGCCGGTCTCGAGGTTCCACTCTTTGACCACGCCGAATAGGTCGCCGCTGACGAATGTTTTGCCATCCGGATGACAGGCGAGGCTGAAGACGCACTCGCGATGGCCGGGAAATTCGCGCACCAGCTTGCCGGTGGTCGCGTCCCACAAGCGCACGATGGTGTCGTCGCCCGCGCTGAGGAGGTGCTTGCCGTCGAGCGTGACGGCGAGCGCGCGGGTGATGTTGGCGTCGGCCTTGGGGATGGTGAAGAGCGGCTTCGATCCGGCGGCGGCGTAGTCCCACGCGTGGATGACGCCGTGATAGTCGGAGGTGAAAAGCGACTTGCCCTTGGGATTGAACGCGAGCGACGCGATCCACGTTTGGTGTCCGGCGAACGAGTGTTGCTTGTCGGAATCCAGTTCCCAAACGTGAACAAGCCGGTCGAGACCGCCGGCCGCGACGAACTTCCCGCACGGACTGAAGCGGCAGCGGACGAGCTGGCGCTCGTGCTTGATGACCTTGTCGGCCCACGCCTTGGCGGGATCGAACGTCGGCGGCTTGGGCGCGCCCTTTTCCTTGTCCTTCAGGTCGTCGAGGACATCCGTCAGCCCGGAATCTTTTTCTTTGCTCATGGTGATTTTCCTCAGGCCAGAACTTCTTTGATCGGCTCGCAGTCCTCGCGCGCGATGGGCAGCGGCTGGCCGTTGTTCTTGTATTCGACCTTCTTCGAGTTGATGCCCAGCGCGGCGAACACGGTGTGGAACAAATGGCCGACATCGAAGGGCGACTCGTCCACCCACACGCCGTCCTTGGTGGTCTTGCCGACGACCACGCCCTTTTTGATGCCGCCGCCGGCGAGCACGAGCGACCACGCATCGGGCCAGTGATCGCGGCCGAGGCGGGCGTTGATCGTGGGCGTGCGGCCGAACTCGGACATGAGCACGACGACGACCTTGTCGAGCAGGCCGCGGTCCTCGAGGTCGTTGATGAGCGCGGCGAACGGGCGGTCGATCTGCGGGACGAGCCGCTGGGACATGTTGAAATTGTCGCCGTGCGTGTCCCAGTGATACGAGGTCGCCTTCACAAACTGCACGCCGGCCTCGATCAGGCGGCGCGATTGCAGGAGATGCCGGCCGAGCGGATGCGTGCCGTAACGTTCGATTTCCTTGGGGTCGAGGCGGTCGTTGTCGAAGAGATCCTTCCGCGCCATGAGCTTGATCGCCATGTCGTAGGAGGCCTCGTAGGCATCGACCTCGGAGTCGCGGCGGTCGAGGCGGAAGCGGGCGTTGGCCAGGCGGCGCAGGTTGTTGCGCGCGTCGTCGGTCTGGTCGGTGATCGAATCAGGGCGGTTGATGTGAATCGGCGGCTTGCCATCGCCCAACGCCAGCGCGCCGTACTTCGAGCCGAGGAAGCCCGCCTCCTGATAGATGAACCCGCCCGAGCCGGGCTTGATCCAGATGTAGGGCGGCAGGTGATTGTCCGGCGCGCCGAGCAGCTTCGTCACCGCGCAGCCCATGAAGGGATAATCCACGCCGCGATTGGCCGGGTCGCCGCGCTGGATGCGCGCCACGCCGGTCGAGTGATTCGGGTCCTTGGTACACATGCTGCGCACCACGGAAATCTTGTGGGCGATCTTCGCCGTCTGCGGCACGAGTTCGGAAAAATGCACGCCGGGGATGCTGGTGGAAATGCTGCGGAACGGCCCGCCAAACTCGGAGTCGGGATGCGGATCCCAGCTCTCGAACTGGCTGATGCCGCCGTCGAGCCAGATGAAGATCACCTGCTTGTTTTTCTTCCGCATCTCCGCCGCCACGGCCCGCTGCATCAGCGCGCCGAGGCCGCTCATGCCGACGGCCGCGCCGCCCAGCGTGCCGAGCATTTGTCGCCGGGACATCGCATGGTCCGGGCTGCCGCATTCATACCACTTTTTCATACGCTCGAATTTTAACCGTGTCGGTGGGGGGGAGAGGGTGAGGAACCACTAACCGGCACTAACCTGCACTAATGGGAACCGATTCAATCGGGTCCAGAAGGTTTCAGTCGCTCGGTGCATTTTCTGATTTGTGCCAGTTAGTGCCGGTTAGTGGTTCCTATTCCGTTCGGAGTTCAGTGGTTCAACCGAAACTCCGCCGATGCCAGCAGCGCCCACGCGAGTTCGCCCAGGGCCTGCTCTCGCCTGCTCGTGTTCTTCGCCAGATAGTCGCCGACCTCGGCCACTTCTGATTTGTCGGATGGCCGCGCCAGCACGCTCAGATAAAGCTCGTCCGCGATTTCCTCGGGCTTCGCCAACTTCGCCAACCGCCCGACCAGATTGCCTTCCTCCGCCTTGAGCCAGCCGAGGACGAGGCGCTCGTTCATCAGGAACAAGCTGTGGCCCATCGACGGCGCGAACTCGACTTCCGGCTCGCCCGGCGGATTGCCGAAGGTCGCGGTGAAAAGCTGGAGCGTGTCATCCAGCGTGGCCGGCGGCACCGTGCTGGTGCCGGAGTTGTAGGCTTTGTACACAAACTTCGACGCGCCCGCCGGAGCCTTCGTGACCTTGTCCAAACTGCCCGTCGCCACCATCACCGACCACGCGGTCTGCTCGGCAGACAGGCCCTTGAGGTTCGCCACGCGATAGCTCGCCGCCGGGATGGTTTTCGGATCGACGCCCTTGGGCGCGCGCGACGAGCGCTGATACGCTTCGCTCAACGCGATCTCGCGCAGCAGCCAGCGCAGGTCGAATTTGTGCGCCGCGAACTCCTTCGCCAGCGCGTCCAGCAGCTCGGGGTGCGATGGCGGATTGCCCGAGTGCATCATGTCGAGCGGATGCACCACGCCGCGGCCCATCAGCACGAACCAGAAGCGGTTGGCGCTGTTGCGCGCGAACTGCACGTTGTCCGCCGAGGTCAGCTCCTCCGCGAGCAGCGCGCGCGCGCGGAATTTCAGCACGCCGGGCTTCCCATCTGCCGGCGGTTCGGCGAACTCCTCGCCCTTGGCGAACACCGGGATCGTCACCTCGGGCCGTCCGGGGAGATGCGGCGCAGTGGCTTCCTTGGTTTTCTTAAAGACCGACTTGAACTCGACCTTGTTGGTGACCGCGCCCTCGACCAGCAGCGCCGCCTTGGTCTTCTTGTCCTCCTGCACGCGGGTCTGATTCAGATAAGCGTAGATGCCGTAAAAATCCGCCTGCTTGAAATCCTCCACCACCGGATGGTCGTGGCATTGCGCGCAACCCAGGTTCATCCCGAGAAAGAGCCGCGCGATGTCGTGCGCCGTCTTCTCGGGATCAAGCTTCTCGCCGTCGGCCATGAACTTTGCGGCGGGTTTGTTTTTGAAATCGCCTTCCACCGCCAGCAGTTCGCGGACGATCTCATTCCACGGCCGGTTCTTCGCGATCTGTTCGCGCAGGTAATCACGCCACTTGCTCTCGGGGATTTTCCCGCCCCCGCGCCGCTCCAGCAGCATCACGGTGATGGCTTGTTCAAACCGCCGGGGAAAATCGGGGCCCGCCAGCAACTGCTCGACGAGCTTGGTCCGCTTCTGCGCGTCGCTGTCTTTCAGAAAACGCCGCGCCTCGTCCGCCGTCGGAATGCGCCCCGCCAGATCGAGATGGATGCGGCGCACGAAGTCCGCATCCGAACAGCGCTCCGCCAGCGGCCCGCCCGCCTTGGCCGCAATCGCCGCGTCGATCTTCGCGCTCAACGTCTGCGCCTGTGCCGCCGCGACGCCCGCCGCAACCAGCAACATCAATGTCACTCGCAACTTCATGTCTTTACCTATGCTTCAAAACCAACGCCGACGCCATTGTGGTGATTCACCGGGCGGTCCGCGAGCGCCCCTGGAGCGCGGCTGTGTCGCAGACCAGCCGCAGCGGCGAGAAACGACCAAGGTTGCCGGAATTCCTCGGTGACCGTCCCGTCTGCCAAAGTGCTGCAGTTGGTGCCGCACACCGCCGCGCGCCGTAGGAAATTAGCACGCGGTCGCAGGGAAGAAACACAACGCAAGCCCGGGAAATCAGCGAGCCGCCAGCCCGCCGTCACCGCAACCAACCCTTCACCTTGATCAGGTCGTTCGCGTCCGCCGCGTTCATCAGCGGAATATCACCGGCACTGCCATAGTGATTCGGCGACGAGGGGCTCACGCCCGCCTCATTTTGGAAAAGAAACTGGCCCTGCCATTTTTCCATGACGACCCGGCCATCGGCGAAGCTGAACAGCCCCGAGTTGTTGTGCCGCGCGGCCGGATATTTGCCCCAGAACGTATCCGTCGGCGTGATGATGATGTCGCAATGACTGGCCCACTTCATGTCCACAAAAACAAACACGCTCGACGGACTGGTGAGCTGGTCCGTTCGCGCCACACTCGGTGCCACGACGCCAGGATTACCCAGATTCCCATTCATGCATACGCTGTAGGTGCCGTGGCTGAAGGACGCGTTCGGTTCCGGCTTTTGCGACGGGCACCGGAACAACGACGGTGCTTCGGCGTAGCGATACAGCGTGCCGTTGGTGATTGGGTAATCGCGGTTCGGATACACCGGCGAAGGATTGGCGGAACCATATTCCGTCGCCCCCATCCACGCGCCGGAGTCCGCATAGGTGGGGGCCAGCGGGTTGATGTTTTTCGGAAAACTGTCCGCGTAATCGCCAGCGTACAACGTGACGCCCAACTGGAGCTGTTTGAAATTCGAGACGCACTGCGTGGCCTTTGCCTTGGCCTTTGCCTGCGACAGCGCGGGCAACAACATGCTCGCGAGAATCCCGATGATTGCGATGACCACCAGCAGTTCGATCAGCGTGAACGCTGCGCCACCGAGATTCCGCCGCAGGAGCAGGTGCGTGGGGGTTTTCATGGGAATTTTTTACGTGCTGTCACCGACAGGCGATCTCCCCGGGCTATTCAGGAACGACCCATCATTCGTCGCGCCCCGGCACTTTGGGGGGCATCCACCGGAGCGCGCCCGTCCTCGGGTGCGGCAACGTTAAGCGCAGTGTGATGTCGAGTAATCCCACGCGCTTGTCCGTGCGTGCGGACGTCGCTGCGGCCGGGGACGGCCGCACTCCGGAACTGCGGCGCCCTCCGTCGCGCCATGCCCGCTTGGTGCTTGGCCCCGTTTGGTCCCTTCCCTTGAGCTTTGAGCTTCGAGCTTTGAGCTTTGTCCCGCGAGCTTTGTCCTTGGAGCTTCGCCCGCGCGCGTGCTTCACTTTCGCCCGATGAATCCAGCCGTTGACTCCCTGCTTGCCGCCACTTCGCCCGAGGTTTACCGCGTTCGCACCAAGGCCCCCGGACCCGAAGGACGGCTCCCGATTACGGCGGAATATCTGGCCGAGCGGCCGAGCGGCGACCTGTTCGGCCTCACGCAAAATGTCGGCATGGGCTGGAATCCCGCGGAACTGGGGCGCAAACAATTTTTGATTCTCAGCACGCAGGGCGGCGTGCGCGCGCCGGATGGCTCGCCGGTCGCGCTCGGGTATCACACGGGGCATTGGGAAATCGGGTTGCTCGTGGAAGCGGCCGCGCGCGAGCTGCGACGGCTCGGCGGCATTCCTTTCGCGGGCACCTGCTCCGATCCATGCGATGGCCGCACGCAGGGGACGGCCGGCATGTTCGACAGCCTCCCGTATCGCAACGACGCCGCGATCGTGCTGCGTCGCCTCGCGCGCTCGCTGCCCACGCGCGCGGGCGTGCTCGGCGTGGCCACGTGCGACAAGGGCCTGCCCGCCATGATGATGGCGCTCGCGGCGTTGTCCGATCTCCCGACCGTGCTGGTGCCGGGCGGTGTGACGCTGCCGCCGAACAACGGCGAGGACACGGCGCTGGTGCAGACTTTGGGCGCGCGCTTTTCGCACGGTATGATTTCGCTGGAATATGCGGCGGAGATGGGCTGTCGCGCGTGCGGTTCGGCGGGCGGTGGGTGCCAATTTCTCGGCACGGCGGCGACGTCGCAGGTCGTCGGCGAGGCGCTCGGGATGTCGCTCCCGCACTCGGCGCTCGCGCCCTCGGGCGAGCCGGTGTGGCTCGACATGGCGGTGCGCTCCGCGCGCGCGCTGGCTGAGCAGGATCGCCGCGGCCTCGCGATGCGCGACGTGCTCACGGATGCGAGCGTGCGCAACGCGATGGTCGTTCACGCGGCCTTCGGCGGCTCGACGAATCTGCTCCTCCACATTCCCGCCATCGCCCACGCGGCGGGCCTGCGCCGGCCGACGGTGGTGGACTGGATCGAGATCAATCGCCGCGTGCCGCGCCTCGTGAGCGTGTTGCCGAACGGCCCGGTGCATCATCCCACGTTGCGCGTGTTCCTCGCCGGCGGCGTGCCGGAAGTGATGCTGCATCTGCGCCGCCTCGGCCTGCTCGACTTGAGCGTGCCGAATGTCGCGGGCCTCACGCTCGGCGAAACGCTCGACTGGTGGGAGCAATCCGAACGGCGCGCGAAATTCCGCGAAATTCTCCAGCGCGAGGACGGCGTGCATCCCGACGACGTCATCATGTCGCCCGAACTCGCGAAGGAGCGCGGTCTCACGAGCACCGTCACCTTTCCGCGCGGCAATCTCGCCCCCGAAGGCGCGGTCATCAAAAGCACCGCCATCGATTCGTCGGTCGTCGATGCCGACAATGTGTATCGCAAGGAAGGCCCGGCGCGCGTGTTCGTGAGCGAGAAGGCCGCCATCGCCGGAATCAAGGGGCATCAGGTGCAAGCCGGCGATGTGATGATTCTCGCCGGCATCGGCCCGATGGGCACGGGCATGGAGGAGACCTATCAGGTGACCTCCGCGCTGAAACATCTGCCCTTCGGCAAACACGTCGCGCTCATCACCGACGCGCGCTTCTCCGGCGTCTCGACCGGCGCGTGCATCGGACACGTCGGCCCCGAGGGGCTGGCGGGCGGGCCGATTGGCAAGCTGCGCGACGGCGACTGGATCCGCATCGTGATCGACCGCGACCGCGGCGAGGGCAGCCTCGATCTTATCGGCGAGGGCGCGACGCGCTTCACCCCCGAGGAAGGCGCGCAAATCCTCGCGCGCCGCCCGTCGCGTCCCGACCTCGCCGCCAACGCCAAACTCCCCGCCGACACGCGCCTCTGGGCCGGCCTGCAACACGCCAGCGGCGGCACCTGGGGAGGCTGCGTGTACGATCCCGACGCCATCCTGCGCGTGCTCGAAGCCGGGCGGCGGGCCTTGGCCACTCCGTGACCCACCCCCCGTTTTTCAACCCTTCAAGCCGAACCCGGAGATGAACCACGAAAGACACGAAAGACACGAAAAGGTGGAAGAAGTTGCGGGGAGGAAGCCGGAGCCAAATCCAGCCCGCACCGCTGCGCCCGCAGTGGTTTTGATTTCGTGTCTTTCGTGGTTTCTCAACTCGGTGGCCGGGCGCGACCCTTCAACTCTTCAACCCTTCAACCCTTTTCCCCGCCCCATGCCCACCATCGCCGTCATCGGAACGTTCGACACGAAAGGCGAGGAACACGCCTTCGTCGCCGAGCTCATCCGCCAGCGCGGTCACAACGCGCTGCTCATCGACGTCGGCCTGCTGGACCCGCCCAAGTGCCGCCCTGACATAACCCGCGAGCAAGTCGCCGCGGCTGCGGGACTTAATCTCGCCACTCTCGTCGCCCGCAAAGATCGCGGTGCGGCCGTTGCTGCGATGGCGCAGGCCGCGCCCGTGCTTGTTGCGAAGCTCGCGGCCGAGGGCCGCATCGACGGCATCATCTCGCTCGGCGGCGGCGGCGGCACAGCCATCGGCACGGCGGCGATGCGCGCGCTGCCGGTGGGTTTTCCCAAGCTCATGGTCTCGACCCTCGCCAGCGGCAACACCGCGCAGTACGTCGGCGTGAAGGACATCGTCATGTTCCCGAGCATCGTCGATGTCGCCGGCTTGAACCGCTTCTCGCGGCAGATTTTCACCCGCGCCGCCGGGGCCATCTGCGGCATGGTCGAGGCCCGCCCGCAGTCCGCGCCGGACAAGCCTATCATCGTCGCGAGCATGTTCGGCAACACCACGGCCTGCGTGGAGCACGCGCGCAAACTCCTCGAGGCGGCCGGCTACGAAGTCCTCGTCTTCCACGCCACCGGCACCGGCGGGCGCACGATGGAATCGCTCATCGAGACCGGCCTCGTCGCCGGCGTGCTCGACATCACCACCACCGAATGGGCCGATGAACTCGTGGGCGGCGTCCTCTCCGCCGGCCCGACCCGCCTCGAAGCCGCCGCGCGCCACGGCGTGCCCGCCATCGTCACGCCCGGCTGCCTCGACATGGTCAATTTCCTCGGCCCCGAAACCGTACCTGCAAAATTTCAGGGACGGAATTTTTACGCGCACAACCCGCAGGTGACGCTCATGCGCACCTCGCCCGACGAATGCGCGCAGCTCGGGAAAATCCTCGCCGAAAAACTCAACCGTTCCACCGCGCCCGTCACCGTGCTGCTCCCGCTCCGCGCCATCAGCGTCATCTCCGCGCCGGGGCAAAAGTTCCACGATCCCGCTGCCGACGCCGCGCTCTTCACCGCTCTCAAGTCCCATCTGCGTCGCGACATTCCGGTGCTCGAACTCGACTGCGCCATCAACGATCCCTCCTTCGCCACGGCCTGCGCGCAGACCTTGCTGAAGAATATTGCGACCGCAAAACAGCCATGAGGAATCGCGTTTCTACCAGCACTGGCGTTGAGGGATGCGGCGTTCCGATGCGTTTCCATCCGCACGCCAACTCTGCGCCTCGGCGTGGAGACGTCTTGGAAGGCCCGTGCCCCGGCGGTTTGGAGTGCGGTGACTTGTCACCGCTTTTGCGCAGGCGACTTGTCGCCGTCGATGTTCAGGGGGCGTCCGGTCACGCGGGCGTCGCCGCGCTGGCGCGAGCCGTGGACGCGCTGATTCAATTCGTTGCGGTGTCGAGGTTCGACGGCGACAAGTCGCCTCGCGAAAGCGGTGACGAGTCACCGCACTCCAAAGTCGCGCG
>BJHT01000058.1:0-24707 GCA_014193395.1 Verrucomicrobiota bacterium
CTGCCAGCCGGATTCCTCGGGCGTGGCGGAGCGGCTGAGAACCGTGACGCGCTTGGCCACCATGAACGCCGAGTAAAACCCGACGCCGAACTGCCCGATCAACCGCGCGTCCGGCCGCTTGTCCTCGGCGAGCTGCTTCAGAAACGCCTTGGTGCCCGAGTGCGCGATGGTGCCGAGATTGTCCACCAGTTCCCCGTGCGTCATGCCCATGCCCGTGTCGGTGAACGTGATCGTGCCGGCCTTGTCATCCGTGGTGAGCGCGATGGTCACGGCGGCGTCGGGTTGGTGAATCGCGGTGCCGGCGGCCTGGGTGAACCGCAGCTTCTCGCAGGCGTCGGCGGCGTTGGAAATCAGCTCGCGCACGAAGATTTCTTTGTCCGTGTAGAGCGAGTGAATGACGATGTCCAGCAACTGCTGAATCTCGGCTTGAAAGTGATGTTTCTCGGTCGTGTTCATGTTGTCGTTTTCAATAATTAAACCGGGCGCGGCGCGTCAAGCGGGCCGTCGCGACGGGGCGACCGGGCGGTTCGTGCAAGGAAGGCCTCCCGGTTCGCAGGCGGAGCTTGGGTGATTCGGGCGGGCGGTTCTACTTCTTTTTCACGGCGGGACTTTCATCGGCCGCAGCTCGACGCTGCCGCTGGTACCACAGACGTCGCCACCGGCACCGCCGCACGGAACGCCGGGCTCCGGGCGCATTTCCGTCGGCTCGTTTTCAGGGCCACCCCGGAGTTTGGATCATGTCGGGAGGCTCTGTTCGATCCGCCGCCGCAACTGCCCGCAGGCCGCGTCGATGTCCGGGCCGCGCGAACGGCGGAAATGCGCGACGCAGCCACGCCCGCGCAGCACCGCTGCGAACGCTTCGGCGGTGTCGTCGCACGAGCGCTCGTACGCGATGCCGCGCAGGCTCAGGCCGGTGGGATTGTAGCGCAGCAGATTGATGTGCATCCGGCGCGTGCCGAGCACTTCGGCGAGGAGGCGCGCGTGGTCGGGCGAGTCATTCACGCCGGCGAGCAGGCAATACTGGATCGTCACGGGACGGCCGCGTCGGGCCTGAAAACGGTCCGCTGCGGCGAGGATGTCCGCGATGGGAAAGCGCCGGCCCATCGGCAGCAAGCGGGCGCGCGTGGCGTCGTCGGGCGCGTGCAGGGAGACCGCGAGATGAAGGTTCAACCCCGTAGCCGTGAGCGCGTCGATGCCCGGCACGATGCCCACGGTGGAGACCGTGATTTGCCGCCAGCCGAGCGCGCCGAGGGAGTTGTCCGCCAGCCGCCGCACCGCCGCGAGAACGGGTTCGAGATTCAGCAACGGCTCGCCCATGCCCATGAACACGATGGTTTGCAGGCGGCGCCCGACCGCGTGCGCCTCGCGGCGCAGCGCCAGAAACTGCTCCACGATTTCCCCCGCCGTGAGATTCCGCTCGAAGCCCGTCTTGGTCGTCGCGCAAAAATCACAGCCCATCGCACACCCGACCTGCGACGACACACAGCCCGCCGCACGATCCGCGCGAAAATCCGGCATCAACACCGACTCCACCGTGCGCCCGTCGCCGAGCCGCAGCAGCAGTTTCGTCGTGCCATCGGCCGCCACCTGCCGCACTGCCAGCGTCGCCGCGCTCGGAGCGAACCCCGTGCGCAAGCGCTCGACCAGCTCCGCGGGCAGTCCAGATACTGTTGGGTTGGCCTGACCGTCGCCCTCGTAAAACGCCCGCAGCACGCGCGCCGCGTGGCTGGGTTTGTGGCCCCAATCCACGAACTGCTGCGCGAGGGTGGCGGGGTCAAAGTCAGCGAGCGCGGCGACCAAGCGGCGGGGCTGGGGAGTATCAGGCACGGACATGTCTCGGCACCCTGACAGCGGTTCGCGCGCGGAGAAGGGAAATCAGAGCGATGACACGAGGTGGGCATACCGCTGCAAGCTGCGGCCCGACGATCGTCAATGCAGGGAGGCGCGCCGAGGAACGATGAGCGGTGCGCGCCCGGCCGCCGTCGGCGCGGCACCGCGGCGGGGAAGGGGTGCGCCGCCGCGCGCTTGTGCGTTCAAGGGTAATTGAGCGTCGTGGCGAACTTCAGGGAATCGACGTCGTTGACGGGCACCGCCGCGCCGTTCAGCGGATTGGCCGTCGGGCTGGGGCGCAAGGAGATCGAGTTCTCATCGGGATATTGCAGGTTCAACTTCAGAAACCCACCCTGCCAGCGGTAGTTCTCGACATGGCCGTCGGTGAAGGAGACCGCCGCACCGTTGTTGTGCCGCGCCGACGGCAGATTCCAACACGTCCAAGGTCCGGCGTTGAGGGCGGTGGTTGATCGAATTCCGCTGGCTCCGTTGTCAATGCTCACCCCGTTTTCCTCGAGAAACACGGAGACATCCGCCGGTTTCAAAATATCCGTCATGCGTTTGGCGCTGTTGGGCTCCACGTTGCAACTGATGCCCACCGACATCGAGTAGCTCCGGCTGTGGCGCACGGGTCCTCCGGGGCTGGTGACTTTGGAGCGATCCGCCGGGAACAAATAAATCGCGGTCGTGCCGTGATACCGAAAGAGCACGCCCTGCGTGATGTTGCTGATGTAGTTGGGGCTCCACAACTGCACGTTGTCGGTGATCCACGAGTTGGTTGACGCGGCAATGGCGCCGACGTTGTCGTTGGGCGGAAAATACTCGTCGTAATCACCGTTGTACAGGGTGATCGCCAACTCGAGCTGTTTCAGTTGATTCACGCAAATGCTCCCGTGCGCCTTGGACTTCGCCTTGCCCAGCGCCGGCAGCAGCATCGAGGCGAGGATGCCGATGATCGCGATGACCACGAGCAGTTCGATCAGGGTGAATGCGAGCCGCGGCGCGGCGGTGGACGCGGACGCAAGGGTGGCGGTTGGGAGTGGTTTCATGATGTTCGGAATTTCGCGGGCCAAAGTACCGTGGCAACCGCGTGCGTCAAGGAATGCGCCGGACAATGGTTTCGGACACGTCTTGGAAAGGGGCGCGGCCTTCGCCTCCGGTCCGGGCGCGATTTCGCTTACCCCGACTGATCGAACACACTTCCCAACACCAGTTCCTTTGTTTTCCAAATCAGCGACATGGTCAGCGCAACGGGCAGCAGAATGAAGAAGACCAGCAGGAATCGCCGCCCGTCGATGAGCAGATCGTGCAGGACGGCGAGCGGGGCGGGCAGGTTGGGCGAGTTGACCCATTGCAGCAGCCCGAAGTAGAGCGCGAGCAGGGTCAACATGCCGGCCATCAGCGCGAGATTCATGCGGGTGAAGATGCGGATTTCGCCGCGCAATCCCTGGTCGGGCAGCATCGCGGCGAGGCGCTGGAGGACGAAGTTCAGGTTGAAAACGAAGAGCACGCCGGACACCGCGAGCACGCCGACGGAGGCGGTGAAGATGGGTTCGTTGGGCATGCGATTGGACCAGAAGATGAACGGTGACAGGCCGGCGTTGATGATGCCGAGCAGGCGGCTGCGTTCGAGGGCGCGCTGCCAGATGCGTTCGGTGGGCTGGAAGCGCGCGAGCTGCCACAAGCCGTAGAGCAGCAGGGCGTGACCGGCGACGGGCGGGAAGACGTTCAGGGGCTGGAGCAGTTCACTGACGCCGCTTTCGAGACTGACGAGCAGCGTGCCGGGGAGCGCCCAGAAGAGCAGGGACAGTCCGCGCACGAGGCAGCGGAGCGAGCGCATCAGCTCGGCTTTGGAACCGGGTTCGGGCATGGCCGCGCACCCCTAGATCGAGAGGTAGGTGTAGTCCTTCAGGCCGCGCTCATATTCGTCGAGCAGGCGCATGGCTTCGGAGGGCATGAGCTTGTCGGACCGGATGGCCTCGTCGATCTGCGCCTTCATCTGGCGCTTGAGCTCGTGCTCGTCGTACTGCACGGCGGCGAGGGACTGGATGATGGTGTTGCCCTCGATGATTTCCTCGATGTAGTAGCCGCACGGCTCGTCGGGTTCGAGGAAGACATGCACTTCGTTGACGCGCCCGAAGAGGTTGTGCAGGTCGCCCATGATGTCCTGATAGGCGCCGACGAGGAAGACCCCGAGGTAGTAAGGCTCCTGCTTGCCGTTCTGATTGAGCGTGTGGAGCGGAAGCGTGCTGCGGACATCGCGCAGGTCGGTGAACTTGTTGATCTGGCCGTCGGAATCGCAGGTGATGTCCACCAGCGTGGCTTCGCGCACGGGGCGCTCGCTCAGGCGGTGGATCGGCATGATGGGAAACAACTGTCCGAGCGCCCAGTGATCGAGAAGCGATTGGAACACGGAGAAATTGCAGAGGTACTGGTCGCCGAGCGTGTCCTCGAGCTGGCGGATTTCCTCGGGAATGTAGGCCTGGCCGCGGAAACTCAGCACGACTTCGTGGCTGATCTCCCAGTAAAGCGTTTCGATCTTCGCCTTGTCCGGCAGATCGAGCAGACCCAGCGTGAACATGTTGTGCGCGTCGTCCTTGCGCTCGAGGGCGTCGTGGTAGGCCTCGCGTTTGTTGAGCTTCGGCAGGCCCTTGCGGATTTCGAGCAACTCCTTGACGAGCGGATGCTCGCTCTCGCCGTACGTGAGCGGGTTGTCTTTTCGGATTTTTTCAATCGAACCAAACACCTCGACGATCAGCACGCTGTGATAGGCGACGATGGCACGCCCACCTTCATTGATGATGTCGGGATGCGGGACCTTCTCTGCGTTGCACACGTCGGCGATGTAATAAACGATGTCGTTCGTGTACTCCTGCAGCGAGTAATTGGTCGAGCTGTCGAACGCCGAACGGCTGCCGTCGTAGTCCACACCCAGCCCGCCGCCGACATCAATGTACTCAATGGGGAAGCCCATCTTGTGCAGCTTGGCGTAGAAACGCGCCGCCTCTTGGACCGCCTTCTTCATCGTCAGAATGTCCGGCACCTGCGAGCCGATGTGAAAGTGCAGGAGCTTGAAGCAATGCCCGAGATTCTCGGCCTTCAACAGTTCCGTGGCCGCGATCAACTCGGCGGTGCTCAATCCAAACTTCGCGTTCTCGCCGCCGCTCTCCGCCCATTTGCCCGCGCCCTTCGAGGCCAGCCGCGCGCGGATGCCGATGATCGGCTCCACGCCCATCTGCCGCGAGACGGTGATGACGTGCTTCAACTCCTCGAGCTTCTCGACGACGAGGATCACCTTTTTGCCGAGCTTGATCCCGAGCATGGCCATGCGGATGAAGCCGGTGTCCTTGTAGCCGTTGCAGATGATGAGTCCGCCGATCTGGTTTTGCAGCGCGAGGCCGGCGAACAGCTCGGGCTTGCTGCCAACTTCGAGACCGAAATTGAAGGGTTTGCCGGCATCGAGGATTTCCTCCACGACCTCGCGGAGCTGGTTGACCTTGATCGGGAAGACGCCGCGATATTCGCCCTGGTAATTGTACTCGGCGATCGACGCGCGGAAGGCCTTGTTGATGGCCTCGACGCGGTGCCGGAGGATGTCCTGGAAACGGATCAGCAGCGGAAATTTCAACCCGCGCGCCTGCGCCTCCTCGATGACGTCTTCGATCTCAACCGCCGAACCGGCGTCGTGCAGCGGCCGCGCGATCACGTTCCCGCTTTCATTGATGTCGAAGTATTTCGCGCCCCACCGGTCGATGTTGTAGAGGGTGCGTGCCGCTTGAATATTCCACGTCGGGTCGCTGCCGGCCGGGGCGCTGATTGGGTCACTCATTGCAAGGATGTTGTAATGCGCGCGGACTATAGGGAGCGACTTTGGGAATTCAATAGACGCCGCGAAAAACTTTGCGCCGCGTGTGGAGGGCGCGGGGAAAAGCTCCAAGGACAAAGCTCAAAGCTCAAGGGAAGCACCAAGGACCAAGGTCAAAGCTTCGCGGCCGGGCTTGGCTCCCGCCTCGCTTCCGGTCCCCGCAGCGGACGCGGGCAGATCGGATTTACCTGAACTGGTGCTTGGTCCTTGCTCCTTCCCTTGAGCTTTAAGCTTTGAGCTTTGAACTTTCCCCCCCCCACCCGCGCCGCCGAGCTCCGGGATTCCCCAGTGCTCCACTCGCGGCCAAACACCCGCTCACGGTTCCTTCGCGGGCCGTCGCGCGGCGGCGTCTTTTCCCGCGACGAATGCCTCGGCGAGCTTGCGGCCCGCGGCAAACTGCTCGGGCTTCAGCGTGCTGTTGAGCTGGCCCAGAACGTGGTCGGCATCTTCGTAACCTTGGCGCGCGGCCAGCATCATCCACTTGCAGGCCTCGACGGGATTCTTCGGCACATCGACGCCGGTATGGTACATCATGCCGAGTTGAAACTGCCCTTTGGCGTCGCCCCAGTCGGCCGCGGCGCGAAACCAGCGCAGGGCTTCGGCGACATTCTTCGTCACGCCGTCGCCTTCCAGATACATGCCGCCGACGCGGATGAAGGCGTCCATGTAGCCCTGCTCGGCGGCCTTGCGAAACCAGAACAGCGCCGAGGTGGCGTCCTTGCCCGTGCCCATGCCTTTGAGGTGACGAAAGCCGAGATTGTATTGTGCCTTGGGATCGCCGAGATCGGCCGCGCGCCGATACCAGCGCAGGCCGGCTTCGGGGTCCTTCGGCACGCCGCGCCCATTTTCGTAGATGTCGCCCAGATTGTTCTGCGCCTTGGGATGATCCTGCGCCGCGGCTTTCAGGTACCAGCGCACGGCCTCGGTGGCGTTGGTCTTCACGCCGAGTCCGCGGTCGTAGGCGCGCCCCATCTGGAACTGCGCCTCAGCGTCGCCGCGGTCGGCGGCGGCGCGCCATTGTTTCACGTTGGGTTCCGTCGCGGGCGGAGCGTCGGCGGCGGTGGCGAATGACGCGAAGGCGTGCAGCGCGGCGAAGAGAAAAACGGCCCGGCGGCAGGTCGCTCGCTGAAAATCGTCTGGGATTCCAATCATCGGGCGAAACTAGGTGGGGCCTCCGAATCTTCAAGGGTGATCTCGCCCGCGAGTGATCCTGTAGGAGCCGACGTGAGGAGGCTCTGACCTTTTCCGCGCGAGGAGCGTGCGGAGTCCTGTGAGCCGGTTTGGGCAAGACGTGCGGGAACCCAAGTTCGGGTCTGGGATGCGGCGTGGGGGGGCTTGGCCGGGCTTCTTGTGGAAAGATGTTAGAGTCTCGTTACCTCGACTCCTACAAAGGACGGGAGCGCAGTGGCCGACTCCAAGCCGCGCCATCTTTTCGGATGCGTTGACCGCATCCCCGGTTTGTGTCCGACTCCTCCTCACGCTGAGCGTCGGCGGCCTTTCATTCACATCGGCTAAATCACGCGACACCACCCATCGCCACCCCAAAGCAAATGAACCGCGCCGCCCTTCTTCGCACGGCGTCCGACCCTGCGGCCGTATGGGATTTCGTGATCATCGGCGGCGGCGCAACCGGCCTCGGGACCGCTGTCGAAGCGGCGACGCGCGGCCATCGCGTGGTCCTGCTCGAACGCGGCGATTTCGCGCAGGGCACCTCGAGCCGCAGTACCAAACTCATCCACGGCGGGCTGCGCTATCTGCGCCAGGGCAACCTGCGACTTGTCGCCGATTCCCTCGCCGAACGCGGCCGGCTGTTGCGCAACGCGCCGCATCTCGTGCGCCCGCTGCAATTCGTTTTGCCCACCACCGGATGGTGCGAGACGGCCTTCTACGCCGCAGGCCTCAAGCTCTACGACCGGTTGTCGCGCGACCACAGCCTCGGTCGCTCGCGCATTCTCAACTCCCGCGAGACTCTTGCGCTCGCGCCCACGCTTGCGCCGGAGCACGCGCGCGGAGGGATCGCTTATGTGGACGCCCAGTTCGATGACGCCCGCCTCGCCCTCACGCTGGCGCAAACCGCCGCCGACTGGGGTGCGGTTCCGCTGAATCACGTCGCTGTCACCGCTCTGATGAAATCCCACGGCCGCGTCTGCGGCGTCACCGCGCTCGAGGCTGAATCCGGGCAGGTCTTCGAGCTGCGCGCAAAGGTCGTCATCAATGCCGCCGGCGTCTTCGGCGACGCCATCCGCCGGTTCGACGAACCCACCGCGGCTCCAAAGCTCGCACCCAGCCAGGGCGCGCACGTCGTTTTGCCGCGGCGGTTTCTTCCCGGGGACACCGCCGTCATCATTCCGCGCACGGCAGATGGCCGCGTGCTCTTCGCCATTCCGTGGCGCGGCTGTGTCCTGCTCGGCACCACCGACACGCCGGTGACGGAGACCGACGCCGAGCCGCGTCCGCTCGCGGCGGAGCTGGAGTTTCTCCTTGCCCACGCTGCGCGCCATTTCACGCCCGCGCCTGCGGCGGACGATATTCTCAGCGTCTTCGCCGGCCTGCGCCCGCTGGTGAAGGCCGATCAGGCCACGTCGCGTCTGCCGCGCGATCACGCGTTGTCCGTATCGTCGTCGGGCCTCGTGACCATCAGCGGGGGCAAATGGACGACCTATCGGAAAAGGGGCGAAGACACCGTGAACACGGCCGAGCGCGTGGCGAACCTCCCACCGCGCGCCTCGCGCACCGCGACGCTCTCGCTCCACGGCGCGGGCGATGCGGCGGCATCTGATGCGAGTGCATCTCCGTATGGCACCGACACCGCCGCGATGGAGCAACTAATTCGCGAACACCCGGAATGGGGCCAACCGCTGCACTCGCGGCTGACCCTGCGCCCGGTGGAAGTCATCTGGGCCGCGCGGCACGAAATGGCCCGCACCGTGGAGGACGTCCTCTCGCGCCGCACCCGCGCGCTGATCCTCGATGCGCGCGCCAGCATGGAAGTCGCGCCGCAGGTTGCCGCGCTGCTTGCCCGCGAACTCGGTCGGGACGAGCACTGGGCGCGCGAGCAGGTGACGGCGTATTGCAGTCTGGCGCGGGGCTACCTGCCGTAGCGCTCCGATTTGGAGTGCGGTGACTTGTCACCGCTTTTGCGCAGGCGACTTGTCGCCGTCGAACTTCCATGCGGCTCCGATCACGCGGGCGCGCTGGCGCTGGCGCGAGCCGTGAACGCCCCATAGCAACCGCACGCTCTTGGTGGCTCGACGGCGACAAGTCGCCTCGGGAAAGCGGTGACAAGTCACCGCACTCCAAAGCCAGCGCACCTCCGCTTGCGACGGCCAGCGTGTGGTTTTTGTCCGTGTCCATCCATGTGCATCCGTGGTTTTACAATTCCCATTTCGGGGCGCGGCAATTACCAACTGGCCAGTCAGATGAATCCAATCCTCGAACACAACCGCAAAGCCTGGGACGACCGTGTCCGGCAGAAGAAGGCCCACACCAATCCCGCCACCGACAAGGATTTTGAAAATCCGCTGCGTGCCGTGGATGGCCGCGGCTGGCTCGGCCCCGAGGTGCGCGGCAAACGCATCCTCTGTCTGGCCAGCGGCGGCGGTTATCAGAGCGTCCTCTTCGCCGCGGCCGGCGCCATCGTCACCGTCGTGGACATCAGCCCCGAGATGCTGGTGCTCGACCGCCGCGTCGCCGCCGAGCGCGGGCTGACACTCACGACCATCGAGGCCTCGATGGATGATCTCCCGATGCTCGCCGACGCCAGTTTCGACATCGTCTCGCAACCCGTGAGCACCTGTTACGTGCCGGACATTCACCTGGTTTATCGCGAGGTCGCGCGCCTGCTGCCGCCGGGCGGCCTTTACGTCAGTCAGCACAAACAGCCGGTGAATCTGCAGGCCGACATCAACCCGACGCTCAATGGCTATCTGGTGCGCGAAGCGTACTACCGCAGCGGGCCGTTGCCGCCGGCCAATCCCTCGCGCGTGCGCGAATGCGAGACGCTCGAGTTTTTGCACCGTTGGGAGGACATCGTCGGCGGCCTGTGCCGCGCGGGGTTTGTCATCGAGGACCTCCGCGAGCCGCGGCACGACGATGAAAAAGGCTGGCCCGGAAGCTGGGGGCACCGCAGCCGTTTCATCCCGCCCTACGTGCGGCTCAAGGCCCGCCGCGTCGCCGCCGAGGCGCCGCCGCGCATCTGGACTCCCGCCACGGCATGAGCCTGCCCGCCTTCCTGCGCGCCCACGGCGACGGCGCGGTGCTCGCGATCAAACTCCAGCCGCGCGCGAGTCGGAACGAGATCGGCGAGCCGTTGGGTGCGGAATTGAAAATCAAGATCACCGCGCCACCGATTGATTCCGCCGCCAACGAAGCCCTCGTGCGCTGGCTCGCAGACATCATCGGCTGCCCACGCGGTGCGGTGCAACTCGTGCGCGGGCAGACCTCGCGGCACAAGACGGTGGCTATTGTTGGCGTCACGCCCGAGACCATCCTCGCGCAATTGGAAGCGGCGCGGTGAGGATGAGCGAGGAGCGCGGCATCCCAGAGTGCGCCCGTCCCGGGCGCAGCAAGGTGGAGCGCAGAGGGGCGCTGACTTATCCCGCCACCGCAGTGCGTGCGGACGTTGCTGCGGCCGGGGACGGCCGCACTCCGGGGCGTTCGCGCGCCCCGGCATCCCGGAGCGCGCCCGTCCCCGGGCGCAGCAGCGTGGAACGCATCGAGGCGCTGACTTATCCCGACACGCGGTGCGTACGAGTGTTGCTGCGGCCGGGGACGGCCGCACTCCGGCGCGTCTCCGCGCCTGCGTCCTTCCCGAAAAAAATCCCCGTTCCGTTCCGCCGCCCGCGCGCGTATCCTGCGGACCGCTGCGATGAGCGAACACGGCGCCAGTTCAGCGACCGCCAAACCGAAACTATTTCATTATTTATGATTCAAGACACCCTTGCGAAAATCGAAGCGCAGCTTCAGGCGACCAGTTCGCTCAAACCCGCGGCCCGCGCCGAATTGATCGCACTCGTCGCCACCCTCAAGGCCGAGATCGCCGGCTTGTCGGAAACCCACGCCGACGCGGCGCAGAGCATCGCCGGCTTCACCCAGGTCTCGACTCACGAAGCGACGCGCGAACACCGCGACCCGGCGCTGCTCAAGCATTCGCTGGACGGCCTCTCCGCCTCCGTGACGCGGCTGGAAGAGTCGCATCCGCGGCTCGTCGCCGTGGTCAACTCCGTCTGCCGCACGCTCGCCAATCTCGGCATTTGAAGCGGGCGGGAGACATCGCACGGGAAGCTGAAGCGGCAACGGGACACCGGGAAATAGGCAGGGGAGTTTGGGGCAGTGGAATCTAGGGCAAAGGAATGGAGGCAAAGGAATGGGGGACGTGAATCCTCTCTGCTCATTCCTTTGCCCTAGATTCCACTGCCAAACTCGGACCTGCGGTTTTCCCCAAAAGGAGCCGTTCCGTGGATTCTTCCCCGCTGCCCTGCAACTCTGCAAACCCCGCGGGCCACGAGGATTTTGGCGCGCGGGCGGTCCCCGCCCGCAGCGGCCACGTACTCGCGAAGGTGTTGGAAATTCTCCCGGCGCCCCGGTTCCGATGTTGCCGCTGCGACCGGGGACCGGTCGCGCTCCGCTTTGGTTGCGGCTTCGCCGCGCTGTGCCCTGCCGCTCTCAGCGGTGTGTCGCGTCTCTGCCCACGCACCACGCACTGCGCCTGCGGCCCCGGCGGCCCCCTGCCGCCGTCACTTCTTCGGCGGCGTACCCGGCTTGGTGGTCACGGGTGCCGGCGGCGGCGGGGGCTTGGGCAAGGTGACCGTGAACTTCAGTTGCCGCGGCGGCAGCATGGCCGGCCCTTTGCCGACCGCTTGATAATTCAAAATTCCGGGGATCGTCGCCGGCAGCATCACGTAGCTGTTCATCGTGAGCGGAATCTTGATTTCGACCGATTCCTCATACACCAGGCGCTCCCGCGTTGTGCCGGCAATCGGCAGCTTCCGAGGCGCGGGATAGACGATGGGCAGCACCCGCATGGTTTGCGGCACGGTGAGATACAACACCGCCGGCGTGACCGTGCGGTCCAGCGGCGCGCTCGAGTAAATCGCCGCGCCCGCGTCGAGGGTGACGCGCACGATCACCACCACGTTGCTGCCGGGGCCGGCGTTGCCGACCACGTCCACGCCCGCGAGCGTGGCCACTTCACCCGGTGCTCGCACGACCGGCTTCGCGCCCGGCGCGATCAACTGCACCCCTTGCGCGCCCAGGTCGGCGGCCACCGACAGGAAGAGAGAAAGACCCAGCAACAATGGTTTCATAGGAACAACCGAATAGTGATTGAGAATCAGGAACCCGCCTTTACCGGCCAGCCCGCCGCCACCATGGCTTTGTAACCGCCCGCCAACGACCAGACATTGCGATAGCCCATCCGCTGCGCCGCATCGGCCGCCAGCACCGAGCGGAAGCCGCCGCCGCAATAGAGGATGATCTCCGTGCCCGCGTCCGGCAGCGCCTTTTCGAGATCGCGCTCCAGCACGCCCTTGCCCAGATGCACCGCCTCGACCGCATGGCCTTTCTGCCACTCGCCATCCTCGCGCACATCCACCAGCACCACGCGCCCACCCGACGTCAACCGCGCCCGCGCCTGCGCCACCGAGACCTCTTTCACGCGGGGCAGGGCTTCGTTCACAATTTTCAAAAATCCAGGCGAGTGATCCATGCCGAAAGGCTAAGACCGCGCCCCCGACGGTCAACGGAATTCCCGAGTCGCAGGGGTTTTGGCAGACGAATGGGGGCAGACGAATAAGTCGTTGAAATCAGAATCGCTGGTCCCCATTCGGCTGCCGCCATTCGGCTGCCGATCAATCCGGTTCCCGCGAAAGTTCCGATCTCCGCCGATGGGCGCGCAGGAGTGGGGCAGGGGAATTTGGGGCAAAGGAATGGGGGCAAAGGAATGGGGGCAAAGGAATGGGGGCAAAGGAATGGGGACGGGGAGACTTTTTGTCTTCATTGCTTTGCCACCATTCCTTTGCCAAACCAGCTCCGGGATTGGGATTCAGATTGCTGTCGGCCACGACGCGTTCGACGGACTGCGGCGGTTGGCGACGAATCGGGCAGATATACCCGCCATTAGAAATCTCTCGGCCAGCGTACATCCGGCTTCAAGGTCCGCGAGGCGGTCAAGCTGCCACGGGTGGTCGTTCGCGAGGCGTTGTGCTGGGGTGATTCACTCGCTCGAATAGTTCGGGTTTTCGAGAGAGCTGAACGGTCTGTCGGCAGTTCCGGTGTCGAGCAGGAGAGTGCCGGTGGCTTGATCCCAGAGTTGGAGCCGGCCGCGGTTGTCGCGGGTGAAAGTGAGGCGGAAGACGAAGCCGCTCACGGCGTTCAGTGTGGCTGTGCCTTCGAGCTGGGTTTCGCGGGAATCCTCCGGCGCCACGGCGAGGTTCACGCTGCGGAGTTGGTAGGTTCGCGCGGGTGCCGGCGTGGTGATTTGTGCGTCGAGGCTGTCGGCCGAGAGGGAGAACTCGACACGGATGGCGCTGGCTGGTTCCACGGCGAAGGCACCGGCTTCTGCGTGCAGCGTGCCGCTGGTGAGGCGCGGGCGGACGCTTTTGCTGGCGGCGCTGGTGGCAGCGGCTCCATTGACTGACGCGCGGAGCGCGGTGGGCGGCGCGCTGGTTTGGGCGATGCGCGCGGCGAGTGCGGCGGTGCCGGTGACGCGCAGGGTGACGGTGGCGGCGGGAGAGTTCAGGCGACCGTCGTTGACGCGGTAGGTGAAGGTGTCAGTCCCCGCGAAGCCGGTGCGCGGAGAGTAGGAAAAACTGCCGTTGGAATGAAGCAGGAGTGTGCCGGAACGCGGGGTGGTGATGGAGCTGAAGCGGAGCGGGTCGCCTTCGAAGTCGCTGGCGGGGAGCCAACCGCTGAGGATGGTGCCGCGTGGCGTTTCCCACGCGAGCGGCGGTGTGAGTGAGGAGAAACCGGCGTTGCCATTGAGGCGGGCGTGATTGCGGGCAGGGGTAAGGTCGCGAATTACTTTCCCGCTCCCTTCATTGCATGACCAGGCACCGAGCAAGCCTGGTTCCTTGCCGGAGAGGGGGTGGTAGGCATCCGCACGGACCTCGGTCTCGGAGCGGGCGATTGCCCAGATACGGATGTCATCAAGGTTCCCCCGGAAATAGTTGTCCACCCGTCCGAAGGAGAAACCATCGGGTACGATGCGTACGCTGGCCGGGGCCTGACCGCTGCCGAACAGGCGGCCATTGCGGTAGATACGGTAGGTCGTGGCCTGCTTCACCAAGGCCAGGTGATTCCACGTCCCGGCGTCTTGGAAGAAGCCGGGTAGGATAAGTCCAAAGCGGCGACCGTCAGTGGCCAGTGAATCAAGGAAGAGTACACCGCGGCTCGGTCCCTGCCAGAGGGAGGGCGAACGGTTCGTTGCGCCGCCGGAACCTTGGCGACCGAGGATGCCGTGATAGTAGCCGTCATTGAGCACGGCATGGCGCACCCAGGCTTCAATCGTGAAGTCACTGTGGGGTGAGGCGAAGGGCGGCCGGCTAAGTTCGGCGGAACTGGAGCCGGGGACGGCGAGTGACAGGCCGAACCCGGCAATCGGGGGATCGTTGACGGCAGTGATACTAATCGTCACGCGGGCGGGCGCTGACATCCGGGATCCATGTGCCACGGCAAACTGGAAGTTATCATAGGGAACACCGTTGCCCTGCGCGCCAGGGGCATAGATTACGCGGTGTTGGGGATCCGTGACGGCGGTAGGGACCGTGGTAATAGGTCCGCCGCGCTGGCCATTGCTAAGTTGATACAGGGTTCCGTTATACGGGCCGGCAGTGATCTTGTAGGCAAGACTGTCCCCTGGCGTGGGCGCGGTGCCCGCCAGTGTGATGACGAGATCGGTGTCCTCGCGGCCGGTGACAGACTGAGGAAGCGCGGCAAGGGGGGCGGGTAAGACAATAGCCATGCCCGACCCGTGAACTGGGAGTTCCAGCACATTCATCAAGTTTGTGGGCGTGGGACCAGGCGGCCCATGAAACGGAACCCATGAGGCAACCGTTCCATCCGCTTTCAGAACCATCGAGTCGTTGATGGAGACAACATTGGAAAACGTAACTGGATAGAAATAAGCTCCAGCCCAAAAACACGCCGTCTGATCATCGAAAAGGAAGGCGCTTCCCAAGCCCGCTCCAGCAATGGCTTGTACCCCGTGGAGAGCATCACTCCCCCCTGGGACCGCCGTGAAGACATCGTCATCGACTCCCCAATCGCCCCAGCCGTCCGGAATACCGTCGGCGCGCAATACCAGACTATGGGCCCAGCCGCCCGCGACTGATACAAGTCCGGAGATACCCGACGGCGGTGTCGCCTGGCCCGAATAGTTGATAAAGTCATCCCATTCGGGGCCGAGATTGGAACCCCAGGCAGACATGGTCCCATCGGCTTTCAGTGCGAGGCTATGGTAGCCGCCCGCCGAGATAGCAGTAACTCCCGTGAGTCCGGTCGGCACATCCGTCTGGCCTCCATCGACAATCCCATAATAACGGACATAACCGTAATGGACATTGCTGCCCCACGCGACAACCGTGCCGTCGGCCTTCAAGGCGAGGGCGTGGGCTTCTCCGGCGTCGATGGCGACCACATCGCGGAGACCGGCAGGAACGGAAGTCTGGCCTTGGCCATTGTTGCCCCAGGCCGCTACCGTGCCGTCGGCCCGGAGAGCGATCGTAAAACCCCGTCCCCGTGCGACCGATACGATTGGCCCGAGATCGCCGGGGATGGGTTCCGACCATGAGTAGAGAACTCCATTGCGAATTGTTGGTCGGACCCTGAGTGCCCGGCTGGCGACGGCAGATGGACCCAGCGCGAAGCGGATCTCACGCTCACCCTCGGTTCGGATGGCGCGGGAATTGACATATTTTACCGAGCGAAGCGCAGCCTGGTAGGCGGCGACGGTGGCCCGGCCACGCAGTGTCAGAACCCCATTGGTCGGATTGAACTCGCCGGTGATGGATTCTGTATCCCGAAACGCGAGGACGTCTTCAAAGCGATTGTAGCTCTTGGAAATGGCGACGGTTGCACCTTCCAGGGGAGTATCACGTTCGGAAGATACCCGCAGTGTGGTGGTAAGCGGAACGACGTTTCTGGTGTATGAAATCGGCGTTGACTCCAGATCGGCCAGGACTGGGGCTGAGTTTGTTTCTGGGGGTAGCTCCACAATTGCCAGCACATGGTAGGAACTGGCGATCTGCACCACGTTCGTGAGCAGCGGTGCGGGGCCAATCGGGCCCCACGACACCGCTTCGCCCGCGGTTGTGATTGCGGCAAAGGCGGAGAGCGCGACGATGTTGCTGAGGCCGCCGGCAGGGCCAGGATCACTCCCAGCAAATGCGACGGTTCCATTACTGAAGAGATACTTGCTGGTATCTCCCGACGCAGCGATTTCTGTTACGCTAACCAAGGCTTCGGGAAGAGATAACCCAAACACTGCACTCTCATTGCACCCTTCCTCCGATCGAGAGCGAACAAAGTATCCTCCAAATCCGGTCACGGTGCCGTCACTCTTGAGCGCGAGACTGTGACTGAATCCGCCTGCGAGGGCGAGGAAATCATGGCCTTCGGGCGGCGTCGCCTGGCCTGGGTCGTCATCCTGGCATATCCTGAAATCGCACACACTTTCATAGCACCAATGGAAGAGATTCCCCCCCCAGCCTCTCAAAGTTCCGTCGGACCGCAATGCAAGCCCATGGTCGGTTCCGGCGGCGATGGTGATGACTTCGCTGAGGTCGCCCGGAACGCTCTGGCTGCCCCAACTGACGACTGTGCCATCCGATTTTAAGGCATAGCTTTGCCGTCCTCCGGCGGCGATGCGGACGACATTGCTCAGGCCGGCGGGAACCAGTGTTTCCGGCGTGCCGGACGCCCCCCAGGCGACGACGCTGCCATTCGCCAGAAGCGCGAGGCTGTGGTTGTCGCCGACCGCCACGGCAACGGCGTTGGACAGACCGGCCGGGACAGTGGCCTGACCGGAACCGTTGCTTCCCCAGGCAACGATCTCGGTGCGCTCCGGCACGGCGGCCATGCTGATGATTCGGGTGACAGGTGGGCTGCTGGCGACGCCGTCGGTTACAGTGATGGAAATGGTTCGATTCCTTCCGTCCCGGATGGATGGAGGGTTCAAGTAGCGGACGGATCGGAGAGCGGTCTGGTAATTGGCGACGGTGTCTCGTCCCGTCAACGTGAGCGTTCCCAAGGTTGGGTCGAAGCGGCCAGTAATGCCATGCCGGCGCAATTCCACGGGATAGGCGTCCTCGAGCAGCAGTTGGTTGAGTCGCTGGACAGCGGCCCCTTGTGGATTCATCAACACGAGCCGTCGTGTTTCTTGGCGCAGTCCGGTCCTGGCAAACCGCGCCTCATCATAAATCGACGGGCCATGAAGGATCGCGTTTAGATCCTGCAACAGCAGCTGCTTCAGTTGTACCACGTCGACCCCCCCAAACAGATACTTGTCCAACGCTGATTTAGTCTCGGTGGACAACTGACTCGACAGCCAGGAGTCTATCGGAATCCACCATTGTCTCACCCGCGACGCGAGGGAAGAGAGATCGGTGAGATCATCGGCCAGAAAATATGAGTAAGGAATGGTGCCAGTGGTGGGGGAAAGCGATAGGTAATCTTCCCGGGGAATATAGTTGCCGGTGATCTTGACGGTCGCGCCCGACAAGCGACCGACATCTAAGTCGTCAATGCGAAGCGTGTCAGTGATTGCAATTGCATGTCGCTGAAAGACCGCAGGATTGGTTTCCAAGTCAACGATGGCGGGAGGCAGGCTGCCCGCGCCGGGAAGCACGTCAACCAAGGCTGGATTGCTGGTGATGCTGTTGCCCGCATGATTGCTCACGACGACAAAGTAGTAGCCAACATCAACCGCCCGCGGTGAGTTGACCGCCAGAAATTGATTGGTTGCTGCGGAGATTGGTGCTCCATCTTTCCACCACTGATACCAAAGCGGGCTGCCAGCGGCGTAAACGTTCACGGTCAACAAGGCTGGGATGCCATTGGTAGCTGTAAGGCCTTCCAATGGGTTGGAAAACCGCAATGGGTTGACTTCCGCGAGCTGGATGTCATCGAAGAAGGCGATGCCCTGCGCAAGATCGGGATCGTCACCGAGTCGAACGACCACCAGTGGTGCTTGGTAGGAAATCTCAGGGAAATCAAAGAAAACCTGGGCGAACTGCCAATCCGATGTCCCTTGGAAGATCGGACTGCGGTAGCTCGCGACATTTGGCACGACGAATTCCAGATGAGCGGCGGCCTTGGTCGCGGCATTGGGGGACACCACATTGCTCGTTTTTATCCAACCGGACAGCCGATAGTGGGATTTGGGGTGCAACGTCGCAATCCGTTGCCACAGTTCCGCCCAAGTCGGCCATCTGGACGTGATGACCGCGCTCCGTGCGCCGGCTTTCTTTCGCAACCCAGTTGTTTCCAAAGTTGAGCCGTTCCACGTTTGGGTAAAGGCGGTCCATCCCAGCAGACCGCCCTCCTCCGGGGATTCGAAGGAGCCGTTTACGATCGCGATCAGATTGGTGTCGTAATAGGCTTTCGGTATCTCGGGCAGAACTCTAAGGAGGGCTGGATTGCTCGTGATGCTGTTACCCACGGGATGGGTGACGACGACAATGTAGGTGCCGCCGTCGGTGACGTGGGCGGGAGTGAAGGAAAGGATCTGGTTGGTGGCGTTGCCGACTGGCGCTCCGTTTTTGAACCATTGGAACTGAAGCGGGCTTGCCCCGCTGTAAACCTCTGCGATCAGCGAGGTGGCGATGCCGTTGGTGGCCAGGCGGTCGGCAACCGGACTTGAAAAGCGGAGGGGATTGATCTCGGCAAGCTGGATGTCATCGAAATACGCGGTCCCTTCGGTCGGGCCGAAATCGGAACCGAGGTGGGCGGCAAGGAAGAGGTTCATATCGGCCCTACCAGATGAGGTGAAGAAGACCTCGGCGAATTGCCAGTCCGTAGTGCCGATGCTGGCGGTGCTCCGCAGCATCCCGGCTCCCGGATTTATTGAAAGGCGAGCGCCGGGGTCGATGGCTCCGTCGGAATACCGCACATTGCTGGTCTTGATCCAACCCGAGAGGCGATAGGGAGTGTTCGTGCGCAGATCGGTGACAAACTGCACTAGATATGCCGCGTTTGGCTGTTGGGAGGTGATGACAGCGCTTTTGCCACCGACTTTGCTTTCATTAGTGGTGGTTCCGAAGGTGGTGTATTCCGGTGACGGCGACCCTGCGCCCCACTGGCACACCGGTCCACCACATCCCGGGAGTTCAAAGAAACCATTAACGAGAAGATTTGTTCCGTAGTAGTTTGTCGGGCTGGCCGCAGCCAGGGCGTGGTGGCTGGGGTCGGGGGCGAAGGCGATGAGCAGGAGAGCGATGAGGTGGGAAGTGAGGTTAGTTTTCATGGAATTGTCGTTCGTGAACAGGGTTGCCTGGGTTGGGTGGAGTTCGCATGGGTTGCATCAGAACCGGTGTGTCGGGTTCTGGACGGTGGAGTTAGTAGCTGGCGTTTTCGATGGGGGTAAGTGGCGCGCTGGGGGTGGCGGTGTCGAGGAGAAGGGTGCCGGTGGCTTGGTCCCAGAGTTGGAAACGGCCGAGGGTGTCGCGGGTGAGGGTGAGGCGGAAGACGAAGCCGCCAATCGTGTTCAATGTCGCCGTCCCTTCGAGGTGAAGTACGCTGCCGTCCTCCGCTGCGTCCGCGAGCTTCTCACTGCGGAGTTGGTAGGTACGGGTGGACGTGGTGATTTGCGCCTCGAGGGCGTCGGCTGTGAGGGAGAAAGCGACCCGGATGGCGTTGGCGGGTTCCACAGCGAAGGCGCCGGGTTCCGCGCGCAGCGTGCCGCTGGGGAGGCGGGGGCGGACGGTGTTGCCGGAGGCGTTGGTGGAGGTGGCTGCTTTGACTGACGCGCGGAGCGAGGTGGTCGGCGCGCTGGTTTTGGCGATGCGTGCGGCGAGCGTGCTGGTGCCGGTGACGCGCAGGGTGACGGTGGCGGTGGCGGAGTTGAGGCGGCCGTCGTTGACGCGGTAGGTGAAGGTGTCGGTGCCGGCGAAACCGGTGCGGGGCGTGTAGGTGAAGGTGCCGCCGGCGTGCAGCAGGACGGTGCCGGAAAGGGGGTTGACCACGATGTTGAAGCGGAGCTGGTCGCCCTCGAAATCGGCGGCGGGGAGCCAGCCGGAGAGGGTGACGCCGCGCGGCGTCTCCCAAGTGAGCGGCGGCGTGAGCGAAGAGAACGCGGCATTGCCGTTGAGGCGGGCGTGGTTGCGGGCGGGTGAGAGGTCGCGGAGGACTTTGCCGCCGCCTTCGTTGCACGACCACGCGCCAAGCAGGGCGGGTTCCTTGCCGGTGAGCGGGCGGTAGGCGTCGGCGCGGATTTCAGTTTCGGTGCGGGCGGTCTGCCAGATGCGGATGTCATCGAGGTGGCCGCGAAAATAGTTGTCCACGCGCCCGAAGGAGAAGCCGTCCGGCACGATGCGCACGGCGGCGGGAGCGGGAGCGGCACCGAAGAGCCGGCCATTGCGGTAAACGCGATAGGCGCTGCCTTGTTTGACCAGGGCGAGGTGAATCCAAGTGCCGGTTTCCTGGAAGAACCCCGGGAGCACAAGGCTGAAGCGGCGACCGGCGGTGGAGAGGGAATCCAGATGGAGCGCGCCCGTGGCCGGTCCCTGCCAGAGGGACGGCGAACGGTTGGTGGTGCCGCCAGCGCCCTGCCGGCCGAGCATGCCGTGGTAGTAGCCATCGTTCAGCACAGAGTTGCGGACCCAGGTTTCAATCGTGAAATCACTCGTGGGCGAGGCGAAGGGCGGGCGACTTAGTTCGGCGGAACCCGAACCGGGGACCGCGAGTGACAACCCGAACCCGGCGATGGGTGGATCGTTGACCGGAGTGATGTTGATTGTCACACGGGCGGGAGCCGACATTCGGGTGCCCTCCACCACGGCGAATTGGAAGCTATCGAACGGAGTGCCATTACCCTGCGCACCGGGAACATAGATGACGCGGTGCTGGGCATCAGTGACCATGGCCGGGGTCGTGGCGATGGGCGCGCCGCGCAGGCCGCTGTTAAATTGATAGAGCGCGCCGTTGAAGGAGCCGGTGGTGACTTTGAAAATGAGTCCATCTGCGGGCGTTGGGTCAGTGCCGTTCAGAGTGATGACGAGATCGGTGTCCTCGCGCCCGGTGACAGTTTGGGGCTGAGCTTCGAGGACTGCAGCCGGTAACTCGACAATGGCCACGGCATGGTAGGAACTGGCGATCTGAACGATGTTGGATAGCGCCGGTGCAGGCCCGATTGGTCCCCAGGACACGGCGTTACCCGTGGTGGTGATCGCGGCAAAGGGGGAGAGCGCGACAATGTTGCTGAGACCACCCGCAGGTCCGGCATCAACCTCGGAAAAAATCACGATGCCATTGTTCAACAGGAACCCGCTGGCACGCCCCAAGGCCGCGATTTCGGTCACGCCGGACAAACCCTCGGGAAGGGATACCCCATAGATTGGGAATACGTCGAAGTCATCGACCCAAACGCCCACAACGTAGCCACCAAAACCTGTGACGGTCCCGTTGGCCTTGAGTGCAATACTGTGAGTGAGACCGCCGGCGACGGAAATGTAGCCGCTGTCTCCCGGTGGCGACGTTTGTCCCGGGTCGTAGTTATCGCAGCGCTCGCATTCGCAGATTCCGTTGTAGTAGCAAAAGGTGTCGAGTCGCCCGCCCCAGCCGCGCAGGGTTCCGTCGGAAATCAAGGCGAGGCCGTGGTCGGAGCCGGCGCCTATGGCGATGACTTCGCTCAGGTCATCGGGAATGCTCTGGGTATTCCAGCCCACGACCTTGCCATCCGCTTTCAAAGCGTAGCTTTGCGCGCCGCCGGCGGCAATGCTGACGACGTTGCTTAATCCGGCGGGAACTTGGATTTCGGGAGAACCAGCCGCACCCCAGGCAACGACCGTTCCGTTGGAAAGTAGGGCTAGAGTGTGGTTGTCGCCGACGGCGACGGCGACGGCTCTGGACAAACCGGGCGGGACGTCGAGTTGCCCGGCACTGTTGCTGCCCCAGGCGACTATCTCGGATCTGTCCGGGGCCTTCGCCACCTTGAGCTTGCGAGTCACTGGGAGGCTGGTGGAGACGCCGTCGGTAGCAGTGATTGAGAGCGTTCGCTCGCGGCCGTCACGGATGGAACGTGGGTTTAGATAGCGGACGGACCGGAGCGCGGACTGGTAGTTGGCGAAGGTATCGCGCCCGGTCAGCGTGAGGGTGCCGATGGTGCTATCGAAACGCCCGCTGATCGTGGCGGTGTTGGCGAACGCGAGGTGGTCCTCCAGTCGCAGGTAATTGGCGGTGATGGCGACGGTGGCCCCGGTCAGATTCGAGTTATCCGGGTCGCCGACGCGCAGGGTAGCAGTGACGGTAGCGGCGTGATGGCTGAATTGGAGTGGTTCGGATTCGAGATCGGTCAGGGCCGGCGCTTGGTTGATGGCTCCAGGGATGACCTCCAGAAGTGCCGGATTGCTGGTGATGCTGTATCCGGCGGAATTCTGCACGGTGACAAAGTAGGTGCCGCCGTCGGGTCCGTGAACGGGGTTGAAAGTGAGAGCAGCGTTGGTCCCGCTGGTTAGTGACGCTCCGTCCTTCCACCATTGAAATTTTAGCGGACTGCCCGCGGCGTAAACGTCCGGGACAATTATTTGAGTGCTGGTGCCGTTGGTTGCCAGGATGTTGGAAAGCTGGGTGGTGAAGCGAAGGGGGTTCATTTCAGCAAGTTCAATATCATCAAACCAGGCGACACCCCGGGTGTAGCCGCCTTCCTCACCAATCCCGGCGACGACCCAAGCGGCGTCTTGCAGAGTGGTGTTAAAGAACACTTCCACGTATTTCCAATCGGTGGTCCCGAATACCCCTTCACTGCGGAAAGATTCCCACGGTTGGCGAATCGCGATGGTTAGATGATCGACGGCATCGACGGCCGCGCCGGCGTGTTCAACGTTGCTTTTCTTGATCTAGCCGGACAAGCGGTAACGGGTGTGTCGCAGCACAGAGACGGGTTGACTCCAAGCGTGCTGAGCGTCTCTATCCGGAACTAGCGCGGTGACCTTTACGCTGTGGGTGCCTGACTTTTTCTGCAGCGCGTCCCATTCGCCCAGCCATCCGTAGCTTTGCCAACCAAGAACGCCATTTTTGAAAAACTCGAACCCACCGTTGGAGACAATGTTGGGGCCGTAGTAATTGGTGTCGCCAGTGGCGGCGAGGGTAACGGGGGTGGCGGCCACTGCGCAGGCGGCGAGCAGCAGGGCGAGGATGGGGGGGGAGAGTTTTGTTTTCATAAACGTAGTTCGATGAAACCGATGGGTCGGTTCCGGTTGGATTCTTATGACGGGCACAACATTTCGGCACAGAGGGCACGTCGGGAACTGGTTGCGAACTGCCCACCGAATGCACCGAACTTGTGACATTCGACTTCAGATGTGTCCGGCTGGCTCCACGGAATTTGGCATCCTGACAACTTTTATTGGCATGGAATTGCGGGCGGGCGGGGCGGCTGCAAACGGTGAGCCCCGCGAACTGTGGCAGGGGAATGGAGGTGCCCGCACTCCAAGGAGCGCCGATAGACAGATACTTCCTGAGTTACCTAAAAGTAGAAACCAGTGATTGGCACTAACTCGCACTAATAAGAGAAGAGAGACCGCATTTGTTTTTCCGGATGCGGCGGGGATTGGTTGTTATTGGTGCCGGTTAGTGCCGGTTAGTGGTTTTTGCTCAGGGCTTCTGGGGGTCTCCGGAAGCTAGGGTTAGAGCCAGTTGGAAATTCCCGATTTGGAGTTCCGCGTTCACGCGGTTCGGGCGGCGGGAGCCCGGTGGGCCGCGTAAACGCGGAACTCCGAACACTGTCGCTCGCGGCTCAAGCTACTTTTGAAATTGGCTTTTTAGCGGCGGGCTGGGGGGTTGGTTGCGGGGGTGGTGGGGCCGGTGACGCGCAGGGTGACTGTGGCGGCGGGAGAGTTCAGGCGGCCGTCGTTGACGCGGTAGGTGAAGGTGTCGGTGCCGGTGAAGCCGGGGCGCGGGGTGTAGGTGAAGCGGCCGTGGGGATCAATGTAGAGCGTGCCGGAGCGCGGGGCGGTGACGGTGTTGAAGCGGAGCGGATCGCCCTCGAAATCGGCGGCGGGGAGCCAGGCGGTGAGGGGGGCGTTGCGCGGGGTTTCCCATGCGAGCGGGGGCGTGAGGGCGGAGAAGGCGGCGTTGCCAGTGAGGCGGGCGTGGTTGCGGGCGGGCGAGAGGTCGCGGAGGAGTTTGCCGGTGCCTTCGTTGCAGGACCAGGCGCCGAGGAGGTTGGGTTCTTGGCCGGTGAGTGGGCGGTAAGCGTCGGCGCGGAGTTCGGTTTCGGTGTGGGCGGTTTGCCAGATGCGGATGTCTTCAAGGTGCCCGCGGAAATAGTTGTCCACGCGGCCGAAGGAGTAGCCGCCGGGGAGGATGCGGACGGCGGCGGGGGCCGGGCCGGTGCCGAAGAGTCGGCCGTTGCGATAGATGCGGTAGCTGGTGCCTTGTTTCACGAGGGCGAGGTGCAGCCAGGTGCCGGGTTCCTGGAAGAAGCCGGGGAGGAGCAGGCCGAAGCGGCGTCCGTCGGTGGCGAGGGAATCGAGGTGGAGCGCGCCGCGGTCGGGGCCTTGCCAGAGGGAGGGGGAGCGGTTGGTGGTGCCGCCGGCGAGGTGGCGTCCGACGATACCGTGGTAGTAGCCGTCGTTGAGGACGGCGGTGCGGAGCCAGAGGGCGATGGTGAAATCGCTCGTGGGCGAGGCGAAGGGCGGGCGGGTGAGTTCGGCGGAACTCGTGCCGGGGATGGCGAGGGACAGGCCGAAGCCGGCGATGGGGGGATCGTTGACGGCGGTGATGTTGATCGTCACGCGGGCGGGGGCGGAGGCGCGGGTGCCCTGGGCGAGGGGGAGTTGGGGGTGGTCGAGGGGCGCGC
>BJHT01000058.1:24717-26683 GCA_014193395.1 Verrucomicrobiota bacterium
GGGCGCGCCGTTGGGCTGGGGATTGGGGGCGTAAATGACGCGGCGCTGGGGATCGGTGACGAGGGTCACGGGTGTGGTGATGGGCGCGCCGCGCTGGCCGGCGCTGCATTGGTAGAGCGTGCCGTTGGCCGGGAGGGTGGTGATGGCGGTGGTGATGGCGGTGAGATCGGCGGCGGGCGTGGGCGCGGGCGCGTCGGTGGCGAGGGTGATGATGAGGTCGGTGTCTTCGCGGCCGGTGACGGTTTGCGCGAACGCGGTGGGCGGCAGTGCGATGACGGCGAGGGCGTGCCGGGCGCTGGCGAGGTGGAGGACGTTCGCGAGTTGGGGCGCGGGGCCGGGCGGTCCCCAGCTCACGACGGAGCCGTCGGTGGTGACGGCGGCGAAGGGGGAGACGGCGAGGACATTGCGGAGATCGCCGGGGAGGCCGAGGGGATGGCCGTAAACACTGACGACGCCATCATTTCCCAAGAGGCTGCCGGTTTCGCCCCACGCGGATATTTGCGTCGCGATCACCGCGGCGTCGCCGAGCGGACGGCTGGTGAGCACGTCGCCGGGATAATCGCCGAAGCCCTCGAACAGCGCGCCGAAGTCCACGACGACGCCGTCGGCGCGCAGGGCGAGGCTGTGGGTGTCACCGGCGGCGAGCGCGACGAAGTTGCGGCCCGACGGCGGCGTGGCCTGGCCGAACGGGACGGCGAAGGCGCGGACGCAATCGCAGTCGGGGTCGTATTGGTTGAAGTGGAAGGTGTCGCGGCCCCAGCCGCGCAGGGTGCCGTCGGCGAGCAGGGCGAGGCCGTGGTCGCGGCCGGTGGCGATGGCGACGACGTTGGCGAGGTCGGCGGGCGCGGGGACGGAACCCCAGGCGACGACGGTGCCGTCGGCGCGGAGGGCGAGGTTGTGCGCGCCATTGGCGGCGAGGGCGACGACGTCGCGCAGGCCGTCGGGGACGCGCGTTTCCGGGGCGGTAGGAATACCGCCCCACGAGGTGACAGTGCCGTCGGCGTGGAGGGCGAGCGAGTGCGAGCCGCCGGCGGCGGTGGCGATGACGTGGGCGAGGTCTGCGGGAACGGTGGTCTGGCCGGCGTCGTTGTCGCCCCACGCGATGACGCGGGTGCGGCCGGGCGGCGGGTCGAGGCGCAGGGTGCGGCTGACGGGAAGGCTGGGCGCGAGCCCGTCCCACGCGGTGAAGGTGAAGGTGCGCGCGCCGGGCGTGCGGCGGAGGCGGGGGTTCAGGTATTGGATCGAGCGCAGGGCGGTCTGGTATTCCGCGACGGTGGCTTTGCCCGCGAGCGTGAGGACGCCGGTGGGGACATCGAAGCGGCCGGTGATGCTGGCGGAGTCGGTGAAGTAAAGGAGGTCTTCGAGCGGGACGTAGCCGGTGGTGAGGGCGACGGTGGCGCCGAGGAGATGGGAGTTGTCGGCGTCGGCGAGGACGAGCGTGGTGGTGAGGGGAACGAGCGTGCGCTGGAAAGGCAGGGGAGCGGTCTCGAGAGCAGTGAGGAGCGGGGGTTGGTTGTTGCCGGGGCCGGGGACGATTTCGAGCAACGCGGCGCGGCTGGTGGCAAGGCCACCGGCGTTGCGGACGGCCACGGCATAGCGGCCGCTGCTGGCGGGTGTGACGGCGGGCAGTTCGAGAACGGGGTGCGTGGCGTCCGGAATGGGGACGCCATTTTTCAACCACTGAAATTCCACGGGGATGGGGCTGGTGACCTCGACGGTGAGCGTGGCGGTGCGGCCGTTGGTGGCGGTGGTGTCGGCGGGGCCGGTGAGGAAAGGACGCGGGATGAGTTCGTGAAGTCGCAGGTCATCGAACCACGCGGTGCCAAGCGCGCGGCCCTGGGTGCCGAGGCCGGCGCGGATTTCGAGGGTGCTGAAGTCCTGGCTGTCGAAGAGGAGTTCGGTGTAGGTCCAGTCGGTGGTTGCGGTGACGGGAGCGGAGACGGGGAGAGAAGCAAGGCCGGGCGCG
>BJHT01000059.1 GCA_014193395.1 Verrucomicrobiota bacterium
CACGAGGTCGCGGAGGATCGGGAGATAGATGGAACGAACGGCGCGGTCGGGGTCAAGGAGGTTGAAGCGTTGCAGGGTCTGGACGGGGCCTTCGGAGGCGGCGACTTGCGAGCCGCGGGGCGGCGTGAGTTCGAGGCGTCCGCTGACGGCGAGTAGGGAGTCGCGGATGGCTTCGGCGTCGAGGCGGCGGGGACTCATGCGCCAGTGCCAGGTGTTGTCGGGATCGGCGGCGTAGTTGATGGGATCGTAGGCGGCGCCGAGTTGATAGGTGCGGCTGAGAACGATTTCGCGGATGAGTTTTTTCACGGACCAACCGTGGGCGATGAACTGTTGGGCGAGGTGATCGAGCAAGGCGGGATGCGTGGGTGGCTGGCCGGTGGTGCCGAAGTTGTCGGGCGTGGGGACAAGGCCGCGGCCGAAGAGATGGAGCCAGATGCGGTTGACCATAACGCGGGCGGTGAGGGGATTGGCGGGCGATGCGATGGCGTCGGCAAGTTCGCGGCGGCCGCTGCCGTGCGCGATGGCGGGCGCGCTGGGGGCGGTGGGGGAATTGAGGATTTGGAGGAAGCCGCGCGGGACGGGGTCGCCGGGGCGGGTGAGTTCGCCGCGGGTGAGGATGCGGGCGTCGCGGGGTTCGTCGCGGTCTTTCACGCCCATGGCGAAGCGGAGGGGTTTGCCGGTGTCGTCGTAGCGGGCGAGCTGTTTTTCCGTGACGCTGATGATGCTCTCGGCGCGGATGAGGCGGGGATTGGCGACGAGCGCGGCGCGGTCGCCGGAGCGGCGGGCTTCGGCGAGGAGGTCGTCGCGTTCCTTGCGATTCTGTTCGAGCTGACGCTGGAGAAAGCTGCGCTGGAACGGGCGCATGGGGTCGGCGTCGGGAATGCCGGCGGTGGCGGGCAGCGGCAGGAGCGCGGTCGGCTGGGCGTTTTGGATGAGCGGCGGCGTGCCGAAGCGGGTTTCCGTGCTGAGGAAAATGCCGGCGAGCGCGTAGTAATCGCGCGTCGGGATGGGATCAAACTTGTGGTCGTGACAGCGGGCGCAGGCGACGGTGAGGCCGAGCATGGCCTGCGAGACGGCGTCGATTTGTTCGTCGGCGAGGTCGAGTTGAAACTGGCGGAGTTCGCGGGTGTTGTGCGATTTCGGGCCGAGGGCGAGGAAGCCGGTGGCGACGGTTTGTTCGGCGCGCTGGAGATCGTTGGCGGCGGGGAGGAGATCGCCAGCGAGCTGTTCGCGGAGGAAGCGGTCGTAGGGTTTGTCGTCGCTGAAGGCGCGGATGACGTAGTCGCGGTAACGCCAGGCGTGGGGATATATGAGGTTCACTTCCTTGCCGCTGGATTCGGCATAGCGCGCGACATCGAGCCAGTGGCGGCCCCAGCGTTCGCCGAACTGCGGCGAGGCGAGGAGGCGATCGACGAGGGCGGAGAATTTCGAGTGACGAGTTTCGAGTGACGAATTGGGGGAAGAGTCGGCGACGAAGGCTTCGACTTCTTCGGGCGTGGGTGGAAGGCCGAGGAGATCGAAGTAGAGGCGACGGATGAGCGTGCGCGGATCGGCGTCGGCGACGGGGCGGAGATGGTGCGACTCAAGCTCGGCGAGGATGAAACGGTCGAGGTCGGTGCGGGGCCACGCGGTGTCCTTGATGGCGGGCGGCGGAGATTTCTTGGGTGCTTGAAAGGCCCAATGTTCACGGCCTTTCGCGAGGTCGATGCCGCGGCGCGGGGGCGGGGGCTGGCCGTCGCGCGGGTCGGGCGCGCCCATGAGAATCCATTTCTCGAAGTCGGCGACAACCTCGGCAGGAAGCTGGCCGCCGTTTTTCGGCGGGGGCATCTGGAGGTCCTTGTCGGTGTAGCGGATGGCCTTGAGGAGGAGGCTTTGCTTCAGGTCACCGGGGACGACGGCGTGGCCGGTGTCGCCGCCTTGGCGTGTGCCGGCGCGGGTGTCGAGGAGGAGGCCGCCCTTGAGTTTCTCGGCGGCGGCAGAGTGGCAGGAGTAGCATTTTTCAATAAGGACGGGACGGATGCGTTTCTCGAAGAAGGCGAGATCGTCGGGCGTTGGGGCGCGTAGGGAATCGGCGGCGGGGGCGGTGGGTACGCTGAGCACGGAGAGGAAGGCGAGGAGGGCGGCGGCTGCGGGCGTGAAACGTTTTTGCACGAGGTATAGGACGATGCGCTGAGGCGATGGTTACGGCGAGCAGAACAGTAGGGTTCGAGCACGTCCCGGCGGCGAATGGTTTGGTGAGAAAAAGGCGGAGTTGAAACAAGGCGCGGCCTTGGCAGGATGCGCGGGCTTTCAGCGAGTCGCGGCGGGTCGCGGTCATTTTCTAAATCATCTCATCATCATGTTCAGTCTTGAAAATAAGGTGGCGCTGGTCACGGGCGCGGGGTCGGGCATTGGCGCGGCGATCGCGGAGACGTTTGCCGCGGCGGGGGCGTTTGTGTGGGTCGCAGACATCGGCGAGGCGGGCGGGCGGGCGACGGTGGCGAAGATTGGCGCGGCGGGCGGCGCGGCGGAGTTCATTGCGCTGGATGTGGCCAATGAGGCGGCGTGCGTGGCGGCAGCGGCGGCGGTGCATGGGCGGCATGAGCGGCTGGATGTGTTGGTGAACAACGCGGGCATCGGCCATGTGGGCACGATGGCGACGACGGCGGGCGCGGACCTGGACCGGATGTATGGCGTGAATGTGCGCGGGGTCTTCAATGTGACGAAGGCGTTCATCGGGCGGATGCTCGAGCGCAAGGCGGGGAACATCATCAATCTGGCGTCGATCGGCGGCGTGGTGGCGGTGCGGGACCGGCTGGCATATTGCACGACGAAGTTCGCGGTGGTGGGGCTGACGCGCTGCATCGCGCTGGATCACGCGCGCGAGGGGATTCGCTGCAATTGCATTTGTCCGGGGCGCGTGGAGACGCCGTTTGTCTCGGCGCGGCTGAAGGAGTATCCGGACCCGAAGAAGGCCTACGAGGAGATGTCGTCCACGCAGGCGCTGGGGCGGATGGGGCGGCCGGAGGAGATCGCGGCGGCGGCGTTGTATCTGGCGAGCGATGAGTCGGCGTTCATGACGGGCACGCCGTTTGTGATCGATGGCGGATTTAGTGTGGGGAAGTGAGCGGGGCGGGCTGAAGTTCAAGGTTTAAGGTTCAAAATTCAAAGTTCGGCCGTCGGCGGTCGCGGGAAACGCCATGCGCCATGCGGGGCGGGGCGGGGTTGGAGACTTTGCCAGCATTGTGAGGGGTGGTTGCCAGGTCCGCGACGTGGTGCGGTTTTCGCGAGTGACATCGGTACCGTGAGAGCCTGGTTGAAAATTCCTGTTCGGAGTTCCGCGTTTACGCGGTTCAGGCGTCGGGCGGGCAGCGGACCGCGTAAACGCGGAACTCCAAACCGCGACCGTCGCGGCTCCAGTGACTTTGCAAACGGGCACGGCGGCTTGAAGGCGCTTGGTGCTTGCAGCTTCCCTTGTGCTTTGAACTTGGTTCTTGGAGCTTCCGCCCCGCTCCACCGCGCGTGGAAATTGCCAACCTCGACGGCGGCCGGTTCTCACACGGCGCGGAGTTTGGCTGGATTTTATTTTTTCGGCGGCGCAAGTTGGCCGCAATGAAATTGATCCTATCAACTCACAACCTGACTTTGACCCAGGCCATCGAGGACCACATCCTCGCGCGCATCGACAACTTGGAGCACTTGGACCGCAGCGCGATCAATGTCCGCGCCACGCTCAAGCATGACGCCACCACGACGCCCGAGCGGCAGTTTAGTTGCTCGCTGCGCGTGTCGGTGCCCGGCCCCGATCTCTTTGCGGAAGATCACGAGAGCGACCTCTACGCCGCGATTGACCTGGTGACGAAGAAGATCGAGCAGCAGATCCGCAAGCGGCACAACAAGTACAAAGCCCGCAAGCACACCGAGGCGGCCCATGTGAAAATCAAGCGGCAGGAAGCGGACCTGTAATGGTGTCCGCGAGCCGTTTCGCGCTCCGCGCCCGTATCGTCCTGCCGGTCTCCCGGCCGCCGATTCACGATGGCGCGGTTTTTATTTCCGGCAATCGCATCACGGCGGTCGGCCCGTGGCGCGAGCTGCAGGCGCAGGCCGACGGACCGGTGACGGACCTCGGGGAAGTGATCCTGCTGCCGGGGTTGATCAACGCGCATTGCCATCTCGACTACACGGGCATGGGTGGCGCGATTCCGCAGCAGCGGTCGTTCGTGGACTGGATCAACTGGATCACCAGCTTCAAGGCGGAGTGGGAATATTCCGATTTCGCGGCGTCGTGGCTGGGCGGCGCGCAGATGCTGCTGCGCAACGGCGTGACGACGGTGGCCGATGTCGAGGCGGTGCCGGCGTTGCTCCCCGAGGTCTGGCAGGCCACGCCGTTGCGGGTGATTTCGTTTCTCGAGATGACGGGCGTGAAGAGCCGGCGCGATCCGGCGCAGATTCTGCGCGAGGCGCTGGACACGGTGGAATCCTTCGCGGGCTGGCGCAACACGCTGGGGCTGTCGCCGCACGCGCCGTATTCGACGACGCCGGAGCTGCTGCGGCTGGCGGGCGCGGCGGCGCGCGGGCGCGGGCTGCCGCTGATGACGCATGTCGCGGAGTCGGCGGAGGAGTTCGAGATGGCGATGCTCGGGCGCGGCGGAATGCACGACTGGCTGCGGCGCAATGACCGCGACATGGCCGACTGCGGCGGCGTGTCGCCGGTGCAGCAGCTCGAGCGCACAGGCCTGCTGTGCGACCGGCTGCTGGCGATTCATGCGAATTACCTGACCACCGGCGACGCCGCGCGGCTGGGACGCAGCGGGGCGAGCGTGGTGCATTGCCCGCGCAGCCACGCGTTTTTCGGGCACCGGCGATTTCCCCTCGAGGAGCTGGCGATGGCCGGCGTGAACCTGTGTCTCGGCACGGACAGTCTGGCGACGCTGACCGCACCCGAGAATCCGGCGCGCTCGATGAATTTCATCGTGCAAAATCTGCTGCCGCCGAACGCGCCGTCCGGCGACGCCGGGCCGCGGGCGCAACGGCGGTGGACCCCGCGCGGCGACGGCACCGACAGTGTCGAGTTGAATCTGTGGGTCGAGATGCGCGCGTTCGCCAACGCGTATCGCGCGCTGGCGGCGGAGGACATCGTGCGCATGGTCACGGTGAACGCAGCGCGGGCGTTGCGCCGGGGCGGCGAATTGGGCGAGCTGGTGCCGAACGCGCTGGCAGATCTGATAGCGGTCCCGTTCGATGGACAGACGGGCGCCGCGTATGAGGCGTGCCTCGCGCAGACGGGCGCGGTGGGCGGCGTGATGATCGACGGCTGCTGGGCGCGGGTACCGGGGAGCGCGCCGCTGTCGGCGTGAGCGAAGCGCAAACTTTGGAGTGCGGTGACTTGTCACCGATTTCCCGAGGCGACTTGTCGCCGTCGAATAGCGGGAGGCGTGGATGTGCAAAGGTGCGTTCACGGCTCGCGCCAGCGCCGACGTGCGGGCGTGACCGGATGCGCCCGGACGCTTTGACGGCGACGAGTCACCGCACTCCAAACTGCGGCGGCATCCGTGCAGGCAAGCCGCCTCTCCTCGCCCTGAAATGGCAAAGGAATGGAGGCAAAGGAATGCGGACCAGGGCACTTCTTTTCGGCAGTTCCCCGGTCCTCGTTCCTTTGCCTCCATTCCTTTGCCAATTTGTTTTTCGGGTTCCCGGTTATTCCTGTGGGCAAGGCGCGGACCTTTGGCATGGTGGTGCGGCACGACCGGCTGCACGCCGCCTCGTGCCATGGCATGAGCGAATTTATTGATGACCTGACCCGGCGGCTGGCGGTGATTCGCGAGCGCGGCTTGCTGCGCGAGCTGCGGCGTGTGGACTCGGTGGTCGGGCCGCGCCTAACGGTCGCGGGCCGCGAGCTGCTCAACTTTGCGTCGAACGATTACCTCGGGCTGGCGGGGCATCCGGCGTTGCGCGCGGCGGCCGTCGATGCGGTCGGGCGGTATGGGGCCGGCTCGGGGGCGTCGCGGCTGATCTGCGGCTCGCTCGCGCCGCATCACGAACTGGAGGTGGCGCTGGCGCGATTCAAAGGCACCGAGGCCGCGCTTTCATTCTCGTCCGGATACGCGGCAGCGCTGGGGACGATCTGCGCGCTCGTGGGTCGGGGCGACACGATCATCATCGACCGGCTGGTTCATGCGTGCGTGGTGGACGCGGCGAAATTGTGCGGCGCGAAATTGCAGGTGTTTCCGCACAACGATCTCGGCGAATTGGAGAAGCTGCTGCGACGGCTGGGCCAACGGCAAACCGGCACAGCGGCCTCCGCGACTCCGCGGTCGCGCACGTTGATCGTCACCGAGTCCGTGTTCTCCATGGACGGCGACGCGGCTCCGTTGCGGGAACTGGTGGAATTGAAGGAGCGTTTCGGCGCTTGGCTGATGCTCGACGAGGCCCACGCGACCGGCGTGCTCGGCGCGGGGTTGCGCGGACTGGCCGAAGCGGCGGGCGTCGCGCACCGGATCGAGGTGCAGATGGGCACGCTGGGCAAGGCGATTGGCGCGGCGGGCGGGTTCATCGCGGGGCCGCAGGTGCTGGTCGATTACCTCGTGAACGCGGCGCGCTCCTTTATTTTCTCGACCGCGCCCACGCCGGCGGGCGCGGCGGCGGCGCGCGCGGGCGTCGAGTTGTTGCAGAGCGCCGAGGGACAGGCGCGGCGGACGCAATTGTTCGAGCGCGTCGCGCAGGCGCGGGCGGGTCTGGCGCGGCTCGGGTGGAATTGCGAGGCCGCGTGCGGGCCGATCCTGCCGCTGATTTTGGGTGCGGAGGAAGCGGCCGTCGCGGCGGCGGCGGCGCTGCGTGAGCGCGGCGTTTTTTTGCCGGCGATCCGGTATCCGACCGTGGCGCGCGGCGAGGCGCGCCTGCGACTGAGCCTCACGGCCGCACACACAGAGGCGGATGTGGAAACGCTGCTGCGCGCGCTGGCGGAAGCCCGAGTGGAACCACGGAGCCGCGATGGACACAGAGAAGTGGCGCCGGAATAAAACCTCGGCGTTCTGTTCGAACCTCGCGTCCCATCTCTGAGTCCACCGTGTCTCGGTGGTCGAACTCCGTTCCAACTGAGCTTGTAGCGGGCGGCGTAAGGAGACTCGAACCTCCTTCCACCCGCGGGCGCATCTCAGTTTCTCGTCCGCAGTCTGCCACCCGCGCCCGGCACCTGTGGGGCAGGCATCCCTGCCTGCCGGTTCACGGGGCATCCCTGCCCCGTGTTCCCGCCCCCGCCGCACCGCCCGTCCGCCATGACAACGGGCGGCACCTATACCGGCCGAACCGGCAGCGTGGGAAGCGCACGCCGCTGGCGCCTTGTTGGAGTGCGGTGACTTGTCACCGCTTTCCCAAGGCGACTCGTCGCCGTCGCCAACCTGCGCCGTGCGAAAGCGAATGGGGCGCTCACGGCTCGCGCCAGCGGTAGCGCGCCTGCGAGTCCGCAGCCGTCCGTGCGTTCGACGGCGACAAGTCGCCTGCGCCAAAGCGGTGACGAGTCACCGCACTCCAAAGCGCGGCAGCTCGCCCACAGGGGTGGCGACAGCTTGTCGCCACCACATCACAGCACAGCGTTGCGGGGACAAGCTGTCCCCGCCCCTGTTTGGACTGCGGTGACTCGTCACCGCTTTCCCAAGGCGACTTGTCGCCGTCGCCAACCCGCGACGTGCGAATGCGAATGGGGCGCTCACGGCTCGCGCCAGCGGTGGCGTGCCCGCGAGTCCGCAGCCGTCCGTGCGTTCGACGGCGACAAGTCGCCTGCGCCAAAGCGGTGACGAGTCACCGCACTCCAAAGCGCGGCAGCTCGCCCACAGGGGTGGCGACAGCTTGTCGCCACCAGATCACAGCACAGCGTTGCGGGGACAAGCTGTCCCCGCCCCGGTTTGGACTGCGGTGACTCGTCACCGCTTTCCCAAGGCGACTTGTCGCCGTCGCCAACCCGCGATGTGCGAAAGCGAATGGTGCGCTCACGGCTCGCGCCAGCGGTGGCGCGCCCGCGAGTCCGGAGCCGTCCGTGCGTTCGCCGGCGACGAGTCGCCTGCGCCAAAGCGGTGACAAGTCACCGCACTCCAAAGCGCGGCACGCACTCGCCGCTCCCTTTTCCCCAGTCCAGCGGGCGAAGGAAAATGCCCGGCGATCAATGGCTGGATCTGCGCGCGGTCGGGCGGGAAACAAGTCCCGCCAGGGACGAAAGAAAACGGCCGCTATCGATCGTCGCCAAAATTCGTGCTGTCGGCGCGCTCGGCACCGGCACGGACTGCCCGAATTTTCGCAACGACTGACAAGGCGCGGCGGGCGAATGCCGATCACGGGTCACGCACCCCGCCGACTAATTACTAATCACTGATTACTGATTACTTGCCCCCATACCCACCGCGTCGGGCGCAATTACTCGTTGCCTGCCCCCGGTGCGCCGAGTACAAGAAACCGCGTTGGCAGGCAGTGTACGCAGCTTCCCCCCGCACGTTCCACCCGGCATGAAAAAGACCACCAGTTCCAAGTCCCGCACCGTGTCCCGCAAAGCTTTTGGGACGACGAAGGTGGCGGCGCGCGCCGCCGCGCAGTCCAAGGAGCCGGCGGCTCCGGCTGGTCCGCTCAAGAAGAAGGCGGTGGTCGCGTCGGTCGCATCGCGCGCAGTGGCGAAGCCCGTCGCGGCGGCGAAGATTCCCGTCGCTCCCGGCAAAGCGACTCCGAGCGCCGGGAAGAAATCTCCCGCGCCCGCGCCGACACCGGCCAGCGCCGTTTCGGTGAAGTTGCCGGCGATTCTCTTCGAGGGTGATTTTCCGCCGACCGCGCCTGTCGCCGCGGTCGCCGTCGTGCCCACCGGGCTGCCGGGGCGCTTTGAACTGGGACCGACCACGACGCCACCGACGACACCGCTCACGCCGCCGCCGCCCGTGCCAGCGCGGGCCGTGGAGTTGCCGGAGCTGCCGGAATCGTACGGGACGGGGCGGCTGCTGCTGACGCCGCGCGATCCCTTCTGGCTGTATGCGCACTGGGATTTCAGCTTCGAGCATCTGCGGCGTTTCAACAGCCGGGCGGTGGATGGCCATCTGGTGCTGCGGGTTTATCAGAATGAGGTGGGCGGTTCGCCGGTGGCGGAGGTTCAACTGCATCCCGAGTCGCGCGAGTGGTTCGTCCCGGTGCCGGTGGCGGACACGGCGTATGTCGCGGACCTCGGCTATTACAGCGCGCCGGGCTGCTGGAAATCCGTGGTGCAATCGGCCGTGGTGCGCACTCCGGCGGCGACGATGTCCGCGGAGGTCACGGTGCAGTTTGCCACGGTGCCGGTCGAAGCGGCGGTGCAACAGGTGCTCGAAGCGGTGCAGGAAAGCAGCGCAACGACGCCGACGTCCGCACGCGTGCCCACACCCGCGGCGGTGCCGTCCGCGCCACTGCCACCGGTGCCGATGGAAGCAGCGCGTGCAGGAGCGCCGACTGCGGTGAGCGAGTTGACGCCGGTGGAATCAGCCGCGTCCGTCGTGCCCGTCGGCGCGCAACGGGAGCGGATGGCACCTGCGTCGTCGGCTGCGCCTGCGACGGGAACGCCGACGGCGTGGACCGCCGCGCAGGAACGAGCGTTCGCCGCGATCATCCAATTCGTCGATGACGCCCGCCGGACCCGCGGCGGCTCGGAGGAATTGGCCGCGCTGATCCGCCGGCAACTGGACGTGACGCCTGTGCCGACGCTGGTCCCGCCCGGTCAATCCGCTGCGCAACCGCCGAGCGCAGCGCCGTCGAGCGCGTGTCTCACTACGCCCGCCACGCCGGCCAAGGCGGGCTTCTGGTTCAATGTGAATGCCGAGCTGGTCATCTACGGCGCGACCGAGCCGGGTGCGGAAGTCACCATCGGTGGACGCGTGGTCAAGCTGCGGGCGGACGGCACGTTTGGGTATCGCTTCGCGTTGCCGGACGGTGATTTTGCGCTGCCCGTGGTCGCTGTTGCCGCGGACCGCACGGAGGGGCGCGCGGCGGATTTGCGGTTCAGCCGGGAGACCGAATATCGCGGCGAGGTCGCGGCGCATCCGCAGGACCCGGCGCTGAAACCGCCGACGGTGGAGAATGTGGGGTGAGGGGGAACTCCGTTTTGGGAGCGCGGCCTTTGAAGTGTGGTGACTTGTCACCGCTTTTGCGCAGGCGACTTGTCGCCGTCGAAAATCCGGGCGCGTCCGGTCAGGCGTGCGTGCCGGCGCTGGCGCGAGCCGTGAACGCCCCGTTTGCGCGAGCACGACCTCCCCGGTTCGACGGCGACAAGTCGCCTTGAGAAAGCGGTGACAAGTCACCGCACTCCACAGGGCATTCCGGCGGCAACGCCGCGCCTCAGAACAGATTCTGCACCGCGATGCCGAGGATGCTGAGCGGTCCTTGGTCCTCGAGGCCTTCGGTGGCTTTGTCGAGTTTTTGGAGGGTCATCTTGGCGTTTTTGTAGAGCGTGTCGTCGTTGACGAGTTTGCCGACGGAGCCCTGGCCGCGGTTGATTTTCTCGAAGATTTCCTTGAGCTGCGTCATCGCGGTGGTGGCTTCGGAGTAGAGCTTCTCGTCCTTGAGCAGTTTGCCGGCGGAGCCTTCGCCGCGTTTGATGCCGTCCATGAGTTCGTTGAGCTTGGCGAGGGCGGCGGTGGATTCGCGGTGGAGGGTTTCGTCCTTGAGGAGCTTGCCGATGGTGCCTTTGCCTTCGTTCATATCGGCGACGATGGTCTGCGCGTTTTTCACGGCGGTCTTGGCTTCGGCGAGGATGTCTTTCAGGTCGGCGGCGGTGGCGTTGAAGCTGGTGATGGCGGAGTTGAGGTTGGTGACGGTGCTGAGGCTGGAGTTGTAGAGGGCGTCGTCGTTGATGAGTTTGCCGACGGTGCCTTTGCCGTCGGCGATCTGGCCGGAGATGGTCTGGAGGTTGCCGATGACGGCGGTGAGTTTCGGGTTGTTCTGCTTGAGGAAATCGGTCATCGGACCGAGGACGTTTTGGATGGAATCCCCGCTGAAGGTCTTGGTGATGTTCTCGACGCCGGAGGCGACGTTGTCGAGTTTGGCCATGATGGCGCTGAAGTCGGCCTGCTCGGTGGTTTCGATGACGCCGCCGTCCTCGAACTTGGGCGTGCGCGCGGAGCCGAGGGTGACGGCGACGTAGTTTTGTCCCATGAGGCCGGCGAACTTGATGGTGGCCTTGCTGTCGGTTTTCACCGCGAACTTGCTGTCGAGCTTCATGGTGACGCGCACTTTTTCGTCGGCGAACTCGATCTTCTCGACCTTGCCGACGGGCTTGCCGGCCATTTTCACGAGGTCGCCTTCCTTGAGTTCGAGGACGTTGTTCCAGTAGCCGGAGAGGTGGTAGCCGCGCTTGAAGAGGTCGGAGCCGCCGGCCATTTCGAGGATGATCACCGCGGCGATGAGGACCATGGCGAAGAATACGCCCAGCTTGGTTTCGAGGGAACTTTTCATGGCTGTTTGGGTTTCAGTTTGTGGTCGGCGGTCAGGAATTTTTGGACGATGGGTTCGGCGGAGGCGCGCAGTTCGTCGGGCGTGCCGACGAGGATGATGCGGCCCTCGTGGATGAGCGCGATGCGGTCACCGATGCCGAAGGCGAGGTCGCGGTCGTGGCTGACGACGATGGAGGTCACATGGATGCGACGGCTGAGGTTGAGGATTTCCTCGCCGATGGTGACGGACATGAGCGGGTCCAGCTCGCTGGTGGGTTCGTCGTAAAGGATGAGCTGCGGCTCGATGACGAGGGAGCGGGCGATGGCGGCGCGTTTTTTCATGCCGCCGGAGAGTTCGCTGGGGAACATGTCCTCGCGGCCCTTGAGGCCGACGAGCTCGAGTTTTTCGGCGACGATGCGGGCGATCTCGGCGGGGGGCTTGAGGCGGTGCTCGGTGAGGTAGAGGCCGACGTTTTCACCGACGGTGAGGGAGTTCAGCAGCGCGCCGGATTGGAAGACCATCGCCATGCGGTATTTGTCCATCACGCCGGGCGATTGGATGGATTCGCCCTCGATGAGAATCTCACCGGCGTCGGGAGTGACCAGACCGATGATGTGTTTGAGGAGGACGCTTTTGCCGGAGCCGCTGGGGCCCATGATGACGAAGATTTCGCCGCGGTGGATGTCGAGATCGATGCCCTTGAGCACCGGCTCGTCGCCGAAGGATTTGCGCAGTCCCCGGATGGTGACGTTGACGCTGGGATCGCGCTGGGTGGGATCGCTCATGCGGGGGCGGTTCAGGACTTGAACTCCATCAGGATGCGGGTGACGAAGTAGTCGAGGATGAGGATGAGGACGATGGAGTTGACGACGGCCTTGGTGACGGAGCGACCGATGCCGCGCGGGCCGCCGATGGTCTTGAGTCCTTGGTGGCAGGTGACGACGCCGATGACGACCGCGAAAACAAAGGCTTTGACGACGCCTTTCACCACGTCGCCGACCTCGACGACTTGGCGGAGATTGGTGAAGAAGCCTTGGAAGGAGATCGAGATTTGCGTGTTGTAATTGGCGACAATCGCGCCGCCGAGCCAGCCGACCATGATCGCGAAAATGGTGAGGGCGGGGAGCGCGATGCTGATGGCGACGACGCGCGGGAGGACGAGGTAGCGGACGATGCTGATGTTCATGGTGCGGAGGGCGTCGATCTCCTGATAGACGGCCATGGAACCGATCTCGGCGGCGATGGCGGAGCCGATGCGGCCGGCGATGAGGATGGCCATCATGACGGGGCCGAGTTCCTTGCACATGGAGAGGCCGACGAGGCCGCCGACGGCGCTGGCGAGGCCGCGTTCGACGAGGGTGGGGCCGGTCTGGAGGGTGATCACGCCGCCGATGAAGATGGAGACGATGCACGCGACGAACAGGCTGGCGTTGCCCATTTCAAAGAGCTGCTCGAAGACCTTGCGGCGCTGCCGCCACACCTGGGGCAGTGCCAGGAAGGTCTGCCAGGCGAGCAGGACGAGTTGGCCGATGTCGCGGAACATGGGTGTGGTTTAGCGGTGGCTAGGCGGGGGAACGCGTCGAAATGACCACAGAGACACAATGAAACCTGGGCGGCGGGGCCGCAACCAGCGCGGCGCGGGTGGGGCGGCAAGGGTGGAGGCAAAACTCTGACAGCCTCTGTAGTGAGCACGTGGCGCGCGCTTCCGCCCTCCCCCCCTCTGCGTTCCTTCCCATCTCTGCGGTGTTATCAGGAAACGCTTCGATCGTGGGGGCGCGGAGTGGAACACCGCAGAGATCGGAAGGAACGCAGAGAGGGACGGAGCGGCGGTGAGCAGGGCCAAATTTGGCAGGGGAATTTGGGGCAAGGGAATGGGACGGGGACGACTGCGTCGGGAAACGACTGAACACCGGACCAATCTCGGCCAACCCATTTTTTGTTTTCTCTGCGTTCATCGTGGCTCGGTGGTTCAGCAAAAATCGGCGCGGCGGAAAAGTTGCGGTTTGGTCAGGGTGCCGGGACGGCGGCGGCATCGGGCTTGGCGGCACGGTCGCCACCGCGATGAAACCAGCGCCAGCCGCTGGCTTCCGCCGTGGATTCATACTGGAGCAGTCCGAAGAGGAGCGAGAGCTTTTTCGAGTCGGCAGTGGTCTCGCGGCGGTAGAGGTTCCAGAGGAGCGACTGGCTGGTCTCGCCGGTGCGGCCGTTTTTTTCCTGCCGCCAGAGGGACCAGAGCGGGGAGTAGTTGCGCTCGATGCTTTTGCTGGCGGGGACGAGGGGTTCGAGCGGGGCGAGGATTTGCAGGCGCTCGTTGCCCTGCAAATCGCGGGTCGCGGTGAAGAGCGGCCAGAGGTCGGTGCGGCGGCGGTAATCGCCGGTCTCGGTGTTTTTCTCGCGGGTGTCGGAGTAGAGGAACAGGAGGATGCGTGTGCGCTCGCGGTCCACGGGGTCGGAGTGGAAGTGGTTGTGTTTGTAGAGCGGCCAGAGATAGAAGGAGCTTTCGGCGACGGGATTTTTGACCTGGCTGAAGAAGGGCCAGATGCGGTTGGCGGTCTTGCCTTCGCCGCGCGCGAAGACAACGAGCGGGTAGGGGAGGTCCCATTCCTCGTATTTTTTTTCGCGGTCGATGGTGTGGTTGAAGAAGGGCCAGAGCCAGGTGGTGGTCTCGCGCGCGGGCGATTGCACGCGGCTATAGAGCGGGAGCACGGCGAAGCTGTCCACCGGATTGGTGGAGCCGATGCCGGTTTTGGCGCGTAGGTAAAAGGGCCAGGCGGCGAACCATTTGTCGTGGCCGGGGACCATTTCGACTTCGGCATGGAGATTGGTGCGGCTGGTGATTTCCTTGTGTTCGTGGCCGACGACGGGCCAGACCTGCCAGCCAGTGAGGCCGTCACCGGTGCGGCGATGAACGATGGGGAAGAGGTAGTTCTCGGTGACGACATCTTTCTTCCGCGTGCGCGAATACGCGGGGAACATCACGGCGTGAATTTCATCGCGGAGCAGGCGGTTTTTGACGGTGCCGTAAAAGGGGAAAAGCGCGGTGTAGTTCAACTCTGGGTTTTCCGAGCGTTGCTGGAAATAAAAGGGGAACAGGGTGAAACGCCGGGCCTGCTGGTCTTCCTGGGTGCCGCCGCCGGCGACGCTGAAGAGTTGGAAAAACTGGTAGCGGGATTCCTTGCCGGAGCGGTCGTAGGTCATCACCGGATAGAGAAAATCCGTCTCCTCCGAATCGACACCGGTGTCGCGCGTGTGGGAAAACAGCGGCGGCACCGCCCACGTCGTCGCCTCGCCGTTTTGCTCCCGATACCACAGCGGCCCGAGCGCCTCCTCGCGCAGGGCATGGGTCGTGGCGGTGGTGTAGCGGGAGAAGATCGGCCCGGCGGCGATGGAATCGCGCGTGGCCGCAGGCTCCGCAGCGGCCAAGCCTTCGGTGGCGACGCGGCAGAGCAGAAGCAGCAGGGCCAAAGAGTTGCGGGTGGTCGCCATGGGGATCAGGCCGATAAACGGGCGGGGCGGATAGTAGGAACGAAAGCGCTTGCGTCAAGAAACGCGCTGATTTTTCCCCGGAGCTGCCCAACCACCCCCTTCAAACAAGGCCCCGGCGATAGCGGTAACGGGCTCTCGATCAACGTGAAATTCCGGTGGCAAAGGGATAACTGTTGACGAAAAGTCAGCGCACCTTATCTTCGCGGTCGCTTGGGTGTCCGAGGGGATCTTCATCTCGGTTCCGACTGGCCCAGCGGTGGCAGTGCATTGTCGCCGCTGGGTTCTTTTTTTAGCCGCCAGCCCCAGCGGAGCAGGAGATTCAACACCGCCGGCAGAAACGTCAGCCCCGCCACCATGCACGTCGTCGTCCCGACCGCCATGATGAACCCCAGGCTCGCGATGCCCTGATGCTCGGCCAGCACCAGGCTGCCGAAGCCGGCAATCGTCGTCAGCCCCGACACGAGCACCGCTTTGCCCGTGCTCTTGGCGAGGATGCCCGGGTTTCGCTCCTCGGCGAAGCGGTTCAAAATGTGGATGCCATTCGTCACGCCCACGCCCACCACCAGCGGCAGCGTCATGATGTTCGCCGGGTTGAAGGGAATGCCGCGCCAGCCCATCACGCCGCCCATCCACACCGCGCCGATCAACACCGGCAGCAGCGATAGCACCACGCACGCGAGGCTGCGAAAATGCACGAACACCAGGATCGCAATGGCGATGAGCGAGTAATACGCCGCCTCGACATAGCTGTCCTTCAGCAGCGTGGTGTACTCGAGCAACTGCACCGGCGTGCCGGTCGCGTCGGGATCGACCGTGCGCAGTTGCCGCACGAATTCCGCCTGCGGCCCGCGCTGCCACACGTCGTCCTTGGGATACACCTGCAGCAGATATTTCCCCGTGCGCCCGATGAAGCGATTCCGCAGCGGCGCGGGCAGGTCCACGGCGCGCAATCCCTCGCGGTCGTCCTGCATCTGGATCGTGCGGAACGTCTCGCGCAAGTCATCGAACAACGCCTGTTGAAACGCCGCCAACTGCGCCGCCGCCACCCCGGCGTCCGCGGCGAACATGCGCCGCCGCAACAGCGTGATCGCGTCGCTCACCTGCTGGAGCTGCGCGAGCAGTTTCGTGTCGCCTTCTTTTTTCACCTCGCCCGCCGCCGCGCCGAGATAGCCCTGCAATGAAAACAACGTCTGGCTCAGCGCCGCGACCTCGACCGGCGCGCGGTCCGCCGGCGCAAAGCTGATCGCCGCGACGATCTCCTTGATCGAGCGGATGAGCGTGAGTTTCTCGGTCTGGTCTCCGCCCAAAAACTGGCTCATCGAGCGGACGTTCGACACCGCGGGCAACGCGCCCAGCCGCTGTTCCAGCGCCGCCGCCTCGGGCAGCGAGTTTGCGACCACCGCGCCGAACAACACCGAGTTCGAGGCCGAGTTGATCAGCTTCTTTTCAAAGATCACAGCGGGCAGCCCGGCCGACTGCATGTTCAGCAAATTGTAATCGAACGAGATCGTGTGGAATTTCCACACCGACGCCGCGCACAACGCCACCGTGATCAGCACCACGGTCACCGGCCGGTCCAGCCACAGCCGCTCGACGCGCGCGCGCACCTCGGTTTCCGGCGGCAGATTGCGGTCGAGCACGTTTTGCCGCCCCCGCAGCAGCAGCACCGGCAGCAGCGTCATCATCGGCACGAGACAAATCAGCAGCCCACCGCCCGAGATGATCCCCATCTCCTGGATGCCGCGAAAATCCGTGATGCCCATCGCAAAAAACGCGCCCGCCGTCGTGAAGCATCCCGTGAAAATCCCCAGCCCCGTGTTCACCATCGCCTTCTCGATCGCCTCGTGCTCCGTGCGCCCGTGCCGCAGCTCCTCCTCGAACCGCGTCACCAGATGCACCCCGAAATCAATCGCCAGCCCGATGAGGATCGGCGCGAACGTGATGGTGAGAATGTTCAAATGCCCGACCACCAGCGTCGTGTAGCCCATCGTGTAGCCCAGGCCCACGATCAGGCAGAGATTCGCTTTGATCGGCCGCCCGGTCTCGCGATAGCCGTAGATGAAAATCAGCACCACGATCACCAGCGACACCAGCGTTGCCAGCAGCGTGTCGGATTGGGATTGGTTCATCTCGTCGAGCTCGAGCACGGGTTCCCCGGTGATGCCCGTGTTCACACCGCCGACCTCGCGCTGCGTTTCCGTGACCAGTTCGCGCAGGCGAACCACGGCGTCGGCGTTCAGCTTCTCCGAGCGCGCGTGCGCCGTGACGAGGAACAGCCGGCCGTGGTTGAACGTGATGTAAATCTCCTGCTCCGCCTCCGCGCTGTCGCCGAACAACGCCGCCAGGCCCGGCGACGGTGGCGTGCCCGGCCGCAGCACCGCATCCGCCGCCTGCCCGATGATGCGCCCGAGCGCCGGCAGCGCGGCCACGAGCGAATCATTTTCGGCATTCGTCTCGCGCTTGGCCGTGCGGAACTGCGTGTTCACGAGCTGAAACAGCGACGCGAGATTCGTCGTCACCGCGAATTTCTGCACGAACGGCTTGAACTCGGTGAGCGTTTTGCGCAGCTCGACCAAATCTTTTTCCGGCACGAACAGCAGCGCCTTCGGCCCCATCAGCTTCAGGTCGCCCTTGTAAAAAATATCGGTGAACAGGTTCGTCTCCGCCTCCAGCCGCGTCCCCAGCCGCTCGACGAACTGCCGGTTTTTCTCCGGCCGCTCGCTCTCGACGATCACCACGAGATCGTCCTGCCCGGGGAACTCCTTTTTGAAATTGAGAAAATTGCGGTGGTACTTTTTGTCCGCGCCCACGAGGTCATCGCGGCTCGCGGAAAAATCCAGCCGCAGCGCCGTGTACGCCACGCACGCGATGAACAGCAGCACCTGCGGCCACAGGAACCAGCGCGGATGCCGCTGCACCGCCCCCGCCAGCGCCGTCAACAGACGCACCGACACCGAAGGCTTCTCCGGCCCTGGCAGCTCCGCACTCACGCGACGCACCTCTCCACGAATCCTCGTAGCCGCCGACGTGAGGAGGCGGATCGGGAGCACCAGCGGCCCGCCCGCGTGGTTTTGTAGGAGACGACTTGAGGAGGCTCTAACCTTTTCCCCGCGAGGCGCGTGCCCCGGCAAGAAGAGGTCGGTGCCTGCCGTTGCCCCCCCCTCCGCACGCCGAGTGCGTTGGTCCCACGCTGCGCCGCCTCAGCGCTCGGGTTCGACGCACGCCAACGGCGACCGCAGCCAGACGAACCCCCCGTGCCCGACCTAAATCTGAACCCCAATCCAAAAAACGGATCTGGCAAAGGAATGGAGGCAAAGGAATGGGGACGGGAAGACTTTTTGTCTTCATTCCTTTGCCTCCATTCCTTTGCCAATAATTCCCCTGCCCCACTCCCGTGCGCCCATCGGCACCGCGCCGCTCGCTGCCAAAGCACCGCCTTCCGTGTTCCCAGCACCCTCGCCCCATGCTGCGCCCTCGCGACACTCGGGTTCTCCTCACGTCGTCTCCAACCAGAACTCGGAACACCCCGGCGCGAACCGTTCGCCAACGAATCACTCCGGAAATTCGGCATTGGAATAAACTTCCTTCACGTCGTCGTTGTCCTCGAGCGCCTCGATCAGCCGCGTCACCGCTGTGCTCGCCGCCGGATCGGCCAATTCCACCTTGAGCGACGGCAGATACGTCACCTGCGCCGCCTCGCACTTGATGCCCTTGGCTTCGATCCGCTTGTTCACTGCGTCGAACGCCGCCGGCTCGGTGATCACCTCGTACCCCTCTGGCTCGGCCTTGAAATCTTCCGCGCCCGCTTCGAGCGCCACCTCCATCAGCTCGTCCTCCTTCGCCGCCTCGCGCGCGACGATGAACTGCCCCTTGCGCTGGAACAGCCGCGTCACCGCGCCGGCCGTGGCGATCGAGCCATTGTTCTTCGTCACCAGGCTGCGGATTTCCGCCGCCGTGCGATTGCGGTTGTCCGTGGACAACTCGACCAGCATTGCCACGCCGTGCGGCCCGTAAACCTCGTACGTGAGATCCTCGTAATTCGCGCCGCCCTCGCCGCCCGTGCCCTTCTTGATCGCGCGGTCGATGTTTTCGGTCGGCATGTTCGCGCTGCGGCACTTGAGCAGCACCATGCGCAGCCGCGGGTTCATGTCCGGGTCGCCGCCCGCGAGCTTGGCGGCGATGGTGATTTCCTTCGAGAGCTTCGAGAAAACCTTGCCGCGTTTGGCGTCAATTGCGCCTTTGAAATGCTTGAGCTTCGCCCATTTGCTATGTCCAGCCATAAGAGGTGTTGAGGTTTAACCGCTGCTGATGTTGCTGCCAATGCTGCTTCCGGCCCGGCCCCCGGAGCGCGGGCGGCCCGCCCGCATGTCCGCTGTCCCGTACCGCAGGCGTCCCGCCTGCGAGTTCGCGTGGCGTCTCGCCGCGCCGTCCGTGTGGCGCGCGACCGGTCCCCGGTCGCAGCGGCAACTTCGGAGCCGCGAGGCTTGGAGTTTCCGGCATTTCCGCAGGTGCGTGGCCGCTGCGGGCGGGGACCGCCCGCGCGCCGAAATTGTCGCACCATCCGCGGAAGTGTGCGGCCTGCTTCCCATCCGTGTGCATCCGTGTGCGTCCGTGGTTCAATTTCCGCGCCCGCTTCACGCCGCCACCACCGCGCCGCCCGACGCGCCCGCCCCGCTCGGCGCGTTCTCGACAAACACCGCCGTCCCGTAACACAGCACCTCGGTGATCCCCGGCCCGATGTCCGTCGCGTCGTAGCGCACGCCGACGACGGCGTTGGCCCCGCGCTCCGCCGCGTGCTCGAGCATCTGCCGGAACGCATCGTCCCGCGCCTGTTCGCAGAGCTGCGTGTAGATCGTGATGTTCCCGCCGAACAGGCTCTGAATGCTCGCGCCGAGATTCCCGATCACCGACCGCGACCGCACCACAATCCCGCGCACCACCCCGAACGAACGCACCGTCCGGAAGCCCGGCAGCTCGAACGTCGTGGTGGTCAGCGGATGCGTCGTGCTCATGTCCGGACGCGGATTCAACAGCAAAGCCCGGCCCGGCCAAAGACATTTTTCCGCGCCACCGGAGCGGCAAGCGGGCGGACTGCGACTGCGCCAAAAGGAAGGAAACAGGAGCAAGAGGCGAAAGTCCGAAGCCGGAAGTCAGGCTCCCAAACCGCACTCCGCGCCCTGCCTCTGATTCCCGCTACTCCGCTGGAACAGAGGGACGAGGAGGCGCTCCGCCACGGCGAGACCATCCGCGATCGTAGCCCCCCCGGTCCCCGGCCCGCTCGCAGCGTTCATGCCTCATGCGGCGCGGAAGCCGGACGCGCACCGTAGCGCGGCGGTTCCGAACCGGCGGCGGTCCTGGACAAATCCCCCCTCCCGGCGCGTGCGCCGCCGCCGCGATCCGGGACCGGTCGCGCCCCGAACGGCGCGCCATTCCGCCCCGCCCGCCGCCCCGGAAAAAGTTTTCCCTCGAATTGTCGCGCCGCACGGCGTAGTTACACCCAGTCCTATGAAGTTCTTGCTGAAGCCACTCCGCCGGTTGATGTCGAGCCTTGCCGGTCCGCCCAAGGACAAGTTGAGCCGCGGCCAGTTGGTGGGGTTGTATCTGGACACCAACAACAACAAGGAAGATTACGCCGCCCGCGGGCGCGGAGCGCGCGTCCGGCGGGATGGAAAATTCAGCCAGAACCGTGAGCGTCGTTAGGCTTCGTCTGCGTGTCGTCCGCCCTCTCCGCCGCGTGAAAAACCCCTGTTCCACGACCCGGTTTCCCCGGTCCGCAACGTGTTCCCCGCCGGCCCGGAGTCCACGCTGATCCGGTTCCACGTTCCCGAGAAAAATGCCGCGCCCATCGCTTAATTTCGGCTTGCACTTTCTCCGCTTTCTTTCTGCCACGCTCGCCCTCGTGCTGCTCGTCGCGGCAGCACGGTCGGCGACCGGTGCCGACGTGGTCGAGTCGCTCGCATCCCTCCGCGCCAAGGCCGACAAGGGCGATCCCGCCGCGCAAACCGCGCTCGGCTGGCGGCATTACATCGGTGACGGCGTGGTGAAGAATTATGCCGAGGCGATGAAATGGTCGCTCAAGGCCGCCCATGCGGGCTTCGCCGGAGCCCAGTACAATCTCGGTGCGATGTATGAAGCCGGCATCGGCCTCGCGCAGGATTACGCCGCCGCCGCCCAGTGGTATCGCAAGGCCGCCGAACAGGGCGACCCCGACGCCGCGTACAGTCTCGGCCTCCTCCACGACAAAGGTCACGGCGTTCCCAAGAGCGCATCCGAGGCCGCCAAATGGATCCAGAAAGCCGCCGAAAAAGGCGACGCCGAGGCGCAGAACCAGCTCGGCGAACTCTACTCGCGCGGCGTCGGCGGACTCCCCAACCACGTCGAATCCGCCAAGTGGTACCTCAAGGCCGCCGAGCAAAACTTCGCCGAGGCCCAGGCCAATCTCGCGGGCCTCTACGCCAAGGGCAGCGGCGTGAAACAGGACATCGCCGAAGCCCTGAAATGGTGGCGCAAAGCCGCCGCGCAAGGCGTGGCTTGGGCGCAATACAACCTCGGCGTGGCCTACGACAAAGGCGAGTCGGTCCCCGTCGATTACAAGGAGGCCCGCAAGTGGTACGAGCTGGCCGCCAGGCAAGGTTTCGCCGAGGCGCAGTGCAATCTCGCCGTGTTGTACTTCAACGGCGACGGCGTCGAGAAAGACCCCGTGGAAGCCTACAAATGGTTCACCCTCGCCGCCCGTCAGGGCGTTCCGAAGGCCATCGAAGACCGCGAAACCGTCGCCGAAAAACTCACCGTCGATCAGTTGCTCGCCGGCCGTCAGCGCGCCCTTGAGTTTGTCCCGCGCAAGACGGATGGCGCGCCGAAGCGATGAGCCACCGCGCGGCGGGGCGGGAGAACGTAATTAGTAATTAGTGATTAGTAATTAGTGGGAAAGAACCCGTAGCCTCCCCTCACGCATCACGCGCCCCGCCCCCCAGACCCCAGACCCTAGACCCCAGACCCCAGACCCTCCCCCATGGATCAGCCCCCCATCTCCCCGCCTGCCGGCACGCGCCTCCTCCGCTACGTCGGCGACACCGCCCAATTCACCCTCGGCGGTGGCGGCACCAACTTCGCGCCCGAGCAAGGCTGGCAGGCCCGGCTGCGCACCGACCTCGGCCGCGCGGCGCTGCTGCGCCAGGAAATCATCCGCTCCCATTTTCATCATGTGCCGCTCGCCGGTGCGTCGTGGCACGACGTGCCGATGCGCTGGGAAAACGACCGCTGGACCGCCACCATCCCGCTTACTGAAGTCGGCTACTTCCGCGCCAAGCCGTACGCGCTCAACGCCCTCGGCCGCCAGTTCTGGGCCGGCGGCTCGGACCTCGGCATCACCGTTCACCCCGATTCCTATCGCACGGCCAACACCATTTACTGCGCCTTCCCGCGCATGTTCGGCCCCGGCAAAACCGCCGCAAAAACCAAGGACGACCACCTCGAACAACGCCTCCAGCTCCTCGACCAAAACGGCTACACCGTCATCCCGCCCTCCGGCAAACTCCGCGATCTCACGCGCGAACTCCCGCACATCTTCGACACCCTCGGCTGCCGCATTCTCCATCTGCTGCCTGTCACGCCCACGCCCACGACCTTCGCGCGCTTCGGACGCTTCGGCAGTCCCTACGCCTGCCAGGAACTCACCGGCGTCGATCCCGCGCTCGTCGAGTTCGACAAACGCACCACCGGCATCGACCAGTTCTGCGAACTCGCCGACGGCGTGCATCAGCGCGGCGGCCGCCTCTTTCTCGACATCGTCATCAACCACACCGGCTGGGGCGCGCCGCTGTGGGAAAATCATCCCGAGTGGTACCTCCGCAAACCCGACGGCGAATTCATCAGCCCCGGCGCGTGGGGCAACATCTGGGAAGACCTCGTCGAACTCGAACACACGCATCCCGAGCTGTGGGAATATCTCTCCGAAGTTTTTCTCACCTGGTGCCGGCGCGGCGTGGACGGCTTCCGCTGCGACGCCGGCTACAAGGTTCCCACCGTCGCGTGGCAATACATCATCGCCCGCGTCCGCCAGGAATTTCCCGACACGATCTTTCTCCTCGAGGGCCTCGGCGGCTCGTGGGCGGCCACCGAAACGCTCCTCACCGAAGGCGGCATGCAGTGGGCCTACTCCGAGTTGTTTCAAAATTACACCGGCGCGGAAGTCGCCGGTTACCTCGAGAACAGCCCGCAGGCCCGCAATGTCGGCGTGATGGTTCACTACAGCGAAACGCACGACAACAACCGCCTCGCCGCACGCGGCCGCGCGTGGTCGCTCCTGCGCAACCGCCTCTGCGCGCTCACCAGCGTCAGCGGCGGCTTCGGCTTTACCTGCGGCGTGGAATGGCTCGCCGCCGAACAGGTCAACGTCCACTCCAGCCGCGGCCTGAACTGGGGCAACGCCGACAATCTCGTCCCCGAACTCGCGCGCCTGAATCACCTCCTCGCGCATCATCCCGCGTTTTTCGACGGCGCGAAACTCACGCGCCTCAGCGCGCTCGACTCGCCCGTGTACGCGCTGCTCCGCGAACCCGCCACCGGCCGCGACGCCTTGCTCGTCCTCGTCAACACCGACCCCGAGCGCGCACAAACCTTCCATCTCAGCGAGGCCCATTTTCGCGCCCTCGGTGAACTGCGCCACGAACTCCTCGGCCAGCCGCGCCCGGCCACTTCGCCCAATCATCTCGGCCAGATCGCCCTCGAACTCGCGCCCGCCGCCTGCTACTGCCTCGCCGCGCAGGACCTCGCCGAAACTCCCGCCGGCGACGCCTACCGTCGCACCTGCGCGCAGACCGCCTGGGGCCTCACCGCGCTCAGCCGCTTCTGGCCGATTGAAAATGTCGCCGTCTTCGATGGCGCGGTCCTCGCCGAATTTGTGGACACCCGGCCCGCGCAGTTCCTCGCCGCCATCCAGCAGGTCGATCGCGATCTCGCCCGCCAGGACTGGGCCGAAGCGCTCGTGCGGCTCCTCGACAAAAATCATTTTCCGCAAGTCGTCACCTGGCGGCTCGCCGACCGCCGCCGCATCGTGCCCGTGCCCCCGCACCACTGGCTGCTCATCCATGACGACCTTCCCTTCCGCGCGCACCTCCAGCTCGGCGACAAAACCCGCCCGGTGAATGTCGAATCCATCGCCGTCCGCGACGGCCACGTCGCCTGCTTCCCGCCGCGCGAACACGCCGCCGACGCCGAGTTGCACCTCGAACGCTTCGCCGCCGCCAGCGCCGCCGACCGCCGTCTCACCGCGCGCGTCCGCTATCTCACGCTTCCGCCTGATCTCGACGCCCCCGTTTTCACCGCGAAAAAAATTGCCGCCTCGCCGCTCGAAGCCCCGCTGGTGCTGCTCACCAACGGCCGCGGCGGCATGGCCCGCCTGGCCGTCGATCTCGGCGCGGTGAAATCCAAATACGACTGCGTCCTCGCCGCGAATCTCCACGCATCCGTGCCCGTGGACCGCCACGTCTTCGTCAAGCGCGCCCGCGTCTGGGTCAACGCCGACGGCTTCATCACCGCGCTCAATCTCGAGAACCTCGTGAACTTCGACCCCGGCCCGCCGGCGCACTGGCGCTTCGTCGCCAACGCCGGCAACGGTCGCAGCGCCGAAATCCATCTCGAAGCCGACCTCGCCGAAGCTCAAAACCTCGTCGTCTTCCGCTTCAGCCGCCCCGCCGCCGCGCCCTCCCTCGGCCGCGATCTGCCGGACGAATGCCGCGTCGCGCTCACCGTGCGCCTCGACATTGAGGACCGCGGCTTCCATTCCGAAACCAAGCACAACGACGGCTCGCATCGTCACTTCACCACGCACAGCCATGCGCTGCGCGAACGCCCCGGCTTCGCCTTCACGCCCGCGCCCGACCGCCAGTTCCGCGCCTGGTCCACCGCCGGCGCGTATCACCACGAAGCCGAGTGGTCGCACAATCTCCCGCACGTCATCGAAGCCAGCCGCGGCCAGGAAGGCGCGGGCGATGCGTTCAGCCCCGGCTGGTTTGAAATTCCGCTCGCGAAAGGAGCCGACGCCTGCCTCGCGATCAACGCCGAAGCCGAAGCCCACGACCCCACGCCCGCGCAACTCCGCTTCCTGCTCGCCCAGCGCCGCACTGCGAACGCCGCCGCCATCCAGCGCGCGCAGCTTCCCGAAAGCGATCACTTCGGCCGCCAGCTCGCCCTCGCCACGCACGCGTTCGTCGTGCGCCGCGGCGCGGGCAAAACCGTCATCGCGGGCTATCCGTGGTTCCTCGACTGGGGCCGCGACTCGCTCATCTGCGCGCGCGGACTCCTCGCCGCCGGGATGTTCGATGAAGTGCGACAGCTCCTCCAAGTGTTCGGCCGCTTCGCCGAAAACGGCACGCTGCCCAACACCATCCACGGCGAAGACGCCACCAACCGCGACACCACCGACGCGCCGCTATGGTTCGGCGTCGTCTGCGAGGAGGCCGCCGCCGCCTCCACCGCTCGGCCATCGAGTCCATCGGGTCAATCGGGTCAATCGGGTCCACCCCGTCCACACCCCCCCGCCACCTTCTACGCCACTCCCGTCGATGACCGCGACCGCACCCTCGCCGACGTCCTCCGCGAAATCGCCGAAGGCTACCTCCGCGGCACGCCCAACGGCATCCGCGTGGACGACGAATCCGCCCTCGTCTGGAGCCCGAGCCACTTCACCTGGATGGACACCAACTATCCCGCCGGCACGCCGCGCCAGGGCTACCCCGTCGAAATCCAAGTCCTCTGGATTCGTCTCCTGCGCCAGTTGGAAACCATCTCCCCCGCCCGCGAAAAAACCCGCTGGGCCACGCTCGCCAACCGCGCCCAGGCCTCGTTCGAGCGCCATTTCTGGCTCGAGGACCGCGGCTACCTCGCCGACCTCCTCATCGCCGCGCCCGGCCAGCGCGCCGCCGCTGCCACCGTGGACACCGCTCTCCGCAGCAACGGCCTCCTCGCCGTCGCCTTCGGATTCCTCACCGGCGAACGCGCCCGCCGCTGCGTTGAAGCCGCCCTCCGCCACCTCGTCGTCCCCGGCGCGCTCCGCACGCTCGCGCCGCTCCCCGTCGAACCGCCGCTGCCCATCCACGGCCCGCACGGACAACTCCTGAACAACCCCGCCGAACCCTACTGGCCGCGCTACGAAGGCGACGAAGACACCCGCCGCAAACCCGCCTATCACAACGGCACCGCGTGGACCTGGACCTTCCCGATTTTCTGCGAAGCCCTCGCCCGCGCCTGGGATTTCTCCCCCACCGCCACCGCCGCCGCGCGCGCCTACCTCGGCAGCATGGACCGCCTCCTGAAAACCGGCTGCCTCGGCCACCTCCCCGAAATCGTGGACGGCGACGCCCCCCACACCCAGCGCGGCTGCGATGCCCAAGCCTGGGCCGTCACCGAAGCCCTCCGCGTCTGGAAACTCCTCGCCGCTCCGAATCCGTAGCCGGGGAGCGCACGCCGCTGGCGTGTGGTTTTCGGCGGCCCGCCGAAAACGTCGTTCCACTGACATTTCCCGCGGCTGGAATGGCAGACTGCGGAACGATGGTTTGGGCGAGCCGCCACAAACCAGCACGCGGGCCGCGTGTGCTCCCCCTTCTCTCCGCTCAATTTTGCGCCGCTTCGCGATCGTTGCGGCACTTCCGACACGCCTTTTCGGCGGACATTTTTTCTGTCACCGCCCCCGCGAAACCGCCCGCATCTGCCACGCCGCGTAGTGAAAGACCGCCGCCGGATTTTCCACCAGCCCCGCAAACTCGCGGCGCACGGCCGCCACC
>BJHT01000060.1 GCA_014193395.1 Verrucomicrobiota bacterium
AAACTGCGCGAATATTATCTGGAGAACGTGTGCGCCACGACGCGGCCGGCGTTCGACGCGCTGCGCGCGGAGTTGAACCCGCTCAAAGCCGAGCGCGAGGCCATCGAGAAAGTCATTCCGGCGACGTTCATCTATCGCGATCTCGAGAAGCCGCGCGACTCGTTCGTGATGATTCGCGGTCAATACAACAAGCCCGGCGAGCGTGTGTATCCGAACACGCCCGCCATTCTCCCGCCGCTGCCGAAGGGCGACACGACCAACCGCCTGACCTTCGCCCGCTGGCTCGTGGACCCGCAGCATCCGCTCACGGCGCGCGTCGCGGTGAACCGCTTCTGGCAGCAGTTCTTCGGCCTCGGCATTGTGAAAACCGCCAACGACTTCGGCGCGCAGGGCGAGCCGCCGTCGCATCCCGAACTGCTCGACTGGCTTGCGACCACCTTCCAGCAGGAAGGCTGGGACGTGCAGCGCCTCGTCAAGCTCATCGTCACCTCGGCGACCTATCGGCAGGACTCCCGCGTCAGTCCCGAACTGCTCGCTGCCGATTCCGAGAACCGCCTGCTTGGCCGCGCGCCGCGGTTCCGGCTCGATGCCGAGGTCGTGCGCGACAACGCGCTTTTCGTCAGCGGCCTGATGAATCACACCATCGGCGGCAAAGGCGTGCGCCCCTACCAGCCCGAGAACATCTGGGAGCCGGTCGCCTACAGCGGCAGCAACACGCGCGTTTACAAGCAGGACGCGGGCGATGCGCTCTATCGCCGCAGCCTCTACACCTTCTGGAAACGCACCGCCCCGCCGCCGAACATGACGACCTTCGACGCCCCGAGCCGCGAGTCCTTCTGCGTGCGTCGCGAGCGCAGCAACACGCCGCTCCAGGCGCTCGTGTTGATGAATGACATCCAGCACTTCGAGGCCGCGCGCGCGTTTGCGCAGCGGTTGTTGAAAGAAGGCGGCGCCTCGGCGGGCGAGCGGCTCGCGTGGGGCTTCCGCACCGCCACCGCGCGCCAACCGACGGCCGCCGAACAGGGCATTCTGAACGATTCGCTCGCGGCGCAACTCACCAAGTTCCAGGCCGATCCCGAAGCCGCGAAACTCGCCATCGCCGTGGGCGACTCGAAGCCCGCCGCCGACCTGAACCCCTCCGAACTCGCCGCCTACACCCTCGTGGCGAGCCTGATCCTGAACCTCGACGAGGCGCTGACGAAGAACTGAGCCACGGATGAAATACCGAATGAATTTAGATGCGAAAGCCTGCGCCGGGCGAAGCCCGGTCGCGTTGGGGAGCGCACGCCGCTGGCGTGCAGTTTTCGGCGGCCCGCCGAAAACCTCGTTCCACCAAACTTCCTCCGCGGTGAACAGAGCAGACCGGGGACACGACGGTTTGGGCGGGCCGCCCAAACCGGCACGCGGGCCGCGTGCGCTCCCCTTCCGGCTTCCCGCTTCCGCGTTTCCATCGCGTTCCCTACACGCCTAAAACCCCTCTCCCATGAATCCCCTCCACGACTACCTCGCCCTCCAGAACCGCCGTCAGTTCTTCGCCAGCGCCGGCCTCAGCGCCGGCGCCATCGCGCTCGCCACGCTGGGCGCACCCGCCCGCGCACTGGCCGCCGCGAAGCCGGCGCCCCTGCGCGTCCACCCCGGCCTCGCCGGCTTCCCGCATTTCGCCCCTAAGGCCAAACGCCTCATCTATCTCCACCTGAATGGCGGGCCGTCGCAGCTCGACCTGCTCGATTACAAACCAAAGCTCGTGGAGCATTTCGACAAGGACCTCCCCGATTCGATCCGCAAGGGCCAGCGCATCACCACCATGACCAGCGGCCAGGCGCGGCTCCCCGTCGCGCCCTCGATGTTCAAGTTCAGCCAGGCCGGCAAATGCGGCATGTGGATCAGCGAACTCCTCGCGCACACCGCCGGCGTCGCCGATGACATCGCGCTCATCAAGACCATCCACACCGAGGCCATCAATCACGACCCCGCCTGCACCGTGGTGATGACCGGCAGCGAAATCCCCGGCAAACCCAGCCTCGGCTCGTGGCTCAGCTACGGCCTCGGCAGCGAGAACAATGACCTCCCCTCCTTTGTCGTCCTCACGCCCGTGTGGTCCTCCAAGTCCGCCGCGCAGGCCCTCTTCACGCGCATGTGGAGTTCCGGTTTCATCCCCACGCATCACGCGGGCGTCGCATTGCGCGCGCAAGGCGACCCGGTTCTCTACATCAAGAACCCGCCCGGCGTGGACCGCAGTTCGCGCCGCGCCATGCTGGATGGCCTCGGCAAGCTCAACGAACTGAACTTCCAACGCATGGGCGACCCCGAGACACAGACCCGGATTGCCCAATACGAAATGGCCTTCCGCATGCAAGCCAGCGTCCCCGAGTTGACCGACATCTCCAAAGAATCCAAGGCCACCTTGGACATGTACGGCCCCGACGTGACCAAGCCCGGCACCTTCGCCGCCAGTTGCCTGCTCGCCCGCCGCTTGATCGAACGCGACGTGCGCGTCGTGCAGCTTCTCCACCGCGGCTGGGATCAACATGGAAATTTGCCGAACGACATCCGCGCCCAGTGCGGCGATGTCGATCAACCCGCCGCCGCGCTCATTCGCGACCTCAAGCAACGCGGCCTCCTCGACGACACCCTCGTCGTCTGGGGTGGCGAATTTGGCCGTACCGTCTATTCGCAAGGAACGCTGAAAAAAGACAACTACGGCCGCGACCATCACCCGCGGAACTTCTGCATGTGGCTGGCCGGCGGCGGCATCAAGGGCGGCGTCACCTACGGCGAGACCGATGATTTCAGCTACAACGTGGTCGAGAACCCCGTCCACCTGCGCGACCTCAACGCCACGATCCTCCATCTTCTCGGCATCGACCACCGCCGCCTCACCTACCGCGCCCTCGGCCTGGACCAACGCCTCACCGGCGTCGAAGTCGAGGCGGAGGTGGTGAAGGGTGTGTTGGTGTAGCCGAAACCCAGCACCGGGAGCGCACGCGGCCCGCGTGCTGGTTTGGGCGGCCCGCCCAAACCCTCGTTCCCCAGTCTGGCTATTCTTCCGCGGGGAAAAGTTAGTGGCACGAAGTTTTCGGCGGGCCGCCGAAAACGGCACGCCAGCGGCGTGCGCTCCCCAATGCGTCGGGCTTCGCCCGCCTCCGACCGGAGAGTTCTGGGCTAAGATGAAAACCTTTCGGCTATTCTGCTGGGTAGAAAGTTGAGACATGAAACCAGCGCTCGCGGATGCGCTGCCACCCTAAAGGGAGCGCACGCGGCCCGCGTGCTGGTTTGGGCGCCGCACCCAAACCAGCATTCCCCAGTCTGGCTATCTGGACGCAGGGAAAATGTTAGTTGGCCAAAGTCCTCGGAAGGCCGCCGAAAACGGGTCTGTGTTTCGCCGCAACGGGACGGACTCATCCCAGCCCAGGGCATGTCTCTGGTTAGCGCCAAAGGCGCGGACTTATACCACCCTGGGGCAACGCCCCAGGAATCGAGCCATTTACTATTTGAGCGCTGAAAGCGCGGTCCATCGCGGGGACTGATCATCCTTCAGCAGGAAGATGGAACGGGCTTTCAGCCCTGAATTCATTGGCTGGCATCTGAGCCGGGGCGTTGCCCCAGTCTCAGACATCCTGACCTCACTGGGGAGCGGAAGCCAATCTGAGGAAAGTTCCATATACCATCCGCCCGAAAATCCCCCGATTTTCAACGACTTATCCCGGCAAAACGGCCCGCGTGGTATCAGGACAAGCTCACGCCATTTCCCACCGGGTCAGGATGTCTGAGTCTTGTACGAGCCGCGCCCTTGGCGCTAAACACATACCAGGGCATCGCCTTGGGTTGGCGATGGAGAGGCACCAAAGCCCTGAAGGGGCGAACCATTTCCCTACTTAGCTACTCGATGGAAATCCCGCTCAGTCTGAGTTGCATCGTGGTCATCCCTCCAAGACGGCCCGCTGCTCCACCTTGGTAAGCTCAATTTTCAGGTTCACGGGGTGGCGACAGCTTGTCGCCATCCGGCTTGTGGCGACGAGCCGTCGCCACCCCGATTCCAAGACTCTGAGTTGCCAAGTTATCACCCCGATTGGGTAGATGCGCACCTTGGAGTAACAAACGCCCCGCCGTTTTCGTAGCCGCTGCGCACTCGACAGAGTCCGAATGTGGGCTGATGCAATGCTGGCACAGATGACACTCTCCATCCGGAATCTTTCATGGCCGCCAGCGTAAGCCCGACAAAATGGAGAAACACCGCGAACAGTTCAATCGCGACCAATAGGCAGACCAATTGTCGGGCGGGCAGCCAAAGTGAGCCTAGGGAGCGCTGGAAGTTCATCAGCGTCAGCCGGTAGAACCAGCAGAGAAAAAGGAAGGTGCCGCTCCAGATAACTGCATTCAAGTGACTGTTGGTAGTCCAGAAATCAAAATAAAGACTACCGATTCGTGGTAGGCGCAAAAATACTTGGACCAAACTCTCCGCGAGTGGCGTTAGAACTAGAGCCTGGCTGGGTAGCTGCTTATCGAAATGGAAGCACACCACTGACCCCGCGATGAACAGCACGATGGCACCGACAATGGCACGGATGCCGTTGGCGGAGACCGTGGAGGCGTAGAGCGCTGCGCAGAAGAGGCCGAGGTTGAGAAAGAGGAACAGTTGAGGTCCATCGAAATTGTCCTCCAGCAGGTGCGTCTCGTTGAACATCCCGCCCGCCCAGTGAACCAAAAAGCCGGGTAACAGGATACTCAGCACCCCATTCACAACCAATGCCGCCAGCAGTTTGATAAACCATTGGCGACGGGCGGAGACAGGCAAGGTGAGATGCCAATCAAGGAGACCCATGCCACGCTCTTCCGCGGTGGAACCGACGCCGACGATCAGCGGGATGGTCACTGACAGCAACAAAGACGGTAGAAGAAGAATTTCCTTATTCCACGACGGGAGGATAAATCCAACTGCGACCAGCAACAGCCAGAGGACGATCAGTAACCCGGCCATCAGGTACGCCGTCAGGTGGAGTCGCAGTTCCTTGCGGATGAGTTGAATCACTACCCCGCCGCGCGCAGGCATCACTTGGTCGGCAAGCCAGGCGAATGCCCGCATGACCGGGGCTGGCAGGGAAACCTCCTGCGCGCCGTGGCTGTCCTCCCAGCGTTGGAAGCACCAGTAACCAAGTAGTAGCAGCGCTCCGGAGTAGAGGATGGAAGTTACCATGGTGGCGCGGTACAGGATGTCTGGCATAGGTTGGCCTGGGAACATTTTGAGCGGGAATTGGACACCCAGAGTCAACAAACCATATGGGCAGACAAACATCAGCGTCATGCCGCCAATAGTGCCGCGCGCCAGCAAAGTCAACACGGGACCGGTACAGAGGCTTAGGAGTGAGGGTAGGAGCAGGTAAGCATCCAGATGGAATAGAACTCTGCGATGGGGAAAATCTGAATCCGAATCGTCAAGTGCGGTGAGACCAAGCCCCAGCCGCACCAACAGCAGACCCAATAAAGCCACGGCCAGTGCCGAAAGTTTTTCGGACCAGAGGCGTCGCCGGGAAATTGGCTGGGTTAGGAGGTAACCCAAGGTGCGATGCTGAAATTCATGTCCGATGCCTACTGAGCCTAACAAGGCGCAGCCAAAGATATAGACTATGTAAGAAACTACGGGACCAACCACGCCTTGGCTGAGAAAGGGGACAAACATCAAACCGGCAATGGCCGCCCAGAACGGGAGCAGCGCACGGGCTTCCTTGGCGAGACGCAGACGGGTGGGTGAGGTCATGGCATTCTCAGGTTCACTGCAATTGTTTTGAGAACCACTAACCAGCACTGACTGGCACTAATCCGCGGGGAAGGAGGAATGGATTCGTTTGGCGTGTGCATTACTTATTAGTGCCAGTTAGTGCCGGTTAGTGGTGCCTTCCCATTCTCTAGCGGTAGTCTCATTGCAGGGTGGCGAGGAAGATTTCCTCGAGGGTGAGGGCTTCGGTGGTGAGGCTTTCGGGGGCGTGCTGGCGGAGTTGTTGGAGGAGGGCGTCGCCGTGGTCGCGGGCGATGATTTCCAGTTCGCGGCCTTCGCATCGGCTGCGGAGGATGCCGGAGTGGCTGAGGACGGGGGGTTCACCAGGGAAGCGGGCGCGGATGCGCTGGTAGCGTTGGCGGGCCTGGTCGGCCTCCAGGTGCAGGACTGAGCGGCCCGCGTCGATGATGGTGAATTCATCAATGAGTCCCTCGAACTCGGTGATGAGGTGCGTGGAGACAAAGATGGTGCGGCGTTCCGGGTCGGCCTCCTGATACGCACCAATGACGGTCTGGATGAATTCGCGGCGGATGATGGGATCAAGGCCGCTGGTGGGTTCGTCGAGGACGAGGAGTTCCGGCTCGGGACAGAGGGCGGTGATGAGTCCAAGCTGGGTGCGCTGGCCTTTGGAGAGGGCCTTTACGGACTTCGTGGGGTCAAGGCGGAAGCGGTCGAGAAGTTCGCTCTGGAGTTTCAAGTTCCAATGGGTGCGGAAGGAGGCGACGTAGGTGAGGACGGCGTCCACGGTCATCCACGGGTGGAAGGCGACGACATCGGGGACGTAGGCGAGGCGGGATTTGACGGCAACCTCGTCGCGCGCGGGGTCGAGGCCGAAGAGGCGGACGGTGCCGGAGGTCGGGCGGAGGAGATTCAGCAGGCACTTGATGGTGGTGGTCTTGCCCGCGCCGTTGCGGCCGAAGAAGCCGTAGCAGGTGCCGGCGCGGACGGTGAGGTCGAGGCCATGGACCGCATCGGTGCTGCCGTAGCGGCGAACGAGCTGGCGGAGTTCGATGACAGGTGGGGTGGTCATGGGCGGGTGGGGCGTGGGGTTGGGTGGGAACCGAGTACTGGGGACGCCGAAATTGAACCACAGAGACACGATGAGCACAGAGAAGACCGGAAAGCGGTGCTCCGGTGGTCAGTCACTGAAAGGTGACGAGTGGAAGCGGTAGCAGGCCGCTGTCTTCCTCTGTGTTCATCGTGTCTCTGTGGTTTCATTCGGGTTCTTCGCTTTATGGCTGCGGTTCATTCGTTGGCTTCGGCGTGCGCCTTGCGCGTTTGCTGGAAGGCGGCGAAACGCTCCTTCACAAGCGCAAGGAAATCCTCCTTGCCGACCTGCAAGTGGTGCGCGGCGACGATGGCTTCATCAATCTCCTGCGTGAGGAGATCGTGGCGGGCGGACTTTTTGAGAAGCGAGTTGCCGGCCTTGAGGAAGCAGCCCTTGCCCGGCAGGGTCTCGATGACGCCCTGGGCTTCGAGGTCGGCGTAGGCCTTGGCGATGGTGTTGCGATTCACGCGCAACTGCTCGGCCAGTGGCCTGATGCCGGGGAGCGGCTCGCCCGTCCGCAGCGCGCCGGACGCCGCCGCGGCCCGCACCTGGTCGGCGATCTGGCGATAGACCGGGAGGCCGGAGTGGAAATTAAGCTGGAAGAGCATGGCGGCGAGTGGTGGCTTGTGTCCTAGGACTGTAGGACAGTTGGCGGGGGCCTGTAAAGGGCAATCGCCACGGCCGATTCAGGACGCGAACCAGGGCGTGGAACGGCTGAGAACTCCCGCAGATTCAGGGCGGCCACAGATGGGGAATTTGAGCGACGGTTGCTGTGAAGCAGCGGGCGGTCATCAAGCGGCGTGTTGTGCGGGACGGCTCGCGATCCCAGGCCCGGCATCCGCGCCCGAGTTGTGGTTCTCCGCTGGCAGCACTGACACGCTTGGGCACGAACACGCTCGGAAATTGGACTGACGAATGGGGACTGACGAATGGGTTCCGCGATCTCCGTCCTGATTCGTCAGTCCGAACCCGGTGGTTACTGGCCCGGGTGCTCGACCAGCATCGGAGGTTGATACGTTCGGCTATGTGCATGGGGAGCAGGCCAAGCCCCCGAACCCCGGAGCGAGGCCATGTTTTCGTTTTGCGGACGATGTCCCGTCCTTGCGTCTGATTCGTGTTCCAATTGTCTTCGCGTTCAGTCGCTCCGTCAGCGACGGGGAGGAAGTCGGGGTGATGTTCGCCACGCTGGAGATGGGCTGGCGGATTTGGCAGGCGCGGTGGTGGCCGGTGCCCGCGAATGGCGCGTCCCCCGCGACCGAAGCTGCGCGCAATCTTGACTTCCGCGGCGCACTGCCGGAATGCTTTCGCCATTCAATGCACTGAAAGGGCACACTTATGAAAATCACTTACCTTCTCCTCGCACTGTTGGCTGGCGGTGTCGTCCGCGTTTCCGCGCAGCAGGCCAATCTCGCCGCCACCACCACCAATCCCGCAGCCACGCGCCAGAATCCACAGTCCAAGCTGTCGGGTTCCGCCATCAAGAAGGAGACCTATGCCGGCGGGGTTTTCGCGCGCACCTACAAGAACGGACGGCAGCTTCGGCTCATCAATCCGCTCTACTTGAATCCCGCCGCCCCCTTGTCGCTCGGCAATGGCGCGGACAACTTGGTTTACAATCCGTTCACCGGTCTCGCGGAGGGCGTCGCGCTCATCTCCTATCGGTTCTAAGATTCAGCCGGAGTCTTGCGGAAATGCGGCGGTTGCGGGTGTGCCCGCGGCCGCCGTTTTGCTTTTGGGTTTTCGGTGACGGGCGGCGGCGTTTGGTGCGCTTTCATTTTCCGAGCGCCGGGTTTGACCGCGGGCGCTGCGGCATGACGGAGGCGCGGGTTCGATTCACGATTCCACCGCCGCCGCGCGCACGGGTTCGGCGGGCATGACGAGGTTCAGGGCGGCGACGAAGCCGCGGGCTTTGGCGAGGGTTTCGTCGTATTCGGCCGCGGGCACGGAGTCGGCGACGATGCCGGCACCGGCGTGGAACCAGACGCGGCCGGGTTTGCACACGGCGGTGCGGATGGTGATGGCGAGCTGGCTTTCACGATTGAAACCGAGGTAGCCGTGGCAGCCGGTGTAGGGACCGCGCGCGACGGGCTCGAGTTCGTCGATGATTTCCATCGCGCGAATCTTGGGCGCGCCGGTGATGCTGCCGCCGGGGAAACACGCGGCCAGCGCCGCGAAGTGCGTGACCTCGGGGCGCAGCCGGCCCTCGACGGTGGAGACGAGGTGCTGGACCTGCGGGTAGCGTTCGAGGCGCACCAGCTCGGGCACCTGCACGGAGCCGTATTCGCACACCCGGCCGAGGTCGTTGCGGAGGAGGTCGGTGATCATCACCAGCTCGGCCATTTCCTTCGGGCTGGTCTGGAGTTCGTAGGTGTATTGCGCGTCGCGGTTCGGATCGTGATCGCGCGGGCGGGTGCCCTTGATCGGGCGCGTTTGAATGTGGGAACCGCTGAGGCGCAGGAACATTTCGGGCGACGACGAGGCGACTTGAAAATCGGTGCAGTCGAAAAACGCGCTGAAGGGCGCGGGCGACACGGCGGCGAGGCGCTCGAAAAATTCCCAACCCGTCCACGGACACGGCGCGCTCAGGCGTTGCGCGAGGTTGACCTGGTAGATGTCGCCCGCATTGATGTACCGCTCGACGACCGCCAGTCGCTCGAGGAATTCCGCGCGGGTGAAATTTGAAGTGATGCCAGCGGGCGCGTCGGCGACGGCTGCGGCCCGGCGGGGCGCTGGCGGGGCCGCGAAGGCCTCCGCAGGTGCGGCAATCCGCTGCTGCCAGAACTCGAACTGCGCTGCGGCCTCCGCCTCGCTCCGCGAACCGTCCACCTGCAAACCAGTGGCAACAATCCACGCCTTGCCGAGGCGATGGTCGAACACCACGAGGCTGGCGTAAAAGCCGACGTGACAATCGGGCAGTTCAAGGTCGTTGGCGGCGCGGCGGGGCAGGCGTGGCTCGACAAAATTTTTCAGGTCATAGCCCCAGTAGCCGAAGCAGCCGCCGAGCGGAAACGGCAGGTCCAGGCCCTCAAGCAATTCATAGCGGGCCATCAGGCCGTCGAGGATGTGCCCGGGGATGCCAAACTGGGTGTGCCCCGCGCCCTCGTGCTCGAGTTCGCAACGCGAGCCGTACGAACGCAGCGACAGGAAGGGGCGCGCGGTGACAATCGAGTACCGGGCCTGCAAAAACTCAAAGAGGTTCGAGCGCAACAACACCACGCCCGGCTCGCCGGCCAGCCGCGCGGTCAGCGCCTCGGGGGTCAGGTCCAGCGGGATTTCCTGGATGGCGGGTCGCATGGGTTCAGTCGTTGTCGGCGGTCCAGAGCAGCGTGAAAACCGTGCCGCCGGTGCTCGCGACGCCGGTATCATACTTCGCGGTCGAAATGGGATTCCAGCCCGTCAGCTTCATCGCCCGGCCCGTGAACGTGGCATTGGTGAAATGCCGGCGCGCCATCGGCAGGGCCGCCCACAATTCATCAATAAAACCGGCGGCGACGCGGGTGGTCATCAGGCGCCGGCCGTGGGGCAGATCCTTGGTGAGGATGCGGTGGAGGATGGCGCGGGCTGTGATTTCCTCAATCTCCCGCCACGCGTGGGCCAGAGGTTGCAGTCCGAGGGGCGCGGTGAAGGCGTCCAACTGCTCCGGCAACACGACGGGGGCTGCGGCGTCCTCGCTGCGGGTGGCGACAAACACTTCACCAACGGCGCGGGCGGACCGGAGCCGGGCGGCAAGCGGAGCGATTCGAGTCGGATACATCGTGATACAAAAAAGGGCGGTTCCGGTTATCAATTGTTCCTCCACCGACCAATCCGAACGCAACGGACCGTGACGGTGAATTCACAACAGTCATGTGTGTAACGGGTGGGGCGGTCGGCTGCCATTGGTAACTCCCCGTATTAATGCAAAGCGGGCGAATTTTTTTTCCGCCCGCCACCCGATCGCGCGGCAGTCCGGTTGGCCCGCCGCTGGTGATGCAGCCGCGAACCAAGCCACCGCGGCGACCGCCGCCGCCCGGTGCCGGCAACGCGTCACGGGCGCGGCGCAAGCGGAGCGCGACCATCCCGGTCGCAGCGGCAACATCGGGACCGGGGCGTTGGGAATTTCCTGCGCCATCGCGGGCGCGGGCTGCTCTTCATTCGAATCGCAAAGAGCCGTTTCCGTGTCGTCGCGGAGCGACAGTTTTGGAGTGCGGTGACTGGTCACCGCTTTGGCGCAGGCGACTTGTCGCCGTCGAACTTCTGTGCCGATCCGGTTACGCGGGCGCGCCACCGCTGGCGCGAGCCGTGGACGCGCCGTCCCATCCACACGCCTCCGGCAGTTCGACGGCGACAAGTCGCCTCGGGAAAGCGGTGACAAGTCACCGCACTCCACAAGCACTCGACGGTCCCGGTGCAGCGGCAAGATCGGAACCGGAGCGTTTGGATTTCCTACCCATCCGAAGGTGCGGAGCCGCTCCGGGCGGGACGCCCGCGCGCCGCTTGGTTCGCGGGCTTTCCGCACCCGGTTCATCCGTGGCGCTACCGCTGCTTTCCCTGTCAAAACTTCAGCAGCGCCTCGAGGGGTTGGCTGCGTTTGAGCGGGCTGACCAGCGCGAGGTTCAACCGGTCGGGCCGGAAAAAATCGCGCGCGGCGGCGCGAATCTGCGCGGGCGTGACCGCGGCCAGGGCTTTCTTGGTTTCCGCGGGCGGGATGACTTTGCCGTGGCCCAGCAGGGTTTCGCCGAGCCAGTTCATCTGGTTCTCGGTGCTCTCGAGGCTGAGATCAAACTGCCCGATCGCGTAGTCGCGGGCGCGGCCCAGCTCGGCGGCGGAGGGCGCGCGCTCGGCCAGCTTGTGCAACTCGCGCACGATCAGGCGCAGCGTCGGCGCGAGGTTGTCGGTGTCCAGGCCGGCGGCGATCGTGATGTCCCCGGTGTCGGCGAAAAAGCTGAGCGAACTGTAGATCGAGTACGCCAGGCCGCGGTCCTCGCGCACGATCTGGAACAGGCGCGAGCTCATGTTCTCGCCGAGCAGCGTGTTGAGCAGGCGCAGGGCGAAGCGACGCTCGTCGTGGCGCGAGCAGGTGCGAATGCCCAGCGCCATCTGCGTCTGCTCGGTCTTGCGCGAGTGCAGGTGAATCACGGGCTTCTGCTGAAAGTTCAGCACCGCATCGAACTCCGGGCGCGGGCCGGTTTTCAGTTTTCCGGCAAATCCCCGCAGCGCGTGGCGGCCCTGGGCGTGGGTGACGTTGCCCGCGAGCACGACGAGCGTGGACGGCGCGATGTAGTGGCGGCCGAGGAACTGGAGGAAATGTTCGCGCCGGAACGAGTCGAGCGTTTTCTCCGTGCCGATGAGCGGACGGCCGAGCGGCTGGTTGGGCCACAGAGTTTGGTTCAACAGTTCGAGCACGTGCTGCTGGGGCTGGTCGAGATACATCGACAGTTCCTCCTTGATCACGTCGCGTTCCTTCGCGATCTCCGCCGGGTCGAACTGCGAGTGCAGGAACATGTCGGTGAGCACGTCGATCAATTCGGGCAGATGGGCGTGATGCGCGCGCGCGAAGATGCAGGTGTTTTCCTCGGCGGTGAAGGCATTGAGATAGCCGCCGAGACCCTCGACGGCCTCCGAGATTTTGCGCGGCGAGCGGCGCTTGGTGCCCTTGAACAGCAGGTGCTCGATGAAGTGCGAGATGCCGCTCAGTTCGGCCGGTTCGTAACGTCCGCCGACGCTCACCCAGATGCCGGCGCACACGCTGGCCATGTGCGGCATGGCGGCGGTGGCGAGGGTGAGGCCGTTGGGAAAATGGGAGACTTGATACATGGGGAAATGGGGAGATGCGGCGAAGGGACGGTTTATATTGGAAACGGCGGTTCACCCACGGATGGACACGGATGACGACGCAGCGCTGCTACGAACGGCGAGCTGAATTTTGGAGTGCGGTGACTTGTCACCGCTTTCGCGAGGCGACTTGTCGCCGTCGAGCGGCCGGGCGCGCTGGTTGGTAATGGAGCATTCACAGCTCGCGCCATCGTCAGCGCGCCCGCGAGAGCGGAGGCGGACGGATGTTTGACGGCGACAAGTCGCCTGCGCAAAAGCGGTGACAAGTCACCGCACTCCAAAACCGCAACGTCACACCAGCTTCGTGCGGTCGGAGCGAGGTTTTTCCGGGTCGACGAGCGGATGGGCACGGATGGGCACGAGGCATTCGCCATCCCGGTGTACTCTTGGTGAGGGAAGCGGGAAGACTGGTTTTCATCCGTGTTCATCGGTGTTTCTTCGTGATTACCCAGTTCCAACCGCCGGTTCCAGACTCACACAAACGCGCGCGGCAGTTCCTCGGGGATGCCGACCTGACGCTGATACTTGAGGATCGTCTCAACCACTTCGTCGGGATCGTCGGTGATCGTGACCAGATCGAGATCGCCGCGATTGATGAAGTCCTCTTTTTCCATGACCGCCTTCATCCAGGCGAACAGGCCGTCCCAGTAACTCTTGCCGAACAGGATCAGCGGGAAATGCGGCATGCGCTTGGTCTGCACCAGCGTGAGAATTTCAAAGAACTCATCGAGCGTACCGAAGCCACCGGGCATGAAAATGAAGCCCATGCTGTATTTCGCTAGGCAGACTTTGCGCGCGAAGAAGTAGTGAAAATTGATCGGGATGTTGCTGCAGCGATTGGGCTTTTGTTCGTTGGGCAGCGTGATGTTCAAACCAACCGAGCGGCCCTTGGCGTCAGCCGCGCCGCGATTCGCCGCCTCCATCACGCCCGGTCCGCCGCCAGTGATGACGGCGAATTGATTGCGCGCCAGCTCGCGGCCGATCTTCCGGGCCGCCTGATATTCGGGGTCCGCGGGCTTCACGCGCGCCGAGCCGAAGATGGTCACGGCCGGGCAAATCCGGGACATGGCTTCAAACCCGGTGGTGAATTCCGCCATGATGCGGAACACCCGCCAGGGGTCTTCGTGGTGCATGCCGCAGGTGGCGTTTGTCATTGCGGGACGCTAGAGCGCGCGGCGGGAAAGCTCAAAGAACAAAGCTCAAAGCTCAATAAATCAGCGGGGGCGGTGCCTCCGGGAGTGCGCCCGTCCTCGGGCGCAGCGACGCGGAATGGGCTGTGCGTCGGTCAGACTCGACGCGCCGGTGAAATCGAACGTTGCTGCGCCCGGGGACGGGCGCACTCCGCGGCGCTCACGGACTGGACTGCGGCGCTACATTCGCACGGGCGCTCCACGCAACGTAGTGCCGTTGCCGGCGGGCGATGGCTTCGATGTATTTGCGCGTGCCGGGGAAGGTCATCTGCTGAAGGAACACCGCGCTGTTGGTGGCCGCCGCGCCGGTGTTCCACCGCAGGACATGGCCGCGGCCGGCGTTGTAATCGGCCAGCGCGTAGGCGACGGCATTGTCGGTGTGGGGATAGCGGCGGAGGAGTTTGCGGAGATACCAGGTGCCGGCCAGCGTGTTGGTGGCGGGGTCGAGGAGGTGATCGGGTTGGAAATTTTCGAGCCGCTCGGCGTCGGCCCATTCGCGCGCGGCGGTCTCGGTGATTTGCATCAGGCCGATCTCGCCCGCGCGCCCGCGCACACTGGGATTGAACCGACTCTCGCGCCAAACCACGCCCTTCACCAACGCCGCGTCCACGCCGTAGCGCCGAGCCGCCGCGAGGATCGGCCCGTCCTGACTGTGCTCGCGCCAGTCGTAGTACAGCCACGCGCCCAACCCGCCGAGCAGCAGCCCGGCGAGCACGAGGATAAGCCATTTCGCGCGCGACACGGCGGGGTTGTAGTCGCTGCCGTCGGGAAGCTCAATGCGGGAGACGGTTGCGAGATTGTGCCGCTGCTCCCTTGTAGGAGTCGAGGTAACGAGACTCTAACCTCCGGCCGCGCGAGGGCTGTCCGAACCTACGCGAGTTGCGTCGTGAAATCGCGCTCTGGTTCCACACGTTTTGCGCGAGTCAGCCCGTGAGACATCGCGCGGTGCTCTCGCGGAAAAGGTTAGAGCCTCCTCACGTCGGCTCCTACAAGGGGGGCACCGCATTCCGAAAATCTCCCGCAGATTCAAGGCGGCCGCAGATTGAATTCCCCATCTGTGGTCGGCTTGAATCTGCGGGAATTTCCGGTCTGTCTGTCGCGTTGATGCGTCCGCGGTGCCACTCCTCCCGTTTCCCGATTGTGAATTCTCCGGCACCGGTTCACGGTCCGCAGCAGTCACCACATCTTATGAAAACTCCCACGCCCCGTGTTTCCCGTCGCAGTCTGATCAAAGGCAGCATTGCGTTTGCGGCGTATGCCTTCGCGCAGGCGCCGTTGTCCGTGTTCGGTTTTGGCGAGCCGGAGGAGGGCGCGACGCCGGTCGCGTTTCTGGATCCGCTGCCGAAAAATCCCAACCGCCCGATGGTGCAATGGGAGGAACTCAAGAGCTGGGTCACGCCCAACGAGCAGGTGTATGTCGTGAGCCACTACGGCACGCCCGTGGTGGACGCGACCAAGTGGAAGCTCGAGCTGGGCGGGATGATCGAGAAGCCGAAGACGTTCACGCTCGCGGAACTCCAGCAGCGGCCCTTCAAGGAAAGCCTCGCCACGCTGGAATGTGGCGGCAACGGCGCGAGCAAGACCTTCATGGGCGCGGTCGCCAACGTGCGCTGGGGCGGCACGCCGCTTGCGCCGTTGCTGAAGGAATGCGGGATCAAGCCGCGCGGCATCGAGGTCGTGTTCTTCGGCGGTGACGAGAAAAAGGAGAAGGTGCGTGACCAGGAGTTCGACATGCGTTTTTCGCGCAGCCTGTCGTTGAGCGACGCAATGCAGGACAAGATTTTGCTCGCGTGGCAGATGAACGGCAAACCACTCACCAAGGAGCACGGGTTCCCGCTGCGGCTCGTCGTGCCCGGCTGGTATGGCATCGCGTGGGTGAAGTGGCTCTCGCGCATCGAGGTGCAGGACCGGCGGTTCATGAGCAAATACATGGGGCGCGAATACGTGACCATCCGCGGCGAGGAGCGCGACGGCCATCTGCTCTATCGCGAGACCTCCGTGAGCTACATGAACGTGAAGAGCATCGTCGCGCGCGTTTTCCGCCTAAAGGACGGCACCCTGCGCGTCCTCGGCGCTGCGTGGACGGACGGCACGCCGCTGCAGTCCGTGGAACTCAAGATCGACGACACCGCGTGGCAGCCGGTGAAACTCGATGAACGCGAACGCTCCGAGTACTCGTGGACGTTCTGGTCCTTTGATTGGAAAGGTGCCGCGCCCGGCGAGCACACGCTCGTCTCCCGCGCGACCGATGCGAACGGGACGGTGCAGCCGGCGGAAGATGACCCGCGCATCAAGCTCAAGAAAACGTATTGGGAGGCGAACCAGCAGTTCCCGCGCAAGATCAAGGTGTGAGGGGGGCCAACTTTGGAGTGCGGTGACTTGTCACCGCTTTTGCGAGGCGACTTGTCGCCGTTGAATTGCGGCGGGCGTGCGTGTGCGAGCGGGGCGTTCACGGCTCGCGCCAGCCGTGGCGTGTCGGCGTGATCGGAGGCGTGCGGACGTTTGACGGCGACAAGTCGCCTGCGCGAAAGCGGTGACGAGTCACCGCACTCCAAAGCTTCGGTGTCACGCGGTCACGGCCGCTCGCGTCCTCACCAACCCGGCGCGGCCCCGTGCGATGGGGAGCGCACGCGGCCCGCGTGCCGGTTTGGGCGGCCCGCCCAAACCGTCGTTCCCTGATCTGCTCTAACTTCGGCGGGAAGAAGTTAGTGAAACGAGGTTTTCGGCGGGCCGCCGAAAACGGCACGCCAGCGGCATGCGCTCCCCAGGGACTCCGCGGCGGGACGCCGCGGATTGCATCCTCTCAAAACCGCCGTGGGAGGCGGAAATCTTCGTCGGTGGCGAGGCGGCTGTCGGGGGTGTTCAGGATCAGCACGGCGAGGGCGGTGGAGAAGACGGGGCCCATGGAGACGGTGTTTTGCGCGTTGCCGGGTGGGACGAGGATCGAGCCGTCGGCTTTTTGGTGATCGGCGATTTGCGTGGTGAGGCGATGCGTTTGTTCGCGGGCGAGGGCGGTGGCGGTGGCGTCGTCGGGGTCGCTGAACTTGAGGGTGCGGAGGCGGAAGTAGGAGGAGTAGAAATAATTCGGGCCGGTCCACGCGGGCGGATGTTTCGCGAGCCAGGTGAGATTTTTGCGACGCCAGTCGTCTTTCGCCGTGGGTGTGGTGGCGAGGACCCAGCCGCCGAGGGCGCTCATGAGTTCGACGGTGAGACCTTCGTTGTCCACGCTGAAGCCGCCGATCTGGCTCGAGTTGTCGGCCTGTTCCTTGAAGGAGCCAAGGAGGAAGCTGGTGGCGCGTTCGGGATTTGCGGGCGGGATTTCTAGGCCGTGGGCGTGCGCCGTGCGCAGCGCGAGCAACGCCCAGCCCGTGGCGCGGCGGTCGTTCGGGCGGCCGAGTTTTCCTTCCATGCTCCAGCCGCCGCGCGAGGGCGAGGCGCTGCTGCGGTCCTGCAATTGGAGCAAGTAACGGAGGCCGCGCTGGATGCGGTCGCCGGTGTCGGCGCGCAACTCGGGCGAAGGCAGGCGCGCGTGGGCGTTGAGGAGCGCGGTGAGCGTGATCGCGTGGCTCTCGGTGGGGAAAAGTTCGTCGCCGAGGAAGCCGTCGGGGCGGGCGTCTTTCGCGAGGTAGGCGACGGCGCGGGCCGTGAGCGCGGCGGTGTTGGTGGGGGCGGAGGTGTCGGCAACGGAGAGCAGGGCGAGCAGGGCGAACGAAGTTTTTAGGTGAGGCTGGGACCCGCCGAAAGAGCCGTCGGGTTGCTGCTGGGTGGCGAGGAATTTGAGGGCGGCGTGGAGCGTGGGAGCGGGTGCGGCGGAGGCATTGGCGGCGAGGAGCGCAACCACGAACAGGGTGGCGAGAATGCGCACACCGACGAACGCCGCGGCAACTGTAGCCGCCGACGTGAGGAGGCGGACGGCCCCGTCAACCGTGGGATCCGCCTCGTCACCTCGGCGGCTACGGGAAGGGGGGATTTCCCGCAGATTCAGGGAAGCCACATATGGGGAAGGGGAGGTGTGAGGCGCAGGAGTTTTTAAGCGCATCGGGTTCGCGGTCCGCCTCGTTACCTCGGCGGCTACGAGGGGAAATGTTTCCCGCAGATTCAGGGAGACCGCAGATTTCATTTCCCATCTGTGGTCGCTTTGAATCTGCGGGAGACTCTGCAGGTGTGTCGGCGGCGCTGGTTGGGGGTTTGTGCTCATCGTTTCAGGTCGTTGAAGAGCTTTTGGAAATAGGTTTCGGTGCGGTCGGCGAAGGCGGCGGGAGGGCGGGCGGTGCGGGCGCGGAGGAATTCCTGGGCGATGTGCGGCGGGAGGTTGAGCGACGGGCCGGTGTCTTCGGGGAGGAGGTTGATCCCTTTGTTGGCGCGGGATTCGCGGCCGAACTGGCGCGCGCGCAACTCGCCGAGGACGGCGGTCGTGAGCGCTAGGTCGGCGCGGGCGGCTTCGTCGGTGGCGGGCGCGGCGGCGGCGTGATGGACTTTGCGGAGCCACATGAGTTCGGTGTCTCTCATGCGGGTGGCCCAGCGGCGGTCGAAGTTGTCCATGCCGGTGCGGATGGTCCAAAAAATCTTCGCGACCGCGGTCTGGTCGCGGCGGTTGACGGAACTGACGGTGCTCACGGGCGGCAGGCGCAGCGCGGTGCAGCGGGTGTTGAGTTCGCTCTCGAAGGCGGTGCGGAGCGCGGCGAGACGGCCTGTCCATGCGGGTGGAAGGGTGGCGGTGCGGCGGGCTTCGGGAAGGGCTTCGAGTTCGGCGAGCGCGTCGTTGAGTTCGGCGACAGTGGATTTTCCAGTGTCGTCGGCGAGCGAGGCTTGGAGGGATTTCAGCGCGGGCAAGAGCGTGGCGGGCGTGGCGCGCGAGGCGTCGGTGGCGGCGAATTGCGCGGCCTGGGCGAGCGCTTTCTGCGCGGCGGTTTCTTTGGCGAGCAGCGCGGCGTTCGGAGCATTTTTCAAATCGGCGAGCGCGGCGGCGCGCGTGGCCGCGTCGGTCTTCGCGAGCAGTGGCGCGGCGATTTGGAACTCGGCCTTGGTGCGCTCGGGGATGCCGGACAATTTGTTTTCGATGAGGAAGCGGGGGAAATCGAAGTCGAGCGGCTGGTCCGTGACGGCGCGCTGGAGCAGGCCGGCCTGCACGCGCAACTGCGCGGCGAAGCCGCGCACGACGGGGCCGACGGTGGTGTAGCCCTGGACGGTGCGGATGTTGTACCGCGTGTCGTAGCGGAAGACGACTTTGTCGTAGCCGCCCTGGCCGCTGACCATGAAGAGCAGTTCGAGCAGATGCCACGGCTCGGTGCGCGCCCAGTCGGCGGAGGTGTCGGGGGCGGCGAGGGTGCGGAGGAATTTCACGAGGCGGAAACTCATCTCGAGCAGGCGCGGCGCGGACTGGAGTTCCTCGGCTTCAATCGGGAAGCGCGCGAAGAACGCGGCGTGTTTGCCGGCGAGGTCGGGCTGGCGCTGGAAGTCGGCGTAGGCGGCGTCCACGGCGGCGGCGTGGGCGTCGTAGGCTTCGGCGAGCGTGAGCAGTTTTTTGCCGATGAGCGCGAAGTCCTGCGCGAACTGCGGCTGGAGGGCCTGAAGCTGCTGCCGCGCGACGGGTTCAAGCTGGCGCGTGACGGCGGCGAGACGGTCGGCGTGGGCGCGGCCGGTGGGGCCGATGAAGTCGCTGGTGAGCGCGGGTTGCAGCGCGGCGCGGAGGGCTTCGGCGAGCGCGGGCGGGAACGCGGGCGTGGTGGCGGTGTTCGTGCCGCGCGCGAGGCGGTCGGCGAGGGCGAGGGCTTGTTCGCGCAGGCCGGCATCGGTGTCGTCCTGCTGATCGGGTTGGAGGGCGAAGCGGCGGAGTTCGACATCGAGCAGAAGCGTGCGCCAGTCGCGCAGGAGGCGCTCGGTGAGGAGCCAAAGGTCGAGCGGTTCGGCGGGCGCGGTGAGGAGCGCGGCGGGCGCGGGCACGGTGTCGGTGAGCCAGGCACGGCAGAGTTTCAGGTCGTCGAGCGGCGCGGTGCCGGCCTCGGATTCGCGCAGCGTGAGGAGATCGGCGAGGGCGTGGAGGAACTGGCGTTTCGCGGGCGCGTTGGTGCGGGCGTGCTGCGCGATCTCGGCGACGGCGGTTTGCAGTTCGTCGCTGGCGGGCGGCGCGTGCGCGGCGAGGGCGCGCTCGAATTGCGTGAGGCGCTGGAGGAGCGGCGCGGTGTCCTTGGCGGCGAGCGCGGCCTCGAGCGCGGCGACGTCGTTGGTGAACCGCGCGGCGACGAGCGGATCGAGGCCGCGGGCATTGGTGATGATCGCCTTCGTTTCGTTTTGGTAAAATTCGAGATTCGCCTTTTGCACTTCGGCGTTGGCCTTCTGCGTTTGCGCTTCGGAGCGGGCGAGACGGAGGCGGATGCCGCGGAGTTTTTGCAGCAGGGTTTCGGGGGCGAAGCGGCGGGTCTCGGCATCAATGCCGGCGCGCCAGAGCGAGGCAAGGCGGACTTGATTGGTGAGGAGGGCGCGGGTCTCAGCGAGCGTGGCGGGGAGGTCCTGCGTGTCGCGGAGGCGGGGACCGGTGGCGGGCACGTCGGGATGGCCGACGAGCGCGCGGCGCAGGCTGAGCGCGAGCGCGGTGGATTCGAGCAGACGCTGCGGCCAGCCGCCGTGGTATTGCTCGACGTAGAGCTGTTGCGCGGGCGCGGGGCGGGTGGCGCTTTGTTCGAGGAAACGCGCGAGGAGATTGCTTTGCGCGGCGGGCCAGGTGCGGCTCGAACCGGCGGCGGCTTCGAGGATTTTGGTTTGATTGAAGAGGCCGCCGACGTGGCCGGCGTGCTGATTGGCCTGTGCCTGCACGGAGCGGAGGAAGGTGAGGCCGTTGGCGAAGCGCGTGGCGAAGGAATCGGATTCCAGAAAAATGCGGAAGGTGGGCGAGCGGACTTCCTGCCCTTTGGAATCCACGGCGATGAGGGTGATCTCCATCGGGGAACCGCCATAAACGTAGTAATTCATGCGCTGGAGGAGGCGCTGGCCGGTGAGTTGTTTCTGGCCCGCGGCGGGCGTAGCGAGGGCTTCTTCGCCGGCGAGATTGCCCGTGCGCGCGGTGCCCGCGACGGTCCAGTCCATGAGGAGATCGCTGACGCCGAGGTCGTCCTCGACGGTGTATTGGAAGGCGAGGGTTTCGCCGGGGACGATGTAGGTGTCCGGCTCGAGGCCGGAGACAGTGAGGCGCGGCGGCGTGTCGCGAACCGGCTCGACGACGATGACGCGCTCGATGCCGGTGAGGCCGTTTTCGCCGGTGACGCGGAGGCGGAGTAGGCCGGGCTGGTCGAGCTTGAGGCGCAGCGTGGCCTGGTTGTTCTGGCGGATTTTAACGGGCAGCGAGCGGGTGCGCGGGGCGTCGGATTTTTTCTCGGGCGGCTTGCCGTCGAAGGCGAACTGGCGCTGCGCGGCGACGGCTTCGCGGGCGGATTTGGCGGCGGGGGCGTCGTCGCCGCGGGATTTGTCGAGGAGTTCAAACTGCGCCACGAGTTCGCGGATGGGCTGGTCGCAGTCCACTTCGAAATCAATCTGCGCGTCTTCGAGCAGGCTGAGGCGGTCGCTTTTGAGCGGCTGGGCTTTGATTTCCGCGAGTCGGGCGTAGCCGGGGAAGCGCACGGTGTGACGCACGGTGGTGATGCGAATGCGCGGCTGCACGGCGACGCGAAAGGTCTCGGTGAGGGCGTCGCCGGCGCGGATGCGAAAGGCCACGTCGTCGGTGAGCGCGCCGAGGCTGAAGGTCCAGGCGCGGCCGGCGCGGAGAAAATCCTGGGAGATGAGGCGTCCGTCGGGGCGGAGGATTTCGAGGCGCGGGGTGGGGTCGGGGGCGGCGGTCGCAGTGGTTTGAGATCGATTGGTCAACGCGATGGAGAGGGCGAAGACGTCGTTTTCGAGAATGCGCCAGGCAGCGGCGGGGACGCGGCCGTTTTCGGCGGTGTGTTGGTTGATGTTGAGGAAGTGGACTTGCGTGGTGCTGTCGCGGGGAAGGTTGGCCCAGGGCTTCAGGAAGCGGTGCAGGAGCAGGCGGAAATTGAAATGCGAACTCGTGGCGACGAGGGCGAGGGCGGCGAGGACGAGGGCGAAGAAGAGGCCGCTGAGTTTAAGCGTGCGGGTGGGGACGACGGTGGTGGCGACGGCGGGAGTGGTGGACGCCTCGGTGTCGCGGAGCAGGCGGGCGACGAGTTCCGGGGAGGCGGGTTGCGTGGCGGTGGCGTCGGGTGAGGAGAGTTCGAGGGCGGTGGCCCAGCGGTCCTGGTTTTGCGGGAGCGCGGCGTCGAGGCGGATGGCGATGGCGCGCGGGGGTTCGCGGCGCAGAAACACCCGGACCACCGCGACGATCATGAAAACATTGATCAAGAGGTTCAGCGCGAGGGCGGAGGCGCGGAGGGCGAGAGGCATTTCGACAAAGCGATCCGCGAGCACGGTGAGGAGGAGGGTGGCGTATCCGGCACCGCCGACGATGGCGCAGAGCGTGAAGACGGTGACGAACTTGTGGCGCGTGACGTAGGCCGTGACGGCGGTGCGGACGGCGGCGGGGGTTTGCGGGGGGAAGTTCATGGCGTCAGGGCGCGGGGGGCGGCGCAGAATCGGATTAGCTCAGAATCATTAGAGGCAGAATCATGGGGACAGGTTTTGGTTTTCATTATTCTGCCTCTAATGATTCTGAGCTTGGTCTTTGAGCGCAGATTTTTTTGACCACAGAGACACGATGGACACAGAGGGGGAAAGGCGGTTCGTCGCAAGATCTGGGTGCGTGCCTGGGGGGCGTGAACCGTGATGACGGCGCGATGCTGCTGGTATTTGTAGGAGACGACGTAAGGAGACTCTGACCGCCTTTTTCCCAACCACGCGCCACCCGGGGAAAAAGTTAGAGTCTCCTTACGTCGTCTCCTACAAGGGGAGGCGGGGACTCGCGGGCGGGCCGCCTGCGCTCCTGATGATGGTTTGTGGATTGGCGTTTTCATCACATCACATCACGCGGCCGGCGCGGCGGCGGAGGAGGTATTCGGTGGTGACGAGGAGTAGCAAGATTATCATCGGCCAGGGGCCGGACCAGAGGCGGTGAGAGGTGACGTGGTGGCGGTGGGCGGGGGCGAGTTTGAGCGCGGCGAGCAGCTCGGGCAGATCGACGAGCGGGGCGAACCGGCCGTGGCCGAGGCGGCTGAGTTCTTCGAGCGGCGCGGCGTGGGCGGTGAGGGTGAAGTCGGCGGCGTTGAGAAGCGGGTGGATGGGGCGGCGGAATTTTTGGGTGCCGGCGGTGAAGGCGAGTTCGTTGGTGGGGGAGGGGGTGAGCCATTGCATGTCCCAGGGGGTGGGCGTTTGAGTTGCGCCACTCACGTCGGTGAGCGCGGCGCTGAAGGCCGCGAGTTGTTTGCGGCCGGCGACGGGCTGCGGCGGGAAGAGGAGAAGGCCGGAATCGCCTTCGAGCCACGGGCGCGCGGCGAGTTCGAGGAGTTCGGCGAGGAGGCGGTTGATGTTCGCGGCGTTTTGGTTGGTGCGAAGAGATGCGAGGTTGGGGAGGCCGGCGAAAATTATTCCGCCGCGTCCGCGCAGCAAGAGTTGCAGCGGGGCGTTGGTGTCGCCGGTGAGGAGCGGAATGCCGGCGGGCGTGGGGGCGAGGGTGGCGGTGGGTGTCGGGAGTTGTTGCCAGCGGGCGAGGGATTCGGATTCGTCGCGGGCGAGGGCGTAGAACGGGAGCCAGAGGTCGGGGCGGGGTTGGAGCGGTAGTGACGGAGAGACGGTGCGGATGCTGAGGTTGAGCGCGGCGGGCCAGGCGTTGGTGTCGGCGTTCGCATTGGCGAAGAGGAGGACGTGAAGGCCGGCGGTGATGGCGGCGGGGAGATTCGCGAGGGCGGCGGGCGGGAGGTTGGTGGTGGGGCGGCCGAGGAGGACGAGGGTGGCGACGGACTGCCATTGCTCAGCAGTTGCGGGGAATTGGCCGAGCTCGCCGCCGAGCGTGAGTTTGCCGAGTTGCGGATCGAGCAGGAGGGCGTCGAGGCGGAGGTGCGGGAGTTGTTCGGCGACGCCGCGCAGGAGGACGAAGTCGGCGCTCATCGTGTCGCTGACGACGAGGACGCGCGGGGGCTTGGCGACGACGTCGATGACGGTGGCGAAGGTTTGGTTGGCGGGCTGGGCGTCGGGGGTTTCGGTCTGGATTTCGAAGACGACGGAGTGGCGGCCTTCGGTGTCGAAGCGGAGCGGGAGTTCGACGACGCGGTTGGAAGTGAGGGTGGTTTGGGCGAGGACGGTTTCGCCGGTGCGGGCGAGGAGGCGGGCGGAGTTGCCGCGGGCGAGTTGCACTTTCACGAGGGCGCGGGCGTTGATGCGTTTGCCGACGGGGACGATGCCGGGAAGGTCCACAGCGATGAGGCCGGCGTCGGGTGGCTCGAAGCCGTCCGCGCCGATGAGCGCGGTGTGGATGGGGATGCCGGCGTCGGCGAGTTGCGTGGCGGCGGCGCGGTCGGCGGGCGTGAGCGGGGCGGTGGCGTCGTCGAGCACGAGGAGCGCGGTGGGTGGACGCGTGCTGTTGCGGGCAGCGCTGCGGAGGCCGTCGGCGAGCGTGGGGGCGGTGAGGTGGGTGGTTTGGAACTCGCGCGCGGTGGCGAGGTGTTGCGCGGCGGCCGTGGCGAAGGCGCGGCGCGTGAGGGCGCGGTCGCGGGCGGCTTTGAGCGCGGGCGAAGTGGCGGCGGCGGTTTCGTCGAGGGCGGCTTGCAGGGCGTGCCAGTCGGTGGCGAGGCGGCGCGCTTCGGTGGCGAGGGTGGTGAGGCGGTCGGCGAGTTTGGTGAGGAGTTCGGGGTAGGTGCCGAACTGGGTTTGGGTGAGTTCGACTTCTTGCGCGGTGGCCTGCACGGAACTCGAGAAGGCGGCGAGGCGGCTGGCGGCGGCGTCGCGCGTGGTGGTGAGCGATTCGTTGGCGAGCTGGGGTGGGAGCAGTCCCTGGCGGCGGGAGAGGTCTTCGCGCGCGGCGGCGAGAGAGGTTTTCAACTCGGGCAGGGCGCGCGTGAAATCGGGGCGCGGCGGGAGGGCGCTGGCGAGGTGTTCGCTTTCGCGCGTGATGCGGGCGGCGGCGTTGGTGGCGAGGGTGGCGAGGTGTTCGAGCGAGCGCGCGAGCTTGGAGGCTCCGGTGACGCGGCCTTCGAACTGGCGTTGTTCGATGGCTTCGAGGACGTCGGTGCGGTGGTGGGGGCCGCCGAAATCTTCGGTGACACCGAGGCTGGGGTGGTCGGGGGTGAGGAGGACGAGGTGGGGTTGTTCGCGCCAGCGTTCGGTGACGAGCAAGACGGGACGGCAGAGGAGCCACAGCGCGAGGGCGACGATGGCGAGGCGGAGAGTGAAGAGGATGCGGAGGAGGCGCGGGTTGGTTTGGCCGGCGAGTTCGCGGTGGAGGTGCCAGCAGACGAATGCGCCGAGGGCGAGGAAGAGCAACAACGCGAGCCAGCCGGGGAGGGAGCCGGTGGTGAGCAGTTGGCGCGTGAGGGTGGCGGGGGTCATGCGAGGACGGGGCGGTGGAGCGCGACCGGTCCCCGGTCGCAGCGGCGCGACATGGGCGGAGCGGTGTGGAACTTTGCGGCACCTTCGCGGGGTTGGAGCCGCTGCGGGCGGGGACCGCCCGCGCGCCGGGGTGTGGGATGCTGCGTGTTTCGGACGGGCATGCACTTCGGTGGAGCGCCGAGCATCGCTCGGCATGAGCAAGTCGCAGGATGCGTCGTGCCGAGCAATGCTCGGCGCTCCGCGGGTGAGTTTTTGGCGAGGTCTTTCACAGGCGGCGGATGAACCAGGACTCGAAGAGATACAACGCCAGCAGCCCCGCCAGCAGCCAGGGCCAGGCGGCGTGGCGGGCGTCGGCGGGGCCGAGGGCGGCGACGGCGGCGGGCCAGCCGGCGTGGAGCGGCGAGCCGAGGGCGGATTCGAGTTGGCGGGTTTGTTGGGGATCAACGGGGCGGAGGTCGGATTCGGCGGGGGGCGTGGCGAGGGTGAAGGTTTCGGTGTGGGCGCGGTTTTCAGCGCGGGCGGTATAGCTACCGCGCTGGGTGGGCGCGGGGACGCTGAGGAAATGGCGGCCGCCGGATTCAATGGTGGCGACGGTGGTTTCGCTCTGGTCGGGCGCGAGGAAGGTGACGTTGACGGTGTTGGTGGCGGGCCAGGCGGTGAGGAAGGGTTCGCCGGGCGCGAGGTTGCGCGGGTAGCCGCGGGTCGCGGCGGCGGCGTGGGCGAAGCGATGGAGGAAGGCGACGTAGCTCTGGCGCACGGGCAGCGAACTCCACGAGACGCCAAGCGAGCTGGCGAGGAAGAGCGCGCGGCCGCGGCCGATGCGGCGTTCGAGGAGGAGCGGCTGGCGGTCGGTGAGTTCGAGAATGGTGCGCGAGTTTTCCGCGAGCGGACCGAGGCGCATGAAGTTGTAGAAGCGCGCGGCGGCGAGTTCGGAGCCGAGGCCGTCGCCGAATTCGGCGAAGAGTCCGGGTGTGGCGGCGAGGGTTTCGGCGCGCGGGGTTTGAAAAGTCTCGGCATCGAAGCCATTGCGATTCGGGGTTTCGAGC
>BJHT01000061.1 GCA_014193395.1 Verrucomicrobiota bacterium
CGCGCCGGCCGTGGTGAACAGCTGCACCACAAAAAATGTGCGCAGCCTTTCGGGCGCGGATGTGCGGAATTTTTTCAACGATCCCTTCTTCCGCCGCTTCTTCGGCAATCCTGACGAACCCGCCGATCCCCGCTCCAAGCCGCGCACGCGGCAGGAGCGCAACCTCGGCTCCGGCGTCCTCGTGACCGCCGACGGCTACATCCTCACCAACAACCACGTCGTCGATGGCGCGGACGAAATCCGCGTCACGCAGGAAAAGGAGAAAACCGAATACACCGCCAAGGTCGTCGGCCGCGATCCCAAGACCGACATCGCGGTCCTCAAGATCGAAGGCAAGGGCCTGCCCTTCGCCACGCTGGCGGACAGCGACAAGGTGGAGGTCGGCGACGTCTCGCTGGCCATCGGCAATCCCTTCGGCATCGGCCAGACCGTGACGATGGGCATCGTCAGCGCCACGCGCCGCGGCGGCATGGGCCTTGAGGATTACGAGGACTTCATCCAGACCGACGCGTCGATTAATCCGGGCAATTCCGGCGGCGCGCTCGTCGATGCGCAGGGCCGTTTGATCGGCATCAACACCGCCATCCTCAGCCGCACCGGCGGCAACCAGGGCGTCGGCTTCGCGGTGCCCATCAATCTCGCGCGGCACGTCCTCGACCAGATCATCAAGGACGGCAAGGTGCGCCGCGGACTGCTGGGCGTGGCGATCCAGGACCTCACGCCGGAGCTGGCGAAGCAATTCAACGTGCCGAACGGCGCGGGCGCCCTGGTCGGCGGCGTCAATGAAGACAGCGCCGCCGCGCGTGCCGGCATCAAGTCCGGGGACGTCATCATTTCCTTCAACGGCACGCCGGTCGCCGACAGCCGCAATCTGAAACTCACCGTCGGCCGCGCGTCGCCCGGCGCGAAGGCCGAGGTGAAAGTCATCCGCGACGGCAAAGAAAAAGTCTTCAACGTCACGCTCAGCGAACTGCCTGACCAACGCGCCGACGCCGCGACCGACGACAAGGACGCCAAGGAAATCGACGCGCTCAACGGCGTCGAGGTCGGCGACATCACCAACGAGACGCGCAAGCAATACAGCCTCCCGGCCAATCTCAAAGGCGCGCTGGTGCTCAACGTCGATCCCAACTCGCCCTCCTACGACGCCGGCCTGCGCGCCGGCGACGTGCTCCTCGAGATCGACCGCAAGCCCATCAAGAGCGCTGAGGACGCGGTGGATGTCACGCGCACGCTGAAAACCAAGCGCGTCCTCACGCTCGTCTGGACCCGCGGCTCCAGCCGCTACGTCGTGGTGGACGAGAGCAAGATTCGCTAACCCGGATAATTCATGGTCCCTTCGCAGCCACAGCTTGCCCGCCCTTGTAGCGCAGGTTTCCAAACCTGCTGTGTCGCCGACTTCCAAGTCGGCAGGGTGTCGGCCTCGCCGGACGCGCCGCCGGTTTAGAAACCCGCGATACAGCAGGCTTGGAAGCCTGCGGTACAAAATGAGCATGAAATATTCGGGCTAAGCCTTCGAGCGGGGTGGCGACAGCTTGTCGCCACCTCGTCAGCCGCGACGATCGCGAGCCGCACGGCACCGGGTTGGCCACCAACGATCGCCACGCACGTTTGCCAGAGCTTCAAGCAACTCGCCGCTCCGGCGGGTGGACGGGGCTGCCGTCCGTCCCGCGCGCTGTGCGCTGCGAGCGCGGGCCGATCGCGCTTCGGTGCAAGATGCGCGACATCGGGGAGCGAAAAACCGTTCGCCTCCGCCAACCACTGCGGATTGCGCGCGCCCGGCGCCCACCGCATTTCCCGTTTCCCAAAGCCCGGGAATCTTCCTACGCTCCCTCCCATGTACGCACCCCGCGACCTTTTCGATCTGGCCCAGACGGAGCACGCCGCGTTGTTCGATGGCTGCACGTACGCCTGGGAAGTGCTCTCGCGCCTCAAGGACTACATCGCCACCCACCTCCGCCCCGAGCTGCGGAACCGCTGCGAAGGCCGCGCCTACATTGGCGACCAGGTCTTCATCGGAGCGGGCACCGTCGTCGAGGACGGCGTGATGATCAAAGGCCCCGCCATCATCGGCAGCAACTGCGAGATCCGCCACAACGCCTACATCCGCGAGCACGTCATCATCGGGAACAACTGCGTGATCGGAAATTCCTGCGAACTGAAAAACTCGCTCGTCTTCAACCACGCCCAGATTCCCCACTTCAACTACGTCGGCGACTCGATCCTCGGCTACAAGGCCCACCTCGGCGCGGGCGTGAAAATTTCCAACGTCAAGCTCGTCCCCGGCAACGTCACCGTGGAACTCGACGGCGTCCCCTTCGACACCGGCCTGCGCAAGTTCGGCGCGCTCCTCGGCGACCACACCGACATCGGCTGCAACACCGTCCTCAATCCCGGCACCGTCCTCGGCCCCCGCACCGTCGTTTATCCCAACACCAACTGGCGCGGCTACCTGCCTGGCGACATGCTGGTGAAAAACAAGGCCGCCATCGAAGTCGTCGCGCGCCGGATTCGCACGACGTGAGCAGCGCCATGACCGCCGCCCCGCCGTTCCCACGCGCCACCGCCGCCCGCAATCGAATGGCGCATGCCCGGAGTGCGCTCGTCCCCGGGCGCAGCGACGCGCATGCTTCCCAGCGCGCTCGAACTTCCCTGCCCGCCGCCCATTCCGCGCCGCTGCGCCCGAGGACGAGCAGGCACCGCTTCGTCCAGACTCTTTTTCGGATTGGACCTCCTCCCGCGACCCTCTGCGTTTCTTCCCATCTCTGCGGTGTTCTGATCCGCCTTCTCCCCGTCGCGGCCGGACATCTGCCGGGCAGCCCGCTCAGAACACCGCAGAGGGGGGAAGAAACGCAGAGAAGCCAGGGGTTACTTTGGACTGCGGCGGCAAGCCCAGCGCGAAGCCACTTTCGCCCGCCGTCGCCAACAATCTATCGTTCGACGCTTCGTATAAAATGCAGCGTCCCCGGGCGCAGCGACGCGCATGCTTCCCAGCGCGCTCGAACTTCCCTGCCCGCCGCCCATTCCACGCCGCTGCGCCCGAGGACGGGCGCACTCCGGTTCTCCCCCGCCAGTTCCATCACGTCGGCCATCCTTCCCGCCCTCCGCCCATGATCGGCCCCTTTGAAACCCAGCCCGGCGGACCCGCCACCGATCTCGTCGCGCAGGTCGAGGAACTCTTCTCGCCCACCGGCATCCTCTCCCGCGCGAGCAACTTCGAGTACCGCCCGCAGCAGCAGGAAATGGCCGTCGCCGTCGCGCGTTCGCTCGAGACCGGCAAGCATCTCCTCACCGAAGCCGGCACCGGCGTCGGCAAAAGCCTCGCCTATCTGGTGCCCGCCATCCTCTTCGCTGTGGCGCGGAAAAAGAAGGCCATCGTCTCCACGCACACCATCAATCTCCAGGAGCAGCTCACGCAAAAAGACCTGCCGATGCTCGAACAAGTCCTGCCCGTGAAGTTCACCTTCACCATGCTCAAGGGCCGCAGCAATTACCTCTGCACCCGCCGCCTCCGGAAGGCCATGCAGCAGGCCGACAGCCTCTTCACCTCGCCCGAGATTCAGGAACTCCAGCGCATCCACGAATGGTCCAAGAACACCACCGACGGCAGCCTCTCCGACTTCGAGATCGAGCCTGACGCCAAGGTCTGGAACCAGGTCTGTTCCGAGCGCGGCCTCTGCTCGCCGAAGCTCTGCGGTCACGCCTCCGACTTCGCCCGCGACGGCACCGCCTGCTTTTTCCAGCGCGCCCGCAGCCGCATCCTTTCCTCCGATCTCCTCGTCCTCAACCACACGCTTTTTTTCACGCTGCTCGGCGGCATCGAGGAGGAAATCGAGGACGGCGTGATGTTCAAAAACGACTTCGTCATCTTCGACGAAGCCCACACCGTCGAGAACGTCGCCTCGCGCCACATCGGCCTCAGCGTCTCGCACGCGATGATGCGCTACACGCTCCAGCGCCTCTACAATCCGCGTTCCGAAAAAGGCCTCCTCGCCATTCTCCGTCAGGGCGACGCCGTGAAACTCGTCGCCGACGCGCTCCAGGAGGCCGACAACTTTTTCTACCAACTCGAGGATGCCTGCGAACAACTCGCCGTCACCCGCGAGACCGACGGCTCGCGCCGCGGCGGCCCGCCCCCCGGCGACGCCGGCGGCCGTACCCGCGCTTGGAGCGAACTCCGCATCCGCCGTCCCGACCTCGTGAAAGACAGCATCACGCTGCCCATCCAGCGCATCCGCGAAGCCGTCAGCGAACTCATCAAAACCAGCGAGGACAAAGACACCGGCCAGGAACTCCTCGAATGCAACCGCCGCCTCGCCGAGGTGCGCGAAGCCGTCGCCACCTTCCTCAGCCAGCCCGACGAGGAATTCGTGTACTGGATCGAACGCTCCGGCAAATCGCAGAAAAATCTCTCGCTCAACGCCGCGCCCGTCGATGTCGCCGCCTACCTGCGCCACCGCCTCTTCGGCGCGAACACCTCGATCATCATGACCAGCGCCACGCTGGCCACCCACGCCGGCAAGGCCGCGGCGAAACCCGCTGAAACCGCGGCCGCCGCGGGCCTCCCCACTTCTCGCCGAGCATCGTCCGTCTCCTCCGCGTCCTCCTCGTCCTCCACTTCCACCAATCCGAAATCCCATCCGCTCTACTACTTCGCCAGCCGCGTCGGCGGCGAAGCGGCCACGATGCTGCAAGTCGGCTCACCCTTTGATTACGAGCGGCAGATGACCCTCTACGTCGCCAACAAAATGCCCGACCCGCGCGACGCCGCCTACCGCGACGCCCTGCTCCAGTGGATCGAGCATTTCATCAAACTCACGCACGGCAAGGCCTTCATCCTCTTCACGAACTACAAGCTCATGCAGGAAATCGCCGAGCGCCTGCAACCATTGCTCGATCAGCTCCGCATCAACTCCTTCGTGCAGGGCACCGGCACCCCGCGCTCGCTCATGCTCGAGAAGTTCAAGGAAGACGTCGATTCCGTGCTCTTCGGCACCGACAGCTTCTGGCAGGGCGTGGACGTTCCCGGCGAAGCCCTCTCGAACGTCATCATCACGCGCCTCCCGTTCGCCGTCCCCGATCACCCGCTCATCGAGGCGCGCCTCGAACGCATCGAAGCCCGCGGCGGCAATCCCTTCAGCGAATTCTCCCTGCCCGAGGCCATCCTCAAATTCCGCCAGGGCGTCGGCCGCCTCATCCGCACCAAGGCCGACACCGGCATCGTCGTCGTCCTCGACAACCGCATCCTCACCAAACGCTACGGCCAGGCCTTCCTCGACGCCGTCCCCAAATGCCCCGTGCAGATCGTGTGACCCGCCCGCTCAGTCGCAGCGCCGCCTGCTGAGACGGTGTGAATGGTAGCCGCCGAGGTGACGAGGCGGAGGCAACTCCGGCCAAAGCCGCGCCAACTCAACGCTCGGGTTCTCTCCGCGCGTCGGCTGCTACCGCGGTCCGTCGAACACCGCGCGGCCATCCGGCACCAAAACTCCCATCCCCGAAACGGATTTGGCAAAGGAATGAAGGCGAAGGAAAGAAGCCGAGAAATTTCCGTCCCCATTCCTTTGCCTCCATTCCTTCGCCCAAAATTACCCTGCCCCACTCCCATGATCACATCGACGGCGGCGGTCGCTCCCAACGCATTCCCCCTCCGCCCGCTCAGCGCGCTCACCCCATGCTGCGCCGTTTGCCACTGCTGCGCCCGCCGCGCCCGGTTCAGTCCCCTTGCTGCACCAGCCGTTTGCGGGCGGACTGCAGCCGCGCGATCACGACCTCGGCCATGCGCTTCATCAGCTCGTAGCCGAGGTCATGGTCCACCTCGCAGTGCTCACGCAGGCCCGTGCCGTAGAAAAATACCGCCTTGATCGGTTCCTCCGCGCGGGCATCGAAGTTCCAGTAATAGGGCGGGAACAGCCACGACCACCCGAGCACATCACCCGCGCCGATGTGCTGGAGCAACGTCGTCGCGCCATCCTGGCCGCGCGCCTCGAGCGCCACGGTGCCTTGCAGAATGAGATAAAAGCGGTTGGCGGGATCACCCTGGCGGAAGATGACTTCGTTGGCGGCAAATTCGCTGAGCATCGCGAATTCACTCAGCGACCTGACCTGCTCCGGCCCCAGCCCGTGCAGGAACGGGTGCGCGGCGATGATCGATTCGAGCGTGTCCATAAGTTCAGTGAAATTTGCGGCGATTGGCGGTCCGGCGAGCCGGTCAGCGGTGCAAAAATGCATCGGAAACAGTGTTTACTCTCCACCCGGATTGTCCGTCTGCAATCAATTCTTGTGCCGTGGGCACGGGAGCGCACGTGGCCCGCGTGCTGGTTTGGGTGGCCCGCCCCGACCATCGTTCCCCGGTCTGCCTCTGCTTCGGCGGGGAAAAGTGAGTGGAACGAGGTTTTCGGCGGGCCGCCGAAAACGGCACGCCAGCGGCGTGCGCTCCCCGGCCGTCGGGCTGCGCCCGCCGCGAACTTCGGCGTTCGGCCCGCACTCTCACCGCGCGTTGAAGACGCTCCAAATCGCATCCTGCTGCGGATTGCACGCGGGCGAAATCGTGACGCACTGGCTCAACGGTTGATCGAAGAACGAGCGCGGCACCCACTGCGCGCCGCCATCGGTGTAGAGCACGTTTGCGCCGTCGCGATGCCGCGAGTCCACGCGGTCGGGCGTGCCGGTGCCGTCGGCGAGCAGCGCCTGGCGCGGGAGATCGTCGAGGCGCGGCATGGCGGTGGGGAATTCGTTCGCGCCCCAGTCCACGATCGGCGTCGAGGCGTAGCCGCCTTGCACATTTGTGCCCGTGATCCCCGGCGGCCACGGATTATCGAACGTGTTGAAATTCTGAGAAGTCGCGGTTTCCGCCGGGCAGTAAAAAATGCGCGGCTCCTCCATGAGCTTCGCGACGTAGAGCCGGCCGACGGTGACGAATTTGTTGACCGTGCCGCTGTAAATCATCGTGTTCCACTGCTTGCGCCCACCGCGATAGCCGATGGGCACCGCGTTGTCGTAATCGTGCGCGTAGGTGAGAAACGAGAGATGCGTCTGGCGCAGATTGTTCAGGCACGCCGCGCGCCGCACGCGCGTGCGACCGTTCGCCAGCGCCGGCAGCAGCAGGCTCGCGAGAATGCCGATGACCGCGATGACCACGAGCAACTCGATGAGCGTGAACCCGCCCCGGAGTGCGCCCGTCCCCGGGCGCAGCGACGTCCGAATTGCCGAACGCGCTGGAATAATCCAGCCCACCTTCCCCTTCACCCCGCTGCGCCCGAGGACGGGCACACTCTGAACCACCGGCGGAGTGCGGCCGTCCCCGGCCGCAGCAACGTAAGCACGAACGGCGGCGTGGGATTTTTCCAGCGCCTCACTGCGCTCCACCCCGCTGCGCCCGAGGACGGGCGCACTCCGAACCACCGGCGGAGTGCGGCCGTCCCCGGCCGCAGCAACGTAAGCACGAACGGCGGCGTGGGAATTTCCCAGCGCCTCACTGCGCTCCACCCCGCTGCGCCCGAGGACGGGCGCACTCCGAACCACCCGCGGAGTGCGGCCGTCCCCGGCCGCAGCAGCGTCCGCACGCACGGCAGCGTGCGAATTTTCCAACGACTCACCGCGCTCCACCTCGCTGCGCCCGAGGCCGGGCGCACTCCGACGCTCCCGCGGAGTGCGGCCGTCCCCGGCCGCAGCAGCGTCCGCACGCACGGCAGCGTGCGAATTTTCCAACGACTCACCGCGCTCCACCTCGCTGCGCCCGAGGACGGGCGCACTCCGAACCACCGGCGGAGTGCGGCCGTCCCCGGCCGCAGCAACGTAAGCACGAACGGCGGCGTGGGAATTTCCCAGCGCCTCACTGCGCTCCACCCCGCCGCGCCCGAGGACGGGCGCACTCCGGGAGGGCGGGCCACCGCGCGTCCCTTCCCCTGCCCGGCCCATGTTCGATTGCGTTCTCACCAGCCCTTCATTTCCCCGGCAGCGCAAAAGCCGCATACGCATCGCCCGCCGGCCCGCCCAGCTTGCCGCCGCCGCTCGCGGCGATGACCACGAACTGCCGCCCGTTCACCTCATACGTCGCCGGCGGCGCGTAACCGCCCAGCGGCAGTTTCGCCTCCCACAGCTCCGCACCCGTGTCGCTGTCAAACGCGCGCAGCTTGCCGTCCTTCGTGCCCGCGCAGAAAACCAGCCCGCCCGCCGTCACCATCGCACCGCCGAAATTCTCCGTGCCCGTTTTCGGCACGCCCTGGCGCGTGAGTTCCTCGTGTTCGCCGAGCGGCACCTTCCACAGCAGTTTGCCCGTGTTGAGGTCGAGACAATTGAGCGTGCCCCACGGCGGCCGGCACGCGGGATAACCATCGGGATCGAGGAACCGATTCCACCCGTTCTGCGTGTACTGCGGGCGCTCGGGCCGGACCTTCGGCGCATTCGCAACCGCCGCGGGCAGGTCGCGGGTGAACAGAAAATCCAGCAGCGCCTTTGTGTCCGCCTCGTTCATCGGCGGCGCGACGGGCATGAGGCCGCGGCCGGTTTTCAACAACGCCAACACGTCCGCGTCCTTCAGCCGGTGCTGCAATCCGCGCAACGGCGGCGCGACGCCGATGCCCGTGCGATTGGTCGCGTGGCATTGCGCGCAGGTCGCTTCGTAGAGCTGCTGGCCGCGCGTGGGCGGCGCTTTCGGATCGCGCTTCGGCTCGTCCCAGTTCACGAGCGACATGAACCACGGCACTTCGTTCGCGCTCACGTAAAGGCGGCCGGTCGTCGGGTCTGTGCAGGCGCCGGTCCATTCCGCGCCGCCGTGGACGCCGTAGAAAATCGTGACCTTCCGATCGCTCACCGGCAGGAACCAGCCGAACTGCGCGCTCTTGAGCCGCTCGAGCGTCCACTCGCGCGCCTCGGGCGTGCGCGTCGTGGCGTCGGCCAGCGTGAATTCCTGCCGCGAAAACGGCTGCGGCAGCTCGGGGTCCGGCTGATACGCCGCCGTGAGTTCGCCGGGCACGGTGCTCGTCGGCGCGCGGCGCAGGCGGAATGGAAACACCGGCCTCCCCGTCGCGCGGTCGAGCAACAACGTGTTGCCCGTCTTGCTCACCGCCGCCACGACATCGACCCGCCGCTCCTCGCGCGTGATCGTCGAGAGCACCGGCGGCGCGGGCAGATCGAGATCCCAGATGTCGTGCCGCACATCCTGAAAATGCCAGAGCCGCTTGCCCGTGCGCGCATCCAGCGCGACGAGACAGTTGGCAAACAAATTGGCCCCGCGATGCCCCATGCCGAGGAAGTTGGGCTTCGGCGAGCCGGTGGTGATAAACGCAATGCCCCGTTGCTCATCCATCGCCATGCCGCCCCAGCAGTTCGCCGCGTTCGACTCGGTGCGGTCCCACGTCTCGTAGCCGTACTCGCCCGCGTGCGGCACGGTGTGAAACGTCCACCGCGGCTCGCCCGTCACCGCATCGAAGGCCCACACGTCCTTCTCGAAACCTGGCACCACAATCGTCCGCTCGAAAATCGCCGGTCCCGCCGTCGCCGCGCCGAAGCCGCCGGGCGCCGGCCCCGGCAGCACCGTCCGCCCCGCCGTGCCGAAGCTCGCGACCGGCTGGCCATTTTTCGGATCGAGCGCGTAAAGAAATTTCCCCGCGCAAAAGAAGAGCCGCTCGCCCGCCCCATCGCGCCCCGGCCACCACAGCAGCCCGCGATACGCCGGACGGCCCTCGGGCTTGAAGCGCCATTTTTCCACGCCCGTCGCGGCATCCACCGCCACGACGTGCTGGCCGACCGTCGGCGCAAACATCACGCCGCCCACGATCACCGGATTGCACTGAATGTTCCCGCTGCCGTCCTTCGAGTGATACGTCCACGCGGGCTGGAGGTTCTTCACGTTGCTCCGGTTGATCTGCGTCAACGCGGAGAAACGTGAGGAGCCGCCGTCGCCGTGCGAGCGCGTCCACGAGTGGTAGTTGTCGGGTTTGGGGAAGCCATTGTGCGGCGTCAGTTCACCCGCCTCGGCGGCAGGGATCACTTGATACAGCGGCAGCCGGGCACGCGCGACGGCGTCCTCGACGGCCCAGTAATCCACCTCCGGGGCGGGGACAGCCTGTCCCCGCAACTCTGATGGCGACAGGCTGTCGCCACCCCGCCCCGCACCGCTCACGCCCGAACTCAGTTCATCAAAATCCCACAGCCCGATGGTCTGCTCATCCTGCTTCAGCGGCCCGTCGGCCACGCCGCTGATCTCGCGCACGCCGCGCGTCAGGCGCACATCATCAATCAAGCCGTCGCAGCCAATCCCGCCCTCGACCAGGCGGCCGAACGCGAGGCCGCCGGGTTTTGGTGCGCCGTTCAGCGGCCGCGCAGGCGCATCGCGCACGAGCTTGCCGTCCACGAACAGCCGCACACGCGCCGGCTCGATGACCGCCGCCAGCGCGTGCCACTGCTCGTCGGCGATGTCCACCGCCGAGGAAAAATTCCCGCCGCGGCCCGGCAGGTACACGCTGAAAAATCCGCTGCCCGCAAAGCTGTACAGCTCCCAGTGCTCCGCCGACGCCTTCGTGTCGCTGGCGACCAGAATGTTGAACGCGCGCTTCGAGTTCAGCTTCGCGCGGCACTCGATGGTGAGCGGCGGCGTGCGGTATTCCGCCTTGCCCTCGACGAGCATTCCGCCGCTGAGCGCCTTGCCAAACGCCGGGGCAAGCGACGGCTGGCCGGTGCTCGCGGGCGCGGGCGGCGCGGGCCCGACGGCGGCGCGGATGGCGTTGTGCGTGCGATACTTTGGCTTCGGCCCGGCGGGCTTGCCCTCGAGTTGCGGCAACAGCCAGTCGAGGCCGTCGAGGTTGTCCTGCAGGCGCTGCTCCGCGTCGTCGTTCGTGTGGCCGATGATGCCGATGGGGCCGCGATAGCCGGAGTCGCGGATGATGCCGAGGAGCTTGAGATCGAGATCGCCCGCGCCGAGCGGCAGGATTTTCTGCCCCTTCTTGTCGCCCTCGCGGATCATGCCGTTGAGGTTCAGGCAGTGCAGATACGGCTTCATCGCCGCGAGCGCGGCGGGGAAACGGTCGAGGTGATCGTGGCCGTGATGAAGATTGTAAACGACGCCGACATGCGCCGCGCCGTGCTGCTCGCGCAGAAGTTTGGCCACGGCGGTCATGTTCTCCGGTTCGCCGGCCCAGCCGCCGTGATTGTAGATCGTGAGCGGGCATCCGGCCTTGCGCGTGCGCTCGACGACGGGGAGCAACTGCGTCGCGGCGAGCCGGACGCGCTCGTCGTTCGTCGGCGCGGCGGGCGAACCCATCATCACCCAGATTTGCGGATGCAATCCGTGCTTCGAGAAGAGCCGATAGGCCTCATCGTGCTGCGACCAGAACGCGAAGTACTCCAGCTTGTGCTTCTGATATTCGAGCATCTCCTGCTCGAACGTCGACACATGCTCCGCGCGCCAGTCGTAGGCGACCTTGGTGAAACCGAGCTTCGCAACCATCTCCGCGCGCTCGGCGGGACCGCGCTTCTTCGAATCGAACGGCACAATGCACCACGCGACGAGATTGGTGCGGGCGAAGAGCTGGTAGTCGGCGGCGCGGGAGGGTTGCACCACGAAATACACGAAATACACGAAAAGAAGGCGGGAACAGGCGCGGAGAAAATGGCGACGCAATGGGTGGAAAACGTCGCGGCGGGTTCCGGCTCTCGGTGGCGCGATGGGTGAAAAGTTCATTTCGGTTTTCGTTGGTTTCATGGGCACGCGGCGAGACTAGGGGGCGTTGGGTTGCAGTTCTAGCTTTGGATGGGAGGAAGCGGTGAAGCGCAAAGAACAAAGCTCAAAGCTCAAGGGAAGCACCCAAGCTCCAAGCGAGAAGAGCGCACGTCGATCCGGTCGGGGGAGCCGGTCCGTTAGTCGCAGCCCATTCCCATTTCATCACCACCCGGCTGAAACCGGGTGCGATTGAAATGGGCAACAAACTGAGATGCGCTCCGTCGCATTGGTATTGGTGCTTGGACCATTCCCCTGAGCTTTGAGCTTTATGCTTGGAGCTTTTCGTCCGCCTTCGCCTGATCCAATCGCCCCTCGGCATACGCCTCGAAGACGCGGCGGATTTCGTCGCGCACGCGGCGGAAGACCACGAGCTTTTCGGCGTCGGTGCCGGTCGCGTGGGCGGGGTCGTCGAAGCCCCAGTGGTGACGGTTCACCTGACCGGGGAAAATCGGACAGACCTGGTCGGCGTTGCCGCAGACGGTGATGACGGTCTCGACCGGCTGCGCGAGGAACTCGTTCAGGTGCTTCGAGTGGTGGGCGGAAATATCGATGCCGATCTCGCGCATCACCGCGATGGCGAGCGGATGCACGTAGCCCGCGGGCTTGGAACCCGCGCTGGCCACGCGGAAACGGCCCTGCGACGCGGCGCGCAAGAGGCCCTCGGCGAGATGGCTGCGGCAGGAGTTGCCGGTGCAGAGGACAAGGACGAGGGGGGAATCGGGGGCTTGGTTCATGATCGTTTGGCGGTGGGTTTGAATTCGAGCGCGGACAATTTGAAATCTTTCAGCCCCGGCGGCGGGCGCAGGCACTGGTCCTCGGCAAGGCACGCCGTGTGGCGCACGCCGAGACGAAACACGAGTTCACCATTCACCGCGGCGACAGACTCGATCGGAAACTGGCTGATCCACCCGGCCTCGTGCTCGATGTCCACCTCGAGGTCCTCGGATTGGAGAATGGACGCAGCTTTGTAGAGGATGCCCAGCAGCTTGCCCGCGACGAGCCGGTGATGCAGATCGTCTGCGACCCAGGTCTGGAGGCGGCAGAGCGCATCAGAGCGCAGCTTGCCGCCGCAATCGACGAAGCGCTTGTCGATGCGCGCGACCTCGGTGACATGCGCGTGTTCGGGCACGGCGACACCGTTGGGGAGGAGGAAGCGCAGATTCAACTCCGGGTGCGCGGACAGGGCGGTTTTAAGGTCAGTCAGTTTCATAAGCGAACTTGGGAATAATCGTGGAAAGCTCGGCTCCGGAACTTGCCTGTAAAAAGTAACCGCGAAGCAATCCCCGGCGGGTTCACGACGTCCGCCCTTTCCACGGCACGCGAGCCGGGCGCGCGCCGCCGCGGCAGCAGGCTCCGTCGTCGCGTTCGGCCAGTCGTTTGGTCAACCGCGTGGCGTCGCGAAGGAGGAGCCGATGTCTTTTCAAGCCGCCCTGAAAATGGGTGAAGACGCGGGCGAGCAGGCGCGCCGCCGTTGGTTCGAGGGAATAGTAAACCCATTTGCCCGCCTTCCTCGTCCCGACCAGACCAGCCTCACGGATGACCTGAAGATGGGTGGACAGCGTGGACTGCGTGACGCCGAGGGCATCACCCAACTCGCAAACGCACAATTCCCCGCCACGCAAAGCGGCGAGAATGCGCACTCGCGTCGGGTCGGCGAGGGCTTTGGCGGTCAGCACCAGTTCATCCATGCGCCGCCATACGTATCGGCATATGCCGATATGTTCAAGCGGTGTTTTCGCGCGTCGGCGGAGGGTGTGTGCAGGAGACGACGTGAGGAGATTCCGACCTTTTCGGTCTGAGCCGCGCGGTGGGGGAGAAGGAGGTTAGAGTCTCCTCACGTCGTCTCCTACAAGGGATGCTCGCGGACGGGCGTCCGCCTCCTCACGTCGGCGGCTACGTGTTACGCGAGAATGTCTTTCACGACGTGACCATGCACATCGGTGAGGCGGAAGTCGCGGCCGGCGTGGTGGTGGGTGAGTTTTTCGTGATCGAAGCCGAGGCAGTGCAGAATGGTGGCCTGCAGATCGTGAACGTGGACGGGGTTTTCCACGACGTGGAAACCGAGGTCGTCGGTGGCGCCATAGGTGAGGCCGGGTTTGATGCCGCCGCCGGCGAGCCACATCGAGAAGGCCTGCGGATGATGGTCCCGGCCGTTGCTGCGGCCGAGCGCAGGATTGGTCTCGACCATTGGCGTGCGACCGAATTCGCCGCCCCAGATGACGAGCGTGTCGTCGAGGAGACCGCGTTGTTTCAGGTCGGTGAGGAGGGCGGCGCTGGCCTGGTCGGTTTTGCCGCAGTTGTTTTTCACGTTGCCCGCCACGTCGCCGTGGGCGTCCCAGCCTTCGTGATAGATGTTCACGAAGCGCACGCCGCGCTCGATCATGCGGCGCGCGAGCAGGCAGGCGCGGGCGAAGGAGGGCTTGGCGGGATCGCAGCCGTAGAGGTCGAGGGTGGCCTTGCTTTCGCTTTTGAGGTCCATGAGTTCGGGCGCGGTGGTTTGCAGGCGGAAGGCCATCTCGTAGGCGGCGATGCGCGTGGCGATCTCGGGGTCGCCCTCGAGGGCGAGGCGCTGCTGGTTGAGGTCGCGCACGAGGTCGAGCGAGTCGCGCTGGAGCCGGGCGTCAATGCCGGCGGGGCTGGAAACATTGAGGATCGGGTCGCCCTGGTTGCGGAAACGGACGCCGGTGTAGAGCGACGGAAGGAAGCCGCTGGCCCAATTCGCCGAGCCGCCGCTGATGCCGCCGCCGGTGGACATCACGACGAACGCGGGCAAATCCTGCGTCTCGGAGCCGAGGCCGTAGAGCACCCACGAACCGAGGCTTGGGCGGCCGGGCTGCGAGAAACCGGTGTTCAGAAAAATCTGCGCGGGCGCGTGGTTGAACTGGTCGGTGCGCACGGAGCGGACGACACAAATGTCGTCGGCGACCTTCGCGAGGTGTGGGAGCATTTCGGAAAGTTCCGCGCCGGATTTTCCGTGCCGCGCAAATTTGTAGCGCGGTCCGAGCACGGCGGCGTCGGGGCGGATGAAGGCGTAGCGTTGCCCGCCGATGACGGAGGGCGGGATGGGTTTGCCCTCAAGTTCGGTGAGCTTGGGTTTGTGGTCGAAGAGTTCGAGCTGGCTCGGCGCGCCGGCCATGAAGAGGTGGATGACGCGTTTGGCGGTGGCGCGGAAATGTGCGGGCCGCGGAGCGAGCGGGTGGGTGCGTGGCGATGCGGCGGCGGCGAACGTGCGGTGGCGGAAGGCGTCGGTGAGCAGGCCGGCGAGGGCGATTTTGCCGAGGCCGACGCCGCAGTCGTGAAAAAAATGGCGACGGGTGAGGAAGCGGGCGGGGTTTTCTGGAGGATTCATGGGCTAAAGATAGCGACCGAGTTTGAGCAGGGAGCGGCGGACTTCGAGCCGCGGCGCGACGTTGAATTGCAGGAGATTCACCGTCGCACGACCGGCCGGGGTGATTCCGAAAATCTGCGCGTCCTCCTGCCGAAAATGTTCGTCCCAAGCGGACCGCCTGGGGTGAAAGAGCGCGGACAAATCCCCGCTGGCCGGATCAATCGATGCGATGTTCGGGCCTTTGTGCCGATTACAATGGAAACAGGCAAAGGCCAGATTCTCTGAGGCAGTCGCCCCGCCGTGTTGGATGCCGATGATGTGGTCAGGCTCGTGGGGGTAGAAGACATCGGCTGCCGGAACCCGGCAGTATTCGCAGCGTCCAGCGGCTCGCTCCTCCACCAGCAGGCGCAGCGCGGTCGGTATCCAAATCGAACTCATACCCGTTACCCGAGGTGCTGACGCGCGGCGGCTTTGAGGAGCGTGACGAGGGTGTCGAGGTGCGCCATTTCGTCCAGTTCCGCCTGTTCATTCGCGGTGAGGACGCCGGCGCTGCCGCGATGAAGCAGGTCGCGCGCACGCTCAATCTGCGCGGGCGAGGGGCGAAATGCGACGATCTCATCGGGGCGTGGACCGCGCCCGAGGAACTCGATCAATTCGCGTCGCCCGCCCGAGCTTTCGGCCCAGCGCTGGGAGAGTCCGCGGGCGATCAGTTCGGCGAGATGCTCTTTCTCCGGTTCAACACGGTGGGCGAGTTCGTCGGGGAGTTCGATGGTGACTTGCATGGGGGGGAGGTTAGTTGGGGTGGCGGAGTTACTCAATGTCGGCCAGTTCGGCTCATCGTTTCTAGGGGATAGTCGCACCGCCGGTCGGCAGACCGAGGGAGCGTCTGGTTTATCTGACCCTCCCGTTTCATGCGGACGTTTCTGCGGCGTAAACGCCGCGCTCCTGCCGTGCGCGGATGCGCTCGTTCTGGACCTTGGCCGCTTGGTGCTTCCCTTGAGCTTCGAGCTTTGAGCTTTGAGCTTTTTTCTGAGCTTTTCACAGGTCAGCCCTTGATGATCGCCTCATCCAAATTGAGCAGCACGCGCGCCACGGCGGTCCAGGCGGCGCGTTCGGCGGGGTCGCCGTCGCCGGGGCCGGCGACGAGGGGGGCGTTGAGTTCTTTGGCGGCAAAGCGCTGTTTCTGCGCGGTGAAAAATTTCGCGAGGGCGGTGGTTTCTTCCTTCGTCGCGGGGCGCGAGAGGCAGCGGCGGAAGAGGGCGTCGAGGCGGAGTTCGAGGGAGCGCGGGTCGGCGGCGAGGAGGCGGCCGAGGGCTTGGGCGGCTTCGGTGAAGACGGGGTCGTTGAGGAGCGTGAGGGCCTGGAGCGGGGTGTTCGAGACCTCGCGGCGCGCAACGCAGGCTTCGCCGCTCGGGGCATCGAAGGTGGTGAACATCGCAAAGGGCGCGGTGCGTTTGGTGAAGGTGTAGAGGCCGCGACGGTAGCGGTCGGGACCGGTGCTGACATTCCACGCGAGCGAGCCGTAGGTGCCCTCGGTGGTGACGCCGGGCGGTTGCGGCGGGAAGACGCTCGGGCCGCCGAGCTTGTCGCTGAGGAGTCCGCTGGCGCGCAGGGCGGCGTCGCGGATCGTCTCGGCTTCGAGGCGCACGCGCGGGCCGCGGGAGAGGAGGCGGTTCTCGGGGTCGCGCGCGAGCAAGTCGGGCGTGACGCCGGACATCTGCTGATAGGTCGCGCTGAGGACAATGAGTTTGTGCAATTTTTTGAGCGACCAGCCTTGGCGCATGAATTCGAGCGCAAGCCAGTCGAGCAGCGCGGGGTGCGAGGGCGTTTCGCCCTGGAAGCCGAAGTCCTCGGTGGTGCGCACGAGGCCGTGCCCGAAGAAGGCGGCCCACTGGCGGTTGACGGTCACGCGCGCGGTGAGCGGATTCTCGGGCGAGACGAGCCAGCGCGCGAGGCCGAGGCGATTGCGCGGGGCGTCGGCGGGGAAGGGCGGAAGCGCCGAGAGGCCGCCGGGTTCGACGCGGTCGGTGGGTTGCAGAAATTCGCCGCGATTGTGGATGAAGGTGGGGCGCGGATTTTCCGCGGGCCGCTCGCGCAGGACGAGCGTGGTGGGATGCACGGGGGGCTTGCGCAGCCTATCAATCTCGGCGCGGGCGGTGGCGAGTTCGGGCGTCGTGAGGAGGAATTGCCGGCGCAGGCGATCGTGGTCGGGCGGCGTGAGTCGGGTGTCGGGGGTGCGAAGCAGATGGGCGATTTCATCGGGCATATCGCCCGCGTCGGTGGCGCGCGGATCCGTGGTGACGGAAATGCGGAAGCGGCCGAGCGAGCAGGCGTAGTGGCGGCCGAAGAAAAGTTTGAGATCGAATTCGCCGGCGTCGGCGAGCGGCGTGGCGAGGTTGAAAACGGCGACGTGACGTTCGCCGTAACGCTCGAAGACGCCCCAGCCAGTTTGGAAATCGCCGTCGATGGCGAGGGCGGCGGAGGACTTGTTTCCGCCGAGCCAGATCTTCGCGTAGTCCTGCGAGGCGGAGGCGAGTTTCACCGGCTTGCCGCCGGCATGGAGTTGGAATTCGCCGAGGAAGAAATCGCCTTTCGGCCCTTCGTAATAGGCCATGCCGGGGCCGTGCGCAGGGAGGCGGTCGTCGGGCAGCGCCTCGAGGCGGATGGCAGTGATGCCGCGCAGATCGGTGCGGAACTTGAGTTCGTAGGTGTCCTGCTTGCTGGTGTCGCCGCTGGCGAAAATCGAGTCGTCGGGCTGCACGGTGAGGAGCGGGAGATTGGCTTTGGCGGCGACGGGGCGGAGGACGGTCCACGCGAGGGCGCGCGGGCGTTCGCGTTCGATCCACGCGGAGTATTTGGCGTCGAGATTTTCGCGGGAAGTGAGCGGCGGTTTCGATTTTTTGTCCTCGGGAAATTTGGCGGGAAGTTCGGCGAGGAGCTGTTCGAGTTTCTGCGCGTTGGTTTTCGCACGCTCGGCGGCGTCGGGCGCGGGGAGGTCGAGGTCGGGTTCGTCGGCGTTGTTGAGCGCGGCGAAGACCTGATAATATTCGCGCTGCGGGATGGGGTCGTATTTGTGCGTGTGACATTGCGCGCATTGGAGCGTGAGGCCGAGCCAGGTGGTACCGGTGGTGCCGACGCGGTCGGTCATGGCGTGGAAACGGAACTCGAGCGGGTCGATGCCGCCCTCCTCGTTGAGCATGGTGTTGCGATGGAAACCGGTGGCGATGCGCTGCTCGCGCGTGGCGTTGGGGAGGAGGTCGCCGGCGAGTTGTTCAATGGTGAAGCGGTCGAAGGGCAGGTCGTTGTTGAGCGCGTTGATGACCCAGTCGCGCCAGGGCCAGATGCTGCGCTGACGATCTTTTTCGTAGCCGTTGGTGTCGGCGTAGCGGGCGAGATCGAGCCAGCGCCGCGCCCAGCGTTCACCGTAATGCTTCGAGGCGAGCAGGCGGTCCACGAGGTCCTCGTAGCTGCGCGGCGAGGCGTCGAGGACGAAGGCGTCGATCTCCTCGACGGTGGGCGGCAGGCCAATCAAATCGAGATAAACGCGGCGCACGAGCGTGTAGCGGTCGGCAGGCGGAGAGGGCTGGAGGCCGGCGGCTTCGAGGCGGGCGAGGATGAAATGATCGATGGGATTCTTGGGCCAGCGTTCGTTGAGCACGCGCGGGACCGCCGTGGGCTTGGGCGCGACGAAAGCCCAGTGGGGCCGATATTCCGCACCGGCGGCGATCCAGCGGTGGAGGATTTTTTTCTGGGCGTCGGTGAGTGGGTTCTTGGTCTCCGGCGGCGGCATGAGGTCGGCGGCGTCGGGTGCGTTGATGCGGAGGAGGAGTTCGCTGGCGGCGGGTTGGCCGGGGACGATGGCGGCCTTGCCGGACTTGGCGGGGCGCAGGGCGTCGTCGCGGAGATCGAGGCGGAGTTTGCCTTTGCGGGCCTTGTCGTCCGGGCCGTGGCACTTGAAGCAATGGCGCGAAAGCAACGGGCGGATATCGCGTTGGAAATCGATTTCGGCGGGCGCAGCGGTGGCGGTGTTCGCGGCCGCGGTGGCTTCGGCGGCGCGGGCGGGATCATCCGTGAGGAGTGAACCCGCGAGCAAAAACGCAAGCAGGAGCGCGCGGCGGAGATGCAGTGAACTCATGCGCGCGAGGATACAGCGGCAAACGGGATTGCCAATTGCGGAGCGGAGAATCGGCGAGCGCCCGCAGCGTTTGCCGCAGCGGCGTCGCGAAACTACCGGGGCTACGGGGTGATCAGCCTGACGCCGGGGAAGTAGGTGCGATAACGCGCCGCGTCGCGCGTGACGAGTGTATGGCCTTCGACCTCGGCGTGGGCACCGATGTAGAAGTCCGGGAGGGGGATGTTTTTGTGCCTCCAGCGCGCCAGTATTTCACGAAGGCCTGCGCCGCCACCCATCCGGCGGCGTAGGGCAGGGCCAATCGCTGGAAAAGCGCGGGGTCGAGCCAGCGGTCGAGGTCGAGGACAGTGGCGAACGCCGGGGCAAGCTCGGCGTAGATGATCGGATTGATGGGAATTGGCCCGTGAGCGGCGGCGGCGCAAAACTCCCGTTCCGACCACGCGAGCCAAACGGGGTCGGCGGTGGCGATGTCCAGCAGGACGTTCGAGTCCAGAAGGATCATGCTTCGCCGCGGGTAAGCGCCATCACATCCAGAGTTTTCGTGCCGGGAAGCGCCGCGCCGCGGGCGCGCTGCAGCCATTTTTCAACCGGCAGAGGTGTCGCCCGCCGACGGCGATGCGTCTCGATCCAGCGGGCCAGTTGATCCACCTGCGGGTCGGGCAGATTCTCGATCGCGGCTTCGATCTCGGCGATGTTGCTCATGGCTCGAAGGCTAGCACGCCGGTCCTCTGCGGCAAGCATCTGCGCTGAGCCGTAACCATGCAATCGAACCGAATCCTATGGACCGCAGAGACACGATGAACACAGAGAAAACCAAGGATTCGCCGAGCGGTCAGCGGTCACTGATTGGTGCCTTTCCAGAGTCGGCGGCGTCTCCCGTTTTTCTCTGTGTTCATCGTGCCTCTGTGGTTTTCTGTCCCGTTCCAACTGAATAGAAACGGCTGAGGGAGTCGGCCCTCGGGGCCGAAGCGGCAGTGTAGATGGGATGGTGCGGTGGTTTTTCAGAAACTCCGGCAGAACGCAGGGACCTGCGGGCGGGCCGTCCCCACCCCTTTCGTGGTTTTCGTTGCGAGATTGCGCCACCGCGCCCGACTCCGTAGCTTCGCGACATCGTGAGCGCACTCACTTCTTACACCTGCACGCTGACGCCGGAACAGGGCGCGGCGTTGGAGGCGCATCTGCGGCAGGCGGACTTCGAGCTGCGCGACGTGCCGTATGCGCGCATCGCGGGGCAGAAGCCGAAGGTGAACGTGGTGCTCTACCAAAGCGGCAAGCTCGTCGTGCAAGGCAAGGAGACCCAGGAGTTCGTCGAGTTCACCCTCGAGCCGCAAATTCTCCAGCAGGCCCGGCTGGGCTACGAGGCCATCTTGAATCCCGAGTTGCTGCTGCCGCGGCTGGGCATTGACGAGAGCGGCAAAGGCGACTTCTTCGGACCGCTGTGCATCGCCGGCGCGTATGTGAACGCCGCGGTGATCGAGGCGTGGAAGGACGCCGGGATTCGCGACTCGAAGAACATTTCGAGCGACAAACGCATCGCCGAACTCGCCGAGCTGATCCGCGACACGCCCGGCTGCGTCTGCGATGTCGTGGTGATCGGCAATCCCGCCTACAACCGCCTCTACAAAACCATGCGCAGCGTCAACGCCATGCTCGCCTGGGGCCACGCCCGCGTGATCGAGAATCTCCTGAAACAGCGCGCGCGGATGAACCCGCTGCCCGTCCGTGCCATCAGCGACCAGTTCGCGCAGGACAAGCAGACCGTCGAAAAGGCGTTGATGGAACTCGGCCGCGAAATCGAGCTGGTGCAACGGCACAAGGCCGAGGCCGACGTCGCGGTCGCGGCGGCGTCCATTCTGGCGCGGCATGCCTTCGTGACCCAACTCGGCGCGCTGGGGAAAAAGTTCGGCCAGGAGTTTCCGAAAGGCGCATCGGCCGCGGTGGATCAGGTGGCCAAGGCGTTCTTCCAGCAGCGGGGCGCGGCCGAACTCGCGCAGGTGGCCAAAATGCACTTCCGCACTGCCCTGCGCGCGCAGGGGTTGCCCGAACCGCCGAAGGTGGAGTGGCGGAAGAAAGTGTGAGCGTGCGAGGGTGTGAGAGTACGGGCGTGGGAGTAAGAGCGGGAGCGAGAAAAGAAGAGCGGGAGAGATCGGAAGATGGGATGAAAGCGGGATACGGGTGAAGATTTTATGAGCACGACATTGAATTATCTGGGCGCGGTTTTTCTGGTGATCACGGCCGTGGTGTTGCTGGCCGGGTTGGGCTGGCGACGGCTGGCGGCGGGCGGCTTGATCGCGCTGTTCGCGGCGGTGGGCGCGGGCGTGGTCTTCGGGGCGCTGGCCTACCGGCTTGCGCTGCGGGTCAACCCGACGGTCGGGCATGGCACGGGCGCGGTGCTGGCGGGCTTCGGCGTCGGGGCCGTTGCGGCGCTGGTCGTGCTCGTGGCGACGCTCGTGTGGCTGGTGCGGACCAATCGCGTGGCGCTCGAGCGCGCCGCCGTGTCGCGCCTCTGGCTGCTACTCGGGGCCGCGGGCGTCGTCGTGGTCGGTCTGTGGGCCGCGAAGCTGGTGGTGAAGGCCAATCCGTCGCTGGCCTCGACCGATCAATTGGCCCGGTCGTTCGCCGAGACGACGCGCCCGGATGTCGAAGACGAACTGGTCCGCCGCCGGCAGGACGCCGTGCCGAGCATCCTCGAGGTTTTCGAGAATCGCGCCACGCTGGCGACGGAGGACGACGAACGCGTCGAGCCGGCACAACTCGCCCAACTGGCCCGCGTCCTCGGCAAGATCGGCGGGCCGGACGCCCTCGAGGCGCTGAAGAAACTGCTCGCCGACGACCCGCTTCCCGAAGTGCGCGTTGCCGCGGCGCTGGCCCTCGCCGAACATCATGATGCCTCCGGACTGCCGCTGATTGTCGAACACCTGGAACAACGGCGCGATCCCGACTGGCGGCAGCAGCAGCCCGCCATGCTCCGCGCGCTCGGCGAACTCAAGGCCACCAATCACGTCGGCGTGATTCGTGCCGCGCTGGCCCCGAGCACCAACGGCCCCGCCGGATCGGTGCCCAGCTTCCTGCGCATCCGCGCCGGCGTTGCGGCCCTTGCCGCGATCAATACCGACGAGGCGTGGGCCTTGATCGGCGACCTGGTCGTCAGCCCCGAGAAAGCGCGCCGCATGATGGTGATGGGTGCGCTGGAGCATTGCCCCGGCCCGCGGGCGACGGCGCTGTTGCTGGCGGCCCTCAATGATTCCGAACCATCCGTGCGCGACGCGGCTTATGTGTCCCTGTTACGCAGCGAACCGCGGCTCAAAGGCGGGCTGGAGAACAAATGGAGCGAAGCCAACGCGCAGAAGGTGCGCGAGTTGTTGAAAGCACCGCCGGTCGCCCCGTGACGGGGAGTGCGGAGGGGGGAGTAATTAGTGATTAGTAATTAGTGATTAGTGGGGAATCGCCCCACGCATCATGGTAGGGACGCGTTGCGCGCGTCCGTGACCATTTCCACGGGGTGACACCTCCGGTTGCAAGCGGGGACCTCGCATTTCCACGGCGCACGTCGGGAAAAAGTTACGGCCACGCGCAGCGCGGCCCTACCGATTTGGTAGGGACGCGTTGCGCGCGTCCCTGACCTTGTCCCCGAGCCGACGCTTGCTCCTGCAACCAACCTCCCCGCACATCCAAGCCGCCCAAAGGGGACCAAGTTACGGCCGCGCGCAGCGCGGCCCTACCGGGTGGGTTACGACGCCTGCGCTCAGGGAGCGGTCCAGCTTTGTTTGGGGCCGGGGCCGCTCGTGCCGCTGCCGTTGCGGGCTTGGAGCCAGAGTTGGTAGGTGTGGCCGGCTTCGAAGGTGATGGTACCGGGGATGGTGACTTCCAGCGCCCCCACGGCACCGATGGCAAGTTGTTCGGGCATGCCGCCGGGGGCTTGGCGCCAGGCTTCGAGACGGGTGGCGTCGTTCGGCAGGGCGGCGGTGCTGAGGCGGCGGGTGGCGGGCGTCCAGGTGGTCGTGGTGGGCGCGGTGGGGATGGCTTGGGGGGCACCGCGGAGCAGCGCGACATCGAACAAGGTATCCACCAGCTCGGGCGTGTCCTTCCAGACTTGGAGGCCGACGCCGATCATGTTCAGCAAGGCTGCGGCGGCGGCTTTGCGGATGGGTTCCTGGTTCAGGCGGGCGTCTTCGAGGGTGGTCTTGGCGGTGTTCTGCGCGGTGCGAAGGGCGCGGGCATCGGTGTAGAAGTCCGCCACGGTGTCGCCGAGGGCGATCAGGGTGGCTTTGCCGGTCTGCTGGCTGAGGCGGACGGCGAAGTCGCGGCCGGCATCGAGGCGGGCATCGTAGGTGCCGGCGGTGAGGGTCTCGCGTCCGTTCGGAGGAGGAGCATGTAGGTCGTGCCTTGGTAGGCGACGACGCTGCGGATGGTGATGTCCCAAGTTTCCAGCGGGCTGTTGGTGTCCGCGTCGGGTTTGTGGGTGATGCTGTTCAGTTTCTCCGTGAAGGCCAGCGTCCGGGCCGGGAGCGTGGCCTCGGCGTTGGCGATGGCGGTTTCCCCGGCCTCCCAGTTGGTGATGGCGGTGTCGAGCAGGGCAAGGGCCGGAGTGAAGGCCGCGTGCGCGGCGGCGGCGGCGACGAGCCGGGGCCGGGTGTCCGCGAGGATTTCGCTCATCAGCGGGAGGCGTCCCACGGTGGCGACATCGAATTGGTTGCTGGCGTATTTGGAGGGTTCTGTTGGCATGATGTTTTTATGGGTTGAGGTTTAACGGACGGAAAGGGGTGGGGATGGACGGTGGCGGAGAAGGGTCGGGGAAGAAGCGGGGAGGAAGGAGAATGGGCAGCGGATGACCGGCGGAGCGTCGGCAAGGGTGGCGGGGTGGTCTGGCAAGTCCGGCGGGACAACCCCCAGCTCGGCCAAGCGCCAGCGGATATGACGGGAGGCTTTGGTAAGGTCGGCAAATGGGTGGCGGATATTACGGGATTCGTCGGGGAGCTTGGAGATGGGGTTCTGGATGTTTCGGGAGGCTTCCGGGAGGTTCAAGATGGGGTTTTTGATGTTCCGAGGCACGGTAGAGAGGAGGGAGGCGTGGAACGGGATATTCGGCGATACGGTGGCATCCCAATCCCAACGGGATTGCGGCCTCCAGCCCAGGGTTGCGAGGAACGAGCTACCCTGGGTCTTGGTCGGACGGGGCATCAACCCCAACGGGGTTGCGGCGCGGTCATGCCGAGGGGCCGCAACCCCGTTGGGGTTGTGGTTCTTTTGGCGCGTAACCCAGGGTAGCGCTCGGCGCGCAACCCTGGGCTGGAGGACGGAATCCCGTTGGGATTCGGGGAGGGGTGCGGTGGTAGGGCGCGTCTGTCCCCAGCGCGCCGGTGGGGCGGGCGGATGGTTCGGCGGCGCGGTGAGGACACCGCGCCCTACCGGCGGTGGGTTTGCGATGGCTCCGGTGGGGTTCATGGCTGGCACTCCTGGAGGGTGGCTTGCGCCAGTGCGAGGTTGGGTGAGCCGAGTTGGGTGTAGAGGGCCACGGCCTGCTGGGCGTGGGGCAGGGCCTCGGCCTGCCGGCCCTGCCGCACCAGCGCCTCCGCGAGGCGGCGGTTGTCCACGGCAATCATTTCCTTGCGTCCCACCTTTTCGGCCAATGGCAGGGCCTCACGGGCCAGTGTTTCGGCTCCCGGCCAGTCTTCCTGGTCCAGCGCCAAGGCAGCCAGATTGCCGGTGTAGATGGCCGCGCCCTCGGCATCCCCCACCGCGCGGGCGATGCGCAGCGCCTCGCGGTAATCCCGCTCTGCCGCCGGGAAGTCCCGCAAGAGGCTCTCGATATTCGCCACAGCATTCAGGCCGATGGCCACATCCGCACTCTCCGCCGCCAAGGAACGATCTAGCTCGACGGCGGCGCGTGCGTCCGCCAGGGCGGCGGGGTAATCCTGCTGCAACTGATGGCCCATGCCGCGCAACTGGAGGGCAATGGACTGTTCCCTGGCCCCGGCTTTCGCCGTGGCCCAATGGGCGGCCGCTCGTCCGGCACAGGCCAGCACCGCGTCGCCCTGTTGGCGGAGGTAATGCACCCAGCCGGCGTGGTAGGCGCGCCCGCCGGCGTTGTCATGGTCCCCGGCGGCTAGGGCCTTGGCCTCGGCCTGGAGGCTCAGGGAGAGCCATTCATCCCAACGACCGGTGAAATTGAGGAAGACTTGAAGCGCGTTGCAGACGGTCTGGAGGCGCGGGTTGGGGCCGGCCACGAAGATGGGGATGGCGGGGACGACCGTGGGCCACGCGGCGTCGAGGAGGGGGAAGCGATCGTGCTGCTGATAGCCATTCTCCACGATGAGGTCGTAGGCGCGGGCTGCGAGGCCTTGGCCGGTGGCGGCGAGGAGGTCGGGGAACTTGCGGCGGAGGAAGTCGGCCACCAGAGGGACGAGGGTGTAGGATCGCTCCTCGGTGTCGGGGAGCACGAGGGAGCGGTTGGCGAGGGTGTCGAGGGCGGTTTTGACGGTGGGTTCGTCGAGGGGTGCCTCTGTAGCCGCCGACGTGAGGAGGCGGAGGTCGACGGTGAGTGGCCCATCCGCCTCCTCACGTCGGCGGCTACGGGGGGTGGCCACGGCGGTGATGTGGGCCACGGTGGCGGGTTGGGTGAAGTAGGTCAGGGCGGCGAGGACTTGTTTCTCCGGTTCGGTGAATTCGATGGCGAGGTCGCCGAAGACGAATTCGAAGGGGTCGTTGTCGGAGGGACAGCTTCGCAGGAAGGTCAGGGCGTCGGTGAAGGTGCGGCAGCTTCCCCGGCCGATTTGTCCGGCGACCCAGCGGAGGAGGAGGGGTTTGCCGCCGGTCTGGGTGTAGAGGACGATGCGTTCGGCTTCGTTCGTTTTCGCGAGAAGTTGGTTGCGCTTGGCCAGGTCGGCGAGGGTGGCCAGCGCGGCGTCCTGGTCGAGCTTTTCGAGGATCAAGGTGTCCGCGCTGGAGCCGAGGCGGCGGCGGCTGGTGAGGATGGCCTTGCAGCCGGCGGGGAGGCGTTTGATGAAGGTGAAGAGCTGGTCGCGGTCGCCTTTGGTGAGTGACTCGAGGTTGTCGAGGCTGAG
>BJHT01000062.1 GCA_014193395.1 Verrucomicrobiota bacterium
GGTGAGATTGTCGCCAAGCAGTTTGCCGTTTTCAGCGATGCCGATGATGCCGAGGTCGTTGGTGAAGACATCCATGTCGTTGTTCGGCGGCAGGACGAAGGCGGTCTTGAATTTGCGCGGCAGGTAGGTCTTGCCGTAGAGCGGATCGACGAAGTCCTTGTTCTCCGCGTCGTCGAGCTTCAACTGCACGCCGTCGATCCAGATCGAGTGATAGGCCTTGGTCTGGGGCGCGAGCGCGGCGACCACGCGGTGACAATCGGCCACCATTTCGGCGCGCGCGGCGAGCTGGGCGGGGGTGGGCGACGCCGTGACATTGCGGTTCACATCGCCGCAGGCCGCGAGCGTGGAGAGCAGGCACTCGTTGATTTTTTTCACGAGCGGACCGAGGCCGGACATCACGACGCCATGAAACTGGATGCTCTGCCGCGTGGTGATGCGCAGCGTGTTGTTGCCGTAAGTCGAGGCAAGGTCATCGAACGTAATCCACTGCGCCGGGGTCATGATGCCGCCGGGGATGCGCCCACGAATCATCATGATGAACTTCTTCTGCGTCTTGCGTGCGTCGCGGTCATCCTGCTGGTAGATGCCGTGGAACTTGATGAATTGCTGGTCGTCGGCGGAAAACTGGTCGGTGCCGGAGGCGACGGTCGCGGCGATGTTTCCGGCGAGCGTGGGGATGGCTTCCTTGATGACTTCGTTGTGCGTCAGCTTGGTTGGCGGGGCGGTTTCAATCATAAGTGTCTTAGTTATGTTACGTATGTTAATCGTTGAACTCGGGCTGTCAAACCGAAACTCGGGCGCAGCTTCTTTCGCCATGGCGGAAAGATCAATCTGTCTTGGCGCGGCGGTTTCCTGACCCGCGAGACGGTCGTGGACCACGCGGGCAACGAAACCTGTGGTGCGCGTGGGCAATCGCCGCCCGCAGCGCGCAGGCACAGCGAAAGTCATCCGAACTCACCCGAAAAATCCGGGGGAACCTTCGCCTTTCGCGCGCTGCAAACGGGGAACGGTCGTGGTCCCTTTTTTGTAACGCCGCCGACTGCGATTGTTCGTTTCAGGAATTGCCGCACCTTCGCCGCATTGTCGCCGATGGAAGCTGCGATCGGTTTCCGCAGCAGCGGAGTCGCCGCAACTCACGGTTTCTCAGCCACGAGCGCGACCTCGCTGAAGACGGACTGCGGCGGTCCCGCGCAGCGAAGGAACAGCTCGGCGAACTTCGCGTCAGCCGGCGCGATCATGGTGCGTTCACCGGTGCCGCTGGGGAGGGCTTCGGATTCGGTGGGCTTGCTGTCGCGATCGGTGCGCCAGCGCACGAGCAGGTCGGCCTGCGGTTCGGGATTGGCCGGATGCCAGCGGACGACGAGGCGATAGGAGGAACCGGATTTCACCGGCACGGTTTCGCTTTCCCAGCCGGCGCGTTTGCCCGGAGGGCGCTGCTGCGTCCAGCCATCGGGGGTGCCGGGACGAATCCAGTCGGCCATGAAATCGCCGTGGCGCAGAAGATTGCCCGAGGTGCTGGCGGCGGCGAGCGCGAGGTCGAGCGTGACGCGGGCGGCGGACGCGAGCCGCACTTGGGTGGACAATGTTTTGCAACCGGGCCGGACGACGACGAGGCGATGCTCGCCCGCGGGCAGCTCGCGGAAAGTGTAGCTCCCATCGGGTTCTGCGAGGGTCGAGAAGAGCGTGCCGGCGAGCATGATTTTCGCAGGCACGGTTTCGAGGCCCGCAGCCGTGGGCGCGGAGATTATGCCGGACAAGGTGGCACCCGGCGCGGGCGCCGCGTCCGGCGGCGCGGCGAGCATGCCGAGGGTGTGCAGCAGATCGGCGACGACGCGGCTGGTTTCCAGCGCGCATTCCAGGACGAGCGGCTCGACCGCGGCGCGGTCGCCGGCGCGAACGAGCGGGAGGGCGCGGTCGCCGCGCATTTTCGAGAACGCGATCAGGCCGTCCATGCGCCGCAGGAAGCCGTCCAGTGCGCGCGCGTCGTCGTCACCGAGGCGTTGCGGGCGGTAGCCGCCGAGTTGGATTTGCGCGGCGTCCACCCAATTCTCCATCTTCGAATGCGCGTCGCCGCGGATCATGCTCGCGTGCGGCGGCGAGCCGGTGTCCTCGACGAAATGCAGAAGCGAGCCGATCCAGCGGACGGCGTTGCGCGGCGTCTCGGTGCGCAACGCCTGCACGGCGCGTAGAAAATGGGGTGCGTAGGTATTCGTCACCTCCGGACAGATGTGATCCAGATGCCGCGGCAGCGCGGGGAAGAGGAGATAATCATCCGCGTAAAACCGTTCGCCCGCAGACGTGGTGAGCATCCGCCGCAGATCGCCCATCCAGCAGTGCTGGTTCAAGCGCGGCAGTTGCGGACCGAGAGCCTGCGCCAGCGCGTTGGTCGGTCCAAGGGTCTCAAGCGCGGCGTCGGTGATACGCGGGTGCGGTCCCCAGGCGCGGGCATCGGGTGCGAGGAGAGCAAGGAGGAGCACGAGCAACACCGCCCGCCAGGCGACGGGGTGCGCGGAACGGTGGGAAAAGTACGCGTAAAGGAAAGGCGAGCCGACGAAGAGGGGCGATGACATGGGTGGAGAATGGCAGCGAGGTCACGTGAGGGGAACCGGGAATTACGTCGCGCAAAGTGTGAGGCGCAGCCACGCATCGGCTCTCCCGTTGCGCAGGTTTCCAAACCTGCGGTGTCGCCGATTTCCAAATCGGCGGGGGCGACGCAGTGAGTGGCGCGTGAGGTGCCGGGGGCGTGGGGACGCGGCAGAGAGATATAAAGACAGGGAGATTTAACGGCAGAAAAATAGGAGGAAGAGAGAGGCGACCGGACGTCGCCGGCACAGGTGCAGCCGTATGATTCATTGACCGCGTTCTCCCTCACCGGTGCTCCCTCCCGTTGGAAGAGGGAGAACGTTCGACCGCGGGAGTTGGCAAGCTGGCTGTTCGCCCTGCCTTGTTCGTTTCCGCGATGATTTCCGGGATCCTGCCACCGCCGGTACGATTCGCGGAAAGCCCCTCCAGCGTATGGCAGTTTCCTCCTATAGCGCGACTCCTTCCCGCGCAGTAAGAATCTACCAATCCACAGAGTGACAGCCTTGTTGAGCCGCCGTGAGCATTCATTCCAAACCACCCATCCCGAAGTCCGGCACTCGCGACGGATCGGATCCCTTGGTGTCGGGCATCACTCCGGTCGTATCGGGAATCCCGCCGGTCAAGGTTTCGGTCGTCGATGACGATCCCAGGATCGGCGAACTGGTGGAAAAGAAACTTCGTCGCCAGGCCGGGTTTTCGTTCCTCGCTTCCTACCTGACCGCCGAAGATCTGTTCCGCTTGTTGCCCGCCCAGATTCCCGATGTCCTGATGGTGGACATCATCCTGCCCCGGGCCAGCGGCATCGAGGTCGTCCAGTGGGTTACCCGGCATTTCCCCGCCGTGCGGATGGTTGTGCTTTCGGGCAGTGACGACTCCAATCACGTGGTGCAGGCCCTCGAGGCCGGCGCGCGCGGCTACCTCCTCAAACCGGTGGTCCTCGCCACCCTGCCCGCGCTCCTCCACGACATCGCCGCCGGCGAGGCGGTCCTGGCCCCGAAGATTTCCGGCTTCCTGGTCAATTATTTCAACCGCAAGGGCCTGGTCGGTGACGCCCTGCGCCAGCTTACCCCCCGCGAACGCGAGATCGTCGCCGACTGGTCCGCCGGCCGCTCCGACAAAGCCAGCGCCGACCAGTTCGGCATCACCCTGTCCACCTACAACAATCACCTGCAGCACATTTTCAAGAAACTCGCCGTCTCCTCCAAACGCGAGGCCATTGAAAAACTGAAAGGCAGCCGCGACTAGCCGCCCGTTGTAACCCGTTCACCACTCACCCAGTCCCGCCCCGTCGTACCGCCGTAACTTTTCCCCCAGATTCGTAACCCATCCCGCCGGACAATTGCGCAATCGCATGAAAACTCCCGTACCGCCTTCACCCTGCATCTCCCGCACCAGCAACTCCGCAACCATTGCAAAACTTATGCAACCCAGCACTTCCCGCCTCTGGAAACGGACCGTCCTCGCGGCCGCCGTTTGGAGCTTCTCCCTCCTCGCCGCCCCCGCCGCGACGCTGGTGTGGACCAACACCGCCGGCGGCCTGTGGAGCACCGCCGCCAACTGGCTGCCCAACGCCGTACCCGGTGCCGGCGACACCGCCATCATCACCAACGCCGCCACCTACACCGTCACCCTCGACGGCGCCGTCACCGTGAACACGCTCGTCCTCGGCGCGCCGAGCGGCGGCACCCTGCAGACGCTGGCGTGCGGTGGCTTCACGCTGAACATCACCGGCACGGGGACCGTGAATCCGCGCGGCTATCTGCTTCTGGAAGGCGGTACCGTAACCATCGCCGCTGCCGGCGGGGTCACGCTCGCGGGGCGTTTCGACTGGAATGGCGGAGTCGTTGGGAGCGGGCCACTGACGATTGCTGCCGGCGGCGTGCTGGTCTATTCCGATGCCCCCGGCAAAGGACTCACCGGTCCGCTGACCAATGCGGGCACGATCTTCGCGAACTTCGGCACCCTCGTGATCCAGAACGACGGCGCGACCACGCACGGGAAGGTCGTCAACCTTGCCGGCGGCGTTTTCGATTTTAATAATGATTCCGGGGGCGTCAGCGCCGACGGTGCCCAGGCGTCCTTCATCAACGCCGGGTTGGTGCGCAAGTCGGGGGGGACGGGCAATTCCCGGCTCGACGCGCGCTTCATCAACACCGGCTCCGTCGAGGTGCAGACGGGGGCGATCTCGCTGGCGGCAGGCGGCACCCTGGGTGGCAGCTATACCACGGCGGCCGGCACCACGCTGAATTTTGACGGCGGCAACTGGGACGTGGCGGGCACGCCGGTCTTTGGTGGTGCCGGCAGCAGCGCGCTGGCGGCCGGCACGCTGACGCTCACCAGCACCGCGATCCCGAATCTGGCGCTGACCGGCGGCACGCTCGTCCTGGCTCCCGGCTTCCAAGGCGGCACCATCACCAACCTCACCATCGAAGGCATGTCCCTCGCTGGCACGAACGTGGTGACCGGCACGTTCAACTGGAACGGCGGGAACGTAGGGCCGGGGCCGCTGACGGTTGCGGCCGGCGGCGTGCTGGTCCTCTCCGGTGCCCCCGGAAAATCACTCACCGGCCCGCTGACCAATGCGGGGACGATCTTCGCGAACTTCGGCACCTTCCAACTCGTCAACGACGGCGCGACCACTCGCGGGCGGGTCGTCAACCTTGCCGGCGGCGTTTTCGATTTCGTCAACAATTCCCTGAGCATCGACGGGGATCCCCTGGCCTCCTTCGCCAACGCCGGGACGGTCCGCAAATCCGGCGGCACCGGCAACTCCCCGGTCAACGTGCGCTTCATCAACACCGGAACCGTCGAGGTGCTCACCGGCCAGATCAGCTTCGGGGGCGCGCTCACGCAACTCACGGGCACCCTGAACTTTGGCATCAGCAACGCGACGGCCTTCGGCACCATTGGCATTTCCGGAGCCGTCACGCTTGGCGGCACCTTCGGCGGCACGTTGCTCGGCGGTTTCATCCCGGCCACCAACAATGTGTTTGTCGTCATGACCTTCGGCTCGTCGTCCGGCGCGTTCAGCGACCTAGCCGGGCAGGACCTCGGGTTTTACCGCTACTTCCGCAAGCTCGTCGATGCCACGTCGGCGACCCTCGAAACCCGCCGCGCCCCCATCGCCGTGGACGATCCCATCACCATCAACGAAGACATCATCAGCGACCTGGTGGTCCTGGCCAACGACAACGACGCCTACGGCCTGACCATCCGCCTCGCCGGCGTCACCGCCCCCGCTCACGGCACCGCCACCACCAACGTCAACGGCACGATCCACTACGTGCCGGACACGAACTACTTCGGCTCCGACACCTTCACCTACCTCATCAACAACGGCGACGGCGGCAGCAGCACCGGCCGCGTCAACCTCACGATCCAAAGCGTGAACGACGCGCCCACCGTGACGTTCGCGACCAACAACGTCGTCGTCCTCGAGGACAGCGGCGCGAAAACCGTCACCACCTTCGCCACCTTCTCCCCCGGCCCCGCGAACGAGAGCGCGGAGACGTTGCTTGGCTACACGCTGTCGAACAGCAGCAACGCCCTCTTCAGCGCGCAGCCCGCCATCGACAACACCGGCCGCCTCGCCTTCACGCCCGCCACCAACGCCAATGGCGCAGCGACCGTGACCGTCGTGGTGCAAGACAACGGCGGCACCGCCAACGGCGGCGTGGACAAGAGTACGAACACCTTCACGATCACCGTCACGCCCGTGAACGACCCGCCCTCTGTCGCCTTCACGACCAACAACGTCGTCGTGCTGGAAGACAGCGGTGCGAACGCGGTCGCCGCCTTCGCCACTTTCTCTCCCGGCCCCGCGAATGAGTCCGCACAGACGCTCCTCGGCTACACGCTCTCGAACAGCAGCAACGCCCTCTTCAGCGTGCAGCCGGCCATCGACAATACCGGCCGACTCACCTTTACCACCGCCACCAACGCCAACGGCAGCGCGACCGTCACCGTCGTCGTGCAAGACAACGGCGGGGTGCTCAACGGCGGCGTGGACAAGAGCACCAACACCTTCACGATCACAGTGACACCCGTGAACGACCCGCCCACCGTGGCGTTCACAACCAACAACGTCGTCGCGCTGGAGGACAGCGGCGCAAACGCCATCACCGCCTTCGCCACCTTCTTGTCTGGCCCCGCGAACGAGTCTGCGCAGACGCTTCTCGGCTACACGCTGTCAAACAGCAGCAATGCGCTCTTCAGTGTGCAACCGGCCATCGACAACACCGGCCGCCTCACCTTCACGCCCGCCACGAACGCCAACGGCAGCGCGACTGTGACTGTCATCGCGCAGGATTCCGGCGGCATCGCCAACGGGGGCGTGGACAAGAGTACGAACACCTTCACGCTCACCGTCTCGCCCGTGAACGACGCGCCCACGGTGGCCTTCATCACCAGCAACGTCGGCGTGCCGGAGGGCAGCGGTGCGAGCGCCATCACCGCCTTCGCGACCTTCTCCCCCGGCCCCTCCAACGAGGCCGCGCAGACGCTGCTCGGCTACACGCTGTCGAACAACAGCAACGCCCTCTTCGCCGTCCAGCCCGCCCTCGACAACACCGGGCGGCTCACCTTCACCCTCGCGACCAACGCCAATGCCAACGCCAGCGCCACGGTCACCGTCATCGCCCAGGATTCCGGCGGCACCGCCAACGGCGGCGTGGACAAGAGCACCAACTCCTTCACCATCACCGTCACTCCCGCGAACCTTCCCACCAACAGCCCGCCCACCACCACCTTCGCCACCAACGCCGTCGTCGTGCTCGAAGACAGCGGTGCGAATACGCTCAACGCCTTCGCGACCTTCTCGCCCGGTCCCGCGAACGAGTCCGCACAATCCCTGCTCGGCTACACCCTGTCGAACAGCAGCAACGCCCTCTTCAGCGCCCAACCCGCCCTCGACAACACCGGGCGCCTCACCTTCACCCCCGCCGCCAATGCCAATGGCAGCGCGATTGTGACCGTCATCGCGCAGGACAACGGCGGCACGGCCAACGGCGGCGTGGACAAGAGTACGAACACCTTCACGATCACCGTGACGCCAGTGAATGACGCGCCCGTGGTGGCTTTCACCACCAACAACGTCGTCGTCCTCGAAGACAGCGGCGCAAACGGGCTCGCCGCCTTCGCCACCTTCTCGCCCGGTCCCGCGAACGAGTCCGCGCAAACGCTTGTCGGCTACACCCTCTCGAACAGCAGCAACGCCCTCTTCGCCGTTCAGCCCGCCCTCGACAACACCGGGCGCCTCACCTTCACCACCGCGACCAACGCCAACGGCAGCGCGACCGTCACGGTCATCGCGCAAGACAGCGGCGGCACGGCCAACGGTGGCGTGGACAAGAGCACCAACACCTTCACGATCACGGTGACACCCGTGAATGACGCGCCCGCCGTGGCTTTCAGCACCAACAACGTCGTCGTCCTCGAAGACAGCGGCGCGAATACGCTCAACGCCTTCGCGACCTTCTCGCCCGGTCCCGCGAACGAGTCCGCACAAACGCTAGTCGGCTACACCCTCTCGAACAGCAGCAACGCCCTCTTCGCCGTCCAGCCCGCCCTCGATAACACCGGTCGCCTCACGTTCACGCCCGCCACCAACGCCAATGGCAGCGCCACGATCATCGTCATCGCGCAGGATAACGGCGGCACCGCTAACGGCGGCGTGGACAAGTGTACCAACATCTTCACGATCACCCTCTCACCCGTGAACGACGCGCCCATCGTGACCTTCGCGACCAACAGCGTCGTCGTGCCGATCAACAGCGGCGCGTGGACACTCACGCCTTTCGCCACCTTCTCGCCCGGACCCGCCAACGAGGCCGCGCAGACACTCCTCGGCTACTCGCTCGCGAACAACAACCCCGCGCTCTTCAGCATCCCGCCCGCGATCAGCCTCACGGGCACACTCACCTTCACGCCCGCGACCAACGCCAATGGCAGCGCGACCGTCACCGTCATCGCGCAGGACAACGGCGGCACGCTCAATGGCGGCGTGGACAAATGTACCAACACTTTCACCCTCACCGTCACGCCCGCGAGCATCGTGACGAACAGTCCGCCGACCTTCACGCTTCCTGCCACAGTTCCGGCTGGGGGAACGTGGACCGCCAGGGAGAGCAGTCGCGCTTGGCAGTCCGTTGCTTCCTCGACCGACGGAACCAAGCTGGTCGCGATCGACGGTGGTTTCCACGGGCAGTTCTATGCGTCGGACGACTCTGGGGAAACGTGGACACCGCGTCGGGATTCTGAAGCTTGGGTTTCCGTCGCCTCGTCGGCAGATGGGATGAAGCTGGCGGCCGTGCAGCCTCGATACCGTCACCACCTCTCGGACAATTCGGGGGTGTCATGGCTGTTGGGCGGATTCGCAGGAGTATCGGAATTACAGTGGACTCAAATCGCCTCGTCGCGGGACGGGATGCGTCTGGCGGCGGTGACACGGGGAGCGGGTCTCGGGGGAAATATCTACACTTCCAGCACCACGCTTTCCGGCGGCGGCGGCCGGGATCTTGTCATCCGGTTGGGTCCGGGCAACCGGATATGGCGCTCCATCGCGTCCTCCGCCGACGGGATGAAACTGGCAGCGGCAGATTTCGGGTTCACCACCAGCGGGGGGCAAATCTACACCTCGACGGACTACGGAGTCACCTGGGCGGCGCGGGCGACCAATCGGCAGTGGCGGGCCATTACCTCGTCGGCGGACGGGACGAAGCTCGTGGCTGCGGTTGCTGACGGGCAGATTTACACCTCTTCAGACTCCGGGATGACGTGGATTCCAAGGGACAGCAACCGGAATTGGTCGGCCCTCGCGTCCTCCGACGATGGACTGATGCTCGCGGCGGCGGTGAGCAGTGGCCTGATCTTTCTCTCGGCAAACTCGGGCGAGACCTGGACGCCGCAAGTGGACGCGGGTGCTCGCAACTGGACTTCCATCGCCTCCTCGGCGGCCGGCAGGCAACTCGTGGCGGCGGCGTACAACGGTCAGCTCTACACTTTGGCGCTGGGCTTTACGTTGCCGTCGGTCGCCGTGCTGGAGGACAGCGGAGCTTTTTCGACCAACAACTTTGTCACGAACATCTCTCCCGGCCCCGCCGCCGACGCCGGACAGGCGGTCAATTTCCTGGTCACCAATAATTCCAATTCTCTCTTCAGCGCCCAACCTGCGATCAGTCCCGTCGGCACGCTCACCTTCACCCCCGCCACCAACGCCTACGGCCTGGCCACGGTGACCGTTGTCGCGCATGACAACGGTGGGACCGCCAGCGGCGGCGTGGACACGAGTGCGCCCCAGACTTTCGACATCTTGATCCGGCCCGTGAATGACCCACCCACCGTCAATTTCACGACGAATAACGTCGTCGTGTCCGAAGCGAATGTCGTCCGCGAGATCACGCCCTTCGCGACCTTTTCCCCCGGTCCACCCAACGAAGCCGCGCAGGCGCTCGTTGGATATACGTTGTCCAACGATAATCCTGCGCTCTTCATGTTCCCACCCGCTCTGGCCGCCGGCGGAATGCTCACCTTCGCCCCCGCACCCCGCGTCAATGGCGTGGCCACTGTAACAGTCATTGCGCAGGACAGCGGCGGCACGCGCAACGGCGGTGCGGACATGCGTACGAATACCTTCACGATCACCGTCTCCCCCGCTAACGACGCGCCTAGCTTCACCCTTTTCCCGACGCTATTCGGGCCTGCAGGCGAGGCGTGGACAGCGGAGGGAAGCTCTGGGTATTGGGTCGGCATTGCCATGTCGGCGGACGGAACCCGGTTGGCAGCGGTCCCATCCCGGGAATCATCCTTTTCAACTCGGGCTGTGATCCATACCTCCGCAGACTCTGGTGCGACGTGGACGCCGCAGGCCGGTTCCGGCAGCCGCAACTGGCGAACTGTTGCCAGTTCGGCGGACGGGATGAAACTCGTGGCGGCGGTTTATGGCGGTCAGCTCTACACTTCAACGAACTTCGGCGAGACGTGGACGCCGCGCGAAAGTGAGCGGGCCTGGTTGTTCCTCGCCTCCTCGGCGGACGGGACGAAACTGGCGGCGGTGGAGGTTGGCTCCGTCTTCGCGCCCGACCGCGGGCTGATCCGCACTTCGACGGACTCCGGGCTGACATGGACTCCACGAGAGAGCAGCCGGGCGTGGCGCGCCATCGCCTCTTCAGCGGACGGCGTCAAACTGGCGGCGGTTGCGGCCGGCGACCAAATCTTCACTTCGATCGACTCGGGGGCTACTTGGACGGCCCGGGACAGCAGCCGCGGCTGGCTGGCCATCGCGTCCTCGGCCGACGGCACAAGGCTGGTTGCGGCGGCGGACAACGATTTGATCTACACTTCGACGAACTCCGGCGCGACGTGGACGCCACAGGCCGGGGCCGGTAGCCGCGCGTGGCGGAGCGTCGCCACTTCGGCGGATGGCACCCGGCTGGCAGCGGCAGTTTTCGATGGCCAGATCTACACCTCCACCGACGGCGGAGTGATCTGGACGGCGCGCGACAGCAATCGCTTTTGGCAATCCATCGCCTCCTCGGCGGACGGAACCCGCCTTGCGGCAGCAGTGGAACGCGGCACTGATCCCCTTATCCCGGATCCTCCCGGCCTGATCTACCGCTCCTCCGGAGTCGCTGTGCCCCTGACGGTGACTGCGGACAGCGGGCCGTATGCTCAGAGCAATCTGGCGCGAAACATTTCCCCCGGTCCGGCCGATGAAGCCGGGCAGCTCGTCAACTTCCTCGTCACCAATAATTCCAACGCCCTCTTCAGCGTTCAGCCCGCCATCGCCCCCAATGGCACGCTTACGTTTACGCCTGCCCCCAGCGGCCGCGGCACCGCCACGGTCACGGTGCGCGCGCACGACAACGGGGGCACCGCCAATGGTGGCCATGACACCAGCGAGCCGCAGACCTTCACCATCACGGTGACCGGTGGAGTTGCTCCCACGAACCGCCCGCCCACCACCACCTTCGCCACCAACGCCGTTGTCGTGCTCGAAGACAGCGGCGCGCAGACGCTTGCCGCGTTCGCCACCTTCTCGCCCGGTCCGCCGTCGGACAGCGCGCAGAGCATCACCAACGTCGTCACGAGCAACAGCAACCCCGCGCTCTTCAGCGTGCCGCCGACCCTCGCGCTCAACGGCACGCTCACCTTCACTCCAGCGACCAACGCCAATGGCAGTGCCACCGTCACCGTCATCGCGCAGGATAATGGCGGCACGGCCAACGGCGGCGTGGACAAGGCGACCAACTCCTTCACCCTCACCGTCACCGCGGTGAACGACGCGCCCGCCTTCGTCCACGGCCCCAATCTGAACGTCTCCTCCGCCGCCGGCACGCAGACCGTGCCCGCGTGGGCCACCGCAATCAGCGCCGGTCCGGCCAATGAATCCGGGCAGTTGCTGAATTTCCTCGTCGCCAACAGCAGCAACGCCCTCTTCTCCGCGCAGCCTGCCGTCGCGCCCAACGGCACGCTCACCTTCACCCCGGCCCCCGGCGCCGACGGCATCGCCACTGTCACCGTCCAGCTCCACGACAACGGCGGCACGCTCAACGGCGGCGTGGATACGAGCGCGCCGCAGACCTTCACGATCACCGTCGGCCCCAGGCCGGGCCGCCGCCTGTGGGCGATGGGCGACAACCGCTTCGGCCAGTTGGGCGACGGCACCACGCTGCCGGCCGCGCCGTTCGGCCGGCCCAGCCCCGTGCCCGTGGCGGGGGACGTGATCGCGGCGGCGGCCGGCGGCGACGCGGTCGTCGGCCACAGCCTGTTCGTCAAGCGCGACGGCTCCCTGTTCGCGGTGGGCAACAATTCCTCCGGCCAGTTGGGCGACGGCACGACCACCAACCGCACCGTGCCCGTACGCGTGGCCACCAACGTCGCGGATGTCGTCGCGGGCGAACGCCACAGCCTTTTCCTCAAACGCGACGGCACCCTGTGGGCGATGGGCGCGAACGGCTCGGGCCGCCTCGGCGACGGCACGCTGAACACCCGGAGCAATCCCGTGCAGGTCGCCACCTCCGTTGCCACCGCGTCGGCGGGCGCGCTCCACAGCCTCTTCGTCAAACGCGACGCGACACTGTGGGCGATGGGCGGGAACGCGGCCGGGCAACTGGGCGACGGCACCGTCACCACGCGCCTCGCGCCCGTGCTCATCGCCGCCAATGTCCGCGCGGCCGCGGCGGGCGAGGCCCACAGCCTCTTCCTGAAAAACGACGGCACGCTCTGGGCCATGGGCCGCAACGTCGAGGGCCAGTTGGGTGATCACACCAACCTCCAGCGCAACTCGCCCGTGGCCGTCACCAACGGCGTCGTCGCCTTCGCCGCCGGTTCCGCGCACAGCTTCTTCCTCCGCACCAACGGCACGCTGTGGGCGATGGGCTACAACTTCCGCGGCCAGTTGGGCGACGGCACCACCAACCAGCATAACTTCCCCGTGCTCGTCGCCACCAACGCCCTCACCGTCGCCGCCGGCGCCGACCACAGCCTCTTCGTCAAACGCGACGGCAGCCTCTGGGCGATGGGCTGGAATGCGTTCGGCCAGTTGGGCGACGGCACCTTCCTCGACCGCCGCCTCCCCGTGCTCGTCGCCGCGGCGGCTACCCTTGCGCCCGCCCCCGCCGCGCCCGCGGTGCCCGTCGGCCTTCTCAACCCCGGCGTCACCGCCGTTGCCGGCAGCGGCAGCCACAGCCTCTTCCTCGCCGACGCGCCCGCACCCGAGGTGATCTGCCCGACCAATCTCGTCGTGGGCAACGACGCCGGAAAATGCAGTGCCAAAGTTCTCTTCGCGCCCACCGTGCGCAACGGCGCGGGCACCACGCTGGTCTGCATCCCGCCCTCCGGCAGCATCTTCCCCGCGGGCACGAACGTCGTCACCTGCACGCTGTTCGCCGGCCTGCCCGCCGCGCCCGTGGCCGCGTGCAGCTTCACCGTGACCGTCGTGGACCGCGAACTGCCGCGCTTCCTCACGCGCCCGGCCGACCGGCGGCTGCTGCCCACCGACCGCACCGATCCCGACGCCACCGGCCGGCCCACCGCGACGGACAATTGCACCGCCGCCCCGCGCATCGCCTATACCGAAGTGATCACGCCGGGCACCGCTCCGATTATCAGTGTCATCAAGCGCACCTGGACTGCGACCGACGCGGCCGGCAACGCCGCTGCCTTTGTGCAAACCCTCACCGTCGTGCCAAGCCTGGCCATCGGCATCCAGTGCCCGACGAACGTGATCGTCCAGTGCGGCGCTCCGACCACGCCCGACAAAACCGGCTTCGCCACCGCCACCAACTCCGCCAGTTGCGGCCCCGCGGTCATCACCTTCGCGGACACGATTGGCACCGGCACGGCGCCGGTCGTCAAGGTCATCACCAGAACCTGGACCGCCCTCGACCCGTGCGGCAACCGCGCCACCTGCGTGCAGAAAATCACCGTCGTGGACACCACCGCGCCGACGATCCTCACCTTCACCGCCACGCCCGCCACCGTGACCCCGCCGAACAATCTTTTCGTGCCTGTCACCCTCCAGCGCGTCGTGGCCGACACCTGCTACCCCGGCACCCGGCTCACCGCCACCCTGACCGTGAGAGTCACCGACCCCGCCGGCCTCGACGGCGGCACCTACTACGTCATCAAGAGCCTTGGCCTCGTCAACCTGCGCGCCAAACGCGGCGTCACCTACACCCTCACCCTCACCGTCCGCGACCCCTCCGGCAACGTCGCCACCAAGGCCATCACCGTGCCCGTGCGGTGAGTTTCAATAACCACCCGCTCAACCCCGGTCACCTCGTTGCCTGTGGCAGGGGACGAAGTGCGGAGACTCCAGTGCCTCCCAGCTTTGGGAGAGGACTGAAAAAATCCATGACAATGCAACGAGGGCGCGGACCAAGGGCTAACAAGATAGTTACGGCTAATTACCCCCCCCGCTCCGCTCCCACCGCCGCCGCCATCACCGAGTGTTCATCCCAGTCCGCAACGGGCTTGAGCGCGGTCAGCGTGCCGCGGCACATGACGCCGAGGGTGTCGCAGACGCCGAGCAATTCGGGGAGATAGGAACTGACGAAGATGACCGCCCTGCCCTGCGCGGCGAGCTCACCGATGAGCCGGTAAATCTGGGCTTTGCTGCCGACATCGATGCCGCGCGTGGGTTCGTCGAGGAGATAGATTTGCGCGTCGTGATGGAGCAGCCGGGCGAGCGCGATCTTCTGCTGGTTGCCCCCGGAGAGTTCGCCGATGGCCTGGCCGGGGTCGCGGGCTTTTACGTCGAGTTTTTCCAGCCAACCGGCGGTCGTCGCGCGCTGACGTCGCGCGTTGATGAAACCGGCGCGCGCGACGGGACCGAAGCGCGTGATCGTGAGATTGTCGGCGAGGCTGCGGTTGAGCATGAGGCCCTCTTCTTTGCGGTTTTCGCTGAGGAGGCCGATGCCGTCGGCGAGGCGGGCGGTAGGTGTACTGTCCGTGCGGTCATGGCCGCGGACGAGGACAGTGCCGCCGGCGACGCGGTCGAGGCCGAAGAGGGCGCGCAGGGTTTCGGTGCGGCCGGTGCCGACGAGGCCGGCGAGGCCGAGGATTTCGCCGGCGCGCAGGGTCAGCGAGACGGAGCGGGGCTTGGTTTCGCCGGCGAAATTTTTCAGTTCAAGCACCGGCGCGCCGGGCGTGTGCGGCGTGCGCGGATAAATGTCAGTAAGCTCGCGGCCGACCATGTGGCGGATGAGATCGGCGAGGCGGGCGTCGGCCATCGCGCCGGTGGCGACGCTCTCGCCGTCGCGCAGGACGGTGTAGCGGTCGCAGACGCGCTGGCATTCCTCGAGGAAGTGGCTGATGTAAATCACGCTGACGCCGCGGGCTTTCAAGCGGGCGATGACGGCGAAAAGATTTTCCGCATCGACCTGCGTGAGGCTGCTGGTGGGTTCATCCATGATGATGACTTTGGGCTGGCCGAGGAGGGCGCGGGCGATTTCGACGAGCTGCTTTTCCGCGATGGTCAGGGTGTGGACGGGGGCGTCGAGCGGGATGGTTTCGTGGTGCAACTCGGCGAGCGCGGCGCGGGCGAGGGCGCGGCGGCGCGGGCGGTCGATCCAGCCGAGGCGGGCGGGTTCGTCGCCGAGAAGGAGGTTTTCCTCAACGCTGAGATGCGGGGCGAGGTTGAGTTCTTGGTAGATCATCGCGATGCCGCTACGGCGCGCGTGGAGCGGGTTCTCCGGCTCGAAGGGCTGGCCCTCGAGTGTGAGGCTGCCGGCGTCGGGGGGGTGGGCGCCGCTGAGGATTTTCATCAGCGTGCTTTTGCCCGCGCCGTTCTCACCGATGAGCGCATGGACTTCGCCGGGGCCGACGGAGAACGAGACGCCGCGCAGGGCGTGGGTCGCGCCGAAGGCCTTGTGGACGGCGGTCATTTGCAGGCGCGGGATCATCGGGTGACGGCAGAAAGATGCGAAGGCAGAGAAATCCGACGGCAGAAAAATGGGGGCAGAAAAATGGGAAGGAAAGGTGCGCCCGTTATGCGAAACGTGGTGGCGGGAGTGCCAGCCAGCCGCTCACTTCAGGTACTTGTCGAGCGGCGGGTTGAGGAGGTCCTTGATGTCGGGTTGCTCCATGTTTTCGGGGGTCACGAGTTGCACGCCGGTGTCGATGACCTTCTCCACTTTCTTGCCTTGGAGATGCGCGACCATGGTGGTGACGCCGAGGTAGCCCATGCGAACGGGGCTTTGGACGATGAGGGCTTGCACGTCGTTTTTCTGCAACGCCTCGACCGCGCCGGTACCGGCATCGAAGCCGACGAGCTTGACGGCACCCGCGGCGCGGCCGATGTCGCGCAGCGCCTTGGTGAGGCCGATGGTGACGGGTTCGCACGGGGCGAAGACGCCGTTGACGTCGCGACCGTGGCGGTTCAGCAGGTTCTGCGCGGCCTGATAGGCGCTCTCGCGGGTCGCGCCGGCGTATTGATCGGAGGAGATGATCTTGAGCTCGGGGAATTTTTTCAGGGCGTCGAGGAAGCCGCTCTCGCGCTCCTCGGTGCTCGCGGAGCCGACCTGGTAACGGAGGAGGATCACGTTGCCTTTGCCGCCGAGGAGCTTGGCGAGATGCTCGCCGCCGAGCTGGCCGCCTTTGAAATTATCCGTGGCGATGTAGCTGATGTGCTTGTCGGACTTGAGGCCGGAATCGATGACGATGGTGGGAATATTTGCGCTGGCGGCGGACGCGACCGGCGCGGCGAGCGCGGTTGAATCCAGCGGGGCAAGCACGATGCCGCTGACCCGGCGCTGGATGAAATTTTCGACCACCTGCATCTGCTGGTCGCGGTCGTCCTCGCGCAACGGGCCTTTCCAGATGATCTCGACGGGGATGCCCTGGGCGACGAGTTCGCGCTGGGCCTTGACCGCGCCGGCGTTGATGGATTTCCAGAACTCGTGCGTGGTGCCCTTGGGAATGACGGCGATGGTGAAGCCCTTGGCGGGGGCGGCGTTGGTGCCGGGAGACTTGGTGACTGACGTGTAGCCGCCCAAGTCCCGCGCGGGTTTGGTGGTGCCGGTGTCGGCGGGTTTGTTGTCGCAGCCGGTGAGGGCGAGCAGGGTGAACAAACTGGAGAGACAGAGGGAAATTCGCATGGCGCGAAAGCTAGGGAGCGAGCGGAGCCATTTCAATCTTTCTTGGCCGTCGCGGAAGGCGCGGGCGTTTCTGGGGACCGCAGCCGTCCTCGGCTGCGATTTGCGGGGCGTCCTCGCCCCGGCAAGCGGTCCGGGCGGCAAAACGCCGCCCGAACTCGCAGGCGAGGACGCCTTGGGTGCCGGGATGCACCGCGCGATTCCCGCTAAAAATCGGGCTGGTTTTTCCGCCAATCCGCGAGAAGGTGACCTCATGAACTCCTTCTTCCACCCCTTCGATGCCAAACTCGTCAGCCGTCGTGATGTCATCCGCGCCCTCAGTGCCACCGCTGCACTGGCGGCGCTGCCCCTCAGGCTGCGGGCCGCCACAGCGGACAAGGATTCGCTGCCGATGCAGTTTTACAAAAGCCTCACCGAGGAACAGCGCGCGAAGATCGTTCTGCCGGTCGATCACCCGAAACGCCAGTTCGTCAGCAACTGGTGGTACATCTGCCCCGACCAGCGGCTCCACACGTTCTACAGCAAGGAGCAGCAGGACCTTGTGAAGCAAATCTACGAGTCGCTGCATCATCCCGAGCATCGCGAGAAGATGACCTGGCAAGTGCAGAAGGATCTCATGGGCAACATCAAGAACACGCCCTCGGTCGGTTTCTTCGGTACGCCGGCGGACAAGGATTTCGAATTCATCTACACCGGGCACCACGTCACGCGGCGCTGCAATGCGCATACGGACAAAGGGCTGGGCTTTGGCGGCGCGCCGATTTTCTACGGGAATTTCGCCAAGGCCTTCCGCGAGTCGAAGGACCACGAGGGCAATCCGTTCTGGTATCAGGGGCTGATTTTCAATGAGTTTTACAGCTCACTGGATGGGAAACAGCAGGAGAAGATTTTGGTCGGTCGCGAGCCGCGCGATGAGAGTCCCGCCGCCGTCATCCAGAAGCGCAAGACCGACCTGCCCGGCCTTTGTGGCGCGGATCTCAGCAAGGACCAGCAGGCCAAGCTTCACGAGACCATGCGCCGCATGCTCGTGTGTTTCCGCGCCGACGACGTCGCCGCCACCATGAAGACCATCGAGGAAAAGAAACTCGTCGAGCGGCTCTTCATCTCGTGCTACGGCGGCGCGTACGACATCGGCGACGACAAGGTCTGGGACGTGTGGCAGATCGAAGGCCCGGATATGGTGTGGTACTTCCGCGGCGTGCCGCACATCCACGGATATTTCCATCTGGCGGCGTAACCTTGGTGCCCGCGCGGACACGGCGCTGATTGCGGAGTTGTTGCCGACCGCGACCGGCCCCGCGCAGGCCACGCCACCTCGCTGCGGCGGCATCCCCTTACGCCCCCCGCCTCACGCCAACTCGCGGATGGGCTGCGTGCCGTCTTCCACCAGATAACGCGGGCGGCCCTTCGTGTCCGTGACCGTCGCGGTGTTCACGTCGATGCCGAGGTTGCGGTAGAGCGTGGCGAAGACCTCGGGGAAGGTCACGGGGCGGCTGTTGGCTTCGCCGCCGAGACGGTCGGTCGAGCCGATGACCTGCCCGCACGGCATCCCGCCGCCGGCGAGCAACGCCATCGCGACGCGCGGCCAGTGGTCGCGCCCGACCTGCGCGCTGATCCGCGGCGTGCGGCCGAATTCACCCCACACGAGCACGGTGCAATCCTTGTCCAATCCGCGCTGATGCAGGTCCTCGACCAGCGCCGTGATGCCTTGGTCGAAAATGGGAAAGTCCTCGCGTTCGCGAGAGAAGATGTCGTTGCCGGGGCCGCCGTGCCAATCCCACTTGCTGTAATTCACCGTCACCACGCGCGCGCCGGCTTCCACCAATCGTCGCGCCGCGAGGAAACTTTGCGGCACGCGCGGTGCGCCATTTTCATCAATGCGTTTCACCGTGTCGCCGGTGCCGTAGCGCGCGACCAGGCGCGGGTCTTCCTTCGAGAGATCAAGCGCCTCGGCGAGCTTCGAGGACGTGAGCATGCCCATCGCCTGCTGCGTGAAGGCGTCCATGCCTTCCATCTTGCCACTCGCATCCACATCGCGGCGGAAGCGGTCCATGCTCGCCAGCAGCCGCGCGCGATCTGACAAGCGGTCATAGGTGATGCCCTGCAAGGTCAGGTCCGCGCGGCCGGGGCCGACGGGCCGGAACGACGAACTGGCCACACCGAGCAGCCCGGGACCGGGTTCGTTGTACGGCGGATGCGTGCATTCGTAGCACAGGCTTACAAACGGCGGCGTGGCGGAATCGACGCCGCCTTGGAGCTTGCCCACCACGCTGCCGAACTGCGGCCAGCCGCCCGCCGGCGCGATCTCGGTGCGCAGATTGCGACCGGTGAAGCACTGGGACGCGTCGTGATCGCTCTGCGCGCCGACCAGCGAGCGGATGACCACAAACTTGTCCATCATCTTCGCCATGCGCGGGAACAGTTCGCAAATCTGGATGCCCGGCACATTTGTTCCGATGGGCTTGTGCGGCCCGGCGATCTCGCGCGGCGCATCCGGCTTGAGATCGAACATGTCCTGATGCGGCGGCCCGCCGACGAGGTAGATCAGGATGACCGACTTGTGCGAATTCCGGATGCCCGCCTGTGCCTCCAGCGCCAGCAGATTCGGCAGTGAAAGCCCCGCCGCGCCGAGTCCGCCGATCTTCAGAAAATTGCGCCGCGACACGCCGTCGCAAAACGGACGGCCGCGATCCAAGGGGGCGAGAATTTTCAGCATGGCGTGTTCAATTGATTCGGAATCGCGGTGTCCGACGCCAACCGGGCGACAGGCATTTGGTTTTTGTTGGCCGGTGGAAATGAAACCCGAACGGAAAAGAGCGAAGCCCCAACCCTCAAGCTTTCACCAGCGTCCCGGAAGCTGGCCGCTGGCCTGGAGGTGCCGACCTGTTGCGAACCCGCCACGGCGTTCGGGCGCTGAAGCGGCGAGTACGCCGCGCGCCAGAATAGCATTGGCCGACGGGGCCGCGGGGGCGTTTACTACGGCCCTTCATGAACTACCGCACTGTTTTGTCGCTCGCCCTTGGGTTGTGTGCTGTCGTCGGGAAACTCGCCACGCCGGCGCGCGGCGCGGAGGCCACGAATCGGTTTGGGTTTACGGAGTTTCTCCTCGTGCCGCTGCGGGTGCATCTGCTGTCCGCCAAGGTCGCGACGAACCTCTCGACCACGCTCACGGAAAAGGACATCGACCGCATCCTGCCGAAGATGAATCGCGTCTGGGCGCAGGCGGGCGTGCATTTTTACGTGGAGTCGCTCGTACGCGAGGAGGCGGCGGGACAGGAAGGCTATGCCGAGCGCGCACGCACGAATGAGCCGCCCGCGTTGCTCACCCTGCGTCCCGAGGCCTCGCGGAGCAGCAACCAGTTTCACATTTACTACCTCCATCGCTGCCAGCCGAACGGCATCTACATCGGGCCGGGCGGCATCTTCGTGAAGGACACCGCGTCCCTGCGCAAGGTCGAGGGCGGGATTGATGAGCCGCTGCCGCGCGTCAGTTCGCACGAGCTGGGCCACGCCTTCACGCTGCAACACCGGCAGGACGTGACGAACCTCATGGCCTCGGGCACGACGGGCACCTGGCTGAACGATGCCGAGATCAAGCAGGCCCGCGACGCCGCGAAAAAGAAGGAGTGGATTCAGCCCGCGTCCGATGTGCTGAAACGCGCCGAGGAATTGGACAAGGCGGGGAAGAGCGACGAGGCGAAGAAGCTGTTCGGAATCATCGCCACCGTTCCGATTGACGTGGAGGAAACGCAACGCGCCCGGCGGTGGGTGAAGGAACGGGAGAAGCCGTGAAACTCGGCCTTCGCGGACGACACGAAAATCGCGCGGGCGGTCGCCGCCCGCACGCACTCTTGTAGGAGTCGAGGTTACGAGACTCTAACCCTTTCCACGCGAAACGCGGCCTGAGTCTTGCGAAGCTGATCGGGTGAAGACGGGCGGAACCGGAGCGGGGCTTCACAACGCGGCGGGGCGGCGGTTGGGGCGGGCCTCTCGCAGAAGGAGGTTAGAGTCTCGTTACCTCGACTCCTACAAGGTCGGGAGCGCGGGCAGCCGCAAGAAAAGTCAGAGACTCCTCACGTCGTCTCCTACAAAGACTGGCGGCGAGACGCCCTTTCCCCTTCACGCGTCACGCCTCACTCGTCATCCGCCACCCGTCACCCGTCACTCACTTCAACCCCGCCAAAAACTCCACCACATCCCGCAGCTCCCTTCGCGTCAGCACCTGCGCCACGCCCTCGGGCATGGCCGAGAGGCCGGTCGTGCGCGACTGGATCGTCGCCTTCGCCACGCGCATCAGGCCGTCTTCGAGCGAGTGCAGCACCAGTTCGTCGGCGGTCTCGGATTTAACCACGCCGGCGCGGGTGCCGCCGGTTTTCAGCACGACCACCACGTTCTCGAAACCCGCCGCGATCTGCCGGTTCGGAAACACGATCGACTCGAGCAACTGCTCGCGACTCAGCCGCGCGCCCACGCCCGCGAGGTCCGGCCCGACCGTGCCGCCCTTGCCCTTGACCCCGTGACAGCGCAGGCACGCCACATCCTGTCGCTCGTGAAAAATCTTCCGCCCCGCCGCCGCATCGCCGCCGACCAGCGCGGGCCGATACGCCGCCAGCGAGTCGGTCTTCGGCAGCGCCTCCGCGTGGCGGCGCAGCTTGTCCGCCAATGCGTCCGAGCGTCGGCGCGCCGCGGCGTCGAGCACGTCCAGCGCGAGTTCGGGCGGCAATTTTCCAGCGGCGAGTTGGTCGAGCATTCCGCCGAGCACCTCGTCCGCGCGCGGATCGTTCCAGCGGCCGAGCATTCCCACGGCCGTTTGGCGCAGGCGCACGTTCGGTTCGGTCGTGAGAAATCCCGCCAGCGTCGCCGCCATGTCGGGGAACTCGCCGCGATCCAGCAGCTCGATGCCAGACTGTCGCACGCCCGCGTCCGCATCCGCCACCGCGAGCTTCAGAGCCTCGGCGAGCCGGTGAAAATTGAGCGCGCTCAAGGTCCCGAGAATCTCGCGTCGCACCGCCGGCCCGACCGTGCGTCCCGCGAACGCCTCGAACAATCCATGCCCCGTCTCTCGCGCCTGCAGCTTCGCCACGGTGCGCACGACGGCCAGTTGCACGGCCTCGGACTTGCCCGTCAGCAGGCCCGCACCGACAGATAAAAACGCCCGTTTCGCCCCCTGTTCATTGCGGCTCGGGAGCGGTCGCCACAACCCGACGAGGCGGTCGAGCGCCGGCGGATTTTTCCAGTCGCCCAGCACTTCGATCGCCTCGGCGCGAAACGCGTCCGGCACATCGACCCGGTTCGCGAGCGACGCCAGCCGCTTGGCGTGCCGCTCGGTGCCGAGCCGGAAACACGCGTTGATCGCCCGCGACAAAACATTGGTCGGGCAATCCACCTTGCCGGCCATGAGCGCCAAATCCGGCAGCGCCGCCGCGATCGGCACGTCGTTCACGGCGCGCGCCGCTTCGTAAACCAGCCGCGGCTCGGAGTCGTTGAAGAAGCGCGTGATCTCGGGCCGTTCGAGCCGTCGCAGACACCACAACGCCGCGCGCCGCACTGCGACGGACTCGTAGCGCGCCGCACGCTGAATCGCCTCCAGATCGCCGATGCCCAGCAGCGCCATCATGCCCGCGTGCGCGAGATAGGGATCGGCGTCGGCATTCGTGCGCAGCAAACGCAGGATCGCGGGGAGGTCGTTGGTGTCGCCGACCCGCGCGAGCGCGAGCGCCGCTTGGAATTGGGCGCGGGGATTCCCCGAGTCGAGCAGCGGATACAGCGTCGTCCCCTTCTGCAGATACGGTGAACGCTGGCCGCCATGCACGATGGCCGCTTGCACGCGGATCTCCGGGTCGGCATCGGCGAACCATTCCGAGAAAGCCTCGCCGTGGAACTGCACGAAATTGGTTGCGCCTGCGAACTGCGGCAGCGCGCGAAGCTGCTGGAGCGCCCGCATGGCGTGAATTCGTCCGAGCAGCGGCGTGCCCTTCGCCTCTGCCGCAGCGACCAATTGCGGCAACGCCCCCGCGAGTTTCGCCGTCACCACGGTCACTGCGCCGGCAACATCCTTCACCGCCGTCGTCGTGAAACCCGCACGCGCAATCCGCTCCACCAGTTCCCCCTGCGCCGCCTGCCGCACGCGCAGGTTTTCGTGCCCGAGCAGTTTCACCAATTCTTCCACCGTCCGGCGCTCCAGCCCGTCAGCCAGCAGCTTTTTCATCGCCGCCAATTTCGCGCTGCCCGCCTGCGCGGGATCGGTGACGCGATAAATGCGACCCTTCTGCGGCATGCCCCAGCCGCCCACCCAGTCGGCCACGTAAAGCGCGCCATCCGGGCCGAAGGTCAGGTCCGGCGACCAGCAGTTCCACACTAGCTTCTCGCGCTTGCCGACCGCGAACGACGCGCCGCGCGCCGTGATCGTGAAGTTCCAGATGCCGCCGGGAAAATCGCAGATGAAAAACTGGTTGGCGTACCGTTCCCCCAGCGCCGTGCCGCCCGGATGAAACACCAATCCCGACGGCCCTTGCGCCACCTCGCCCGACCACGGGAGCGTGTCGTCCAGCCCGCCGCGCCACAGATTCTCCTTCACCCACGGGCCGAAGCCCGCCATGTGCTGATACGAGCAGCGCCAGCCGTAGTCGCCGCCCTCGACCAGATGCAGCAGGCGCGACTGATCCTCGCCCGCCGTGTCGTTGTCCACGGTGAAGAGATTCCCGAGGGCATCGAACGCCAGCCCCTGCGGATTCCGCAGCCCGAGGCAAAACACCTCGAACTGCGAGCCATCCGGCTGGCAGCGAAACACCGCGCCCGTGTCCGGCAGCACGCGCCGCAGATACGCCGACGGAAAACCCAGCCCGCGGATATTCTCCGGCGGCGCAAACCCGCGATCGCCGACGCTGAAGTACAATTTTCCATCCGGCCCGAACACCAACCCGTGCAGATCGTGGCCCGACACGCCGATGTGAACGCCGAAACCGGAGAGCAAATTGCGAATGGAGAATGGCGAATGGCGCGCCCCCGCCTGGGCCGGGCTGATCGGTGGAATCGTCGCGCTCCCATTGGTCGTGCTGCGGTCGTCCGTCGTCATCCGCCACAAATCAGGGATGCACGCGAACCACACGTCGCGACCGCGCGCCACCACGCCCGCCGCCGTGCCGGATGGAATCGCGTTGAAGCCCTCGGCGAAGACCGACGCCGTGTCCGCACGGCCCGTGCCCGCACGATCCTCGAGGAGACGGATCAGCTCCGACTGCTGGGTGAGAATGCCGAGATTGGTCGCGAAGGTTTTTTTCAGAAACTCCGTGCGCGCCTCGACTGTGCGCAGCGCGAGATCCTCCAATAACCACGCGGGTTTCTGCGTGATGTCGAAGATCGACTTCATCCACCGGTGCGTCTCGACCACGAACAACCGCCCGCGGTCATCCATGCTGATGGCGACGGGATTTTCGAGCATCGGCTCGGCGGCCCAGAGTTCGGCTTTCAGGCCCGGCGCGAGCTCGAGTTTTTTCAGGCCTAGCTCGGCTGCGCTCGGGGCGGCATTCGTTTTCGTCGCCGCTGCCGCTCCCTCCGCCGTGGCGGCCATGCCGACGCCGCCGAGGAAGAGGAGGAGTGCGAAGGCAAAAAATCGCAGGCAGACACTCAGGTACATGCGAGGGGACCGTAGAGGTGGGAACCGCTCCTTCAATCCGAAACACGAATGAGGCGGTACGGAGACGCTGCGGCGTGCGGGCGCTGGAGTGCGGCCGTCCCGGCCGCAGCAGTGTCCGCACGCACGAGCGCACAGGAAACTACCAAGGCCTCCCTGCGCTCCACCCCGCTGCGCCCGAGGACGGGCGCACTCCGACGTGCTGGCGGAGTGCGGTCGTCCTCGGCCACAGCGACGTACACACGCACGACCGCGCAGGTAATTGCCAAAGCCTCACGACATTCCACCCCGCTGCGCCCGAGGACGGGCGCACTCCGACGTGCTGGCGGAGTGCGGTCGTCCTCGGCCGCAGCGACGTACACACGCACGACCGCGCAGGTAATTGCCAAAGCCTCACGACATTCCACCCCGCTGCGCCCGAGGACGGGCGCACTCCATGGCAGTCGGAGCGCACGCAGGACGCGGAAAACAGTCGCGCCGGTGTATTTCCTTTATTTCCAAAAACCCCCG
>BJHT01000063.1:0-5273 GCA_014193395.1 Verrucomicrobiota bacterium
GGTGTGTGACACCACCATGACCACCCTGAAGTTTCCCGGTGGCGTCCGCGCCCATGTGTATGTGAGCTGGCTCAACCCGTTCAAGGAACAGAAACTGACGGTGGTGGGTTCGCACGGGATGATCGTGTTCGACGACACCCGACCGTGGCGGGAGAAGTTGCTGCTGTTCCGGGAATACCTGACTTGGAACGGGGGCCAGGTGCCCACGCCCAACAAGGCGGTGGGACGGTTGGTGGAACTCCCCGAGGCCGAACCGTTGCGCGAAGAATGCGCTCATTTTCTGGACTGTTGTAGCGCGCGGCGCCTCCCCCGGACCGACGGTGCCGAGGGCTTGCGGGTGTTGCAGGTGCTGGCCGCCGCCCAGCAGAGCCTGGACGCGGATGGCGAGGTCGTACTGCCCGGCCGGTCGGTTCCCAAGCCAGTGCCGACCGCGTATTACGTCCATCCGACTGCGATTGTCGATGCCGGGGCGGAACTGGGTGAAGGAACCAAGATCTGGCACTTCGCCCATATCAGCGGCGGTGCGCGCATCGGCCGGAAATGTATCTTCGGACAGAATACCTTTGTGGCCGACGGAGTGCAGATTGGCAGCAATGTCAAAGTGCAAAACAATGTCGCCATCTACACCGGGACGACCATCGAGGACGATGTGTTCCTCGGGCCGTCCTGTGTCCTGACGAATGTCACTAATCCACGCTCCCAAGTGAACCGGCATAGTCTCTACGAACCCACGGTCATTCGCCGGGGAGCCACCGTCGGGGCCAATGCGACCATTGTCTGTGGTGTCACTCTGGGCCGCTACTGTTTCATCTCCGCGGGGGCCTTGGTGGCCAAGGATGTCCCGGACTACGCGCTCATGGTCGGCGTGCCGGCCCGGCAAAAGGGATGGATGAGCCGGCATGGGCACCGGCTCACCCCCGGAACGGATGGCGGGCTGCGTTGTCCGGAATCGGGACTGACCTATCGCGAGGCGGCACCCGGCGTCTTGCGCTGTGTCGAACTGAGTGAGGACGCGCCAATCCCGGCGGAGCTGGCGGTGGGAAAACGCACCTATGATGATTTCAAGCAGGGTTCCGGCCGGACGTCCGGCGCCATTCCCTGACGCTGCGCTGCGAGGGGGCTGTGGTTCGCTACCGACTCAATTGTTCGTACAACACTTATGGATCTAACCAATAAACGCATCCTGGTCATTGGTGGTGCCGGTCTCATCGGCAGCCATGTCGTGGATGAACTCGTCCTTACCAACGTTAAAGAAATCCTGGTCTATGACAACATGGTCCGGGGCAATCCCGGGAACCTCGCCGAAGCCCTGCGAGATACCCGGGTGAAGATCTTTCCGCACGGCGGGGATGTGCTCCAGCGCGATGTGTTGGACAAAGCCATGGAAGGCATCGACGGCGTGGTGCATCTGGCCGCGCTGTGGCTGCTGCACTGTCATGAGTACCCGGAATCGGCGTTCGAGGTGAACATTCGCGGCACCTTCAACGTGTTGGAGGCCTGCCGGCGGCATAAGGTTCAGAAGCTGGTTTATTCCTCCAGCGCCAGCGTCTATGGCGATGCCGTCGTCGAACCGATGGTCGAGGATCATCCCTATAACAACTGGACTTTCTACGGCGCGACCAAGATTGCCGGCGAGCACATGCTCAAGGCTTACCACAAACGCTACGGCCTGCCCGGCGTGGCCCTGCGCTACATGAATGTCTATGGTCCGCGGCAGGACTATCACGGGGCCTACATCGCGGTGATGATGAAAATCCTCGACTCGGTGGACCGCAACGAGAAACCCAAGGTCTTCGGGGACGGTTCGCAAGCCTATGACTTTGTGCATGTGCGCGACGTCGCCCGGGCCAACGTCTGTTCCCTCGCTTCCGAGTGTCAGTTTGGCTTCTTCAATGTTGGGCGCGGCATCAAGACTTCGATCAAGGATTTGGCGGAATTGCTGTTGCGCCTTAGCGGCCGGTCGGATCTGGGCATCCAGTATGAACCCGCCGGCCAGACCTTTGTCTCGAACCGGGTCGGCTGTCCCAAGGCGGCGCGGGAGAAGCTGGGTTTCGACTGGAAAATCGACCTTGAAGAAGGGATGCGCAGTCTCATTGAGTGGCGCAAGAGTCACCAAGCCGAAGTTGAAACCCGCAAACGTGCCGTTGGCCTCTGATGTAATGAAGAAGATTCCGCTTATCCGCCCGTATCTGCCGCCCGGTACCAAAGAACGGGTGTGCGCCGTCTTGGACAGCGGTTACCTGACCGAGGGACCGGTCACCAAGGAGTTCGAGAACGTATTCAAGCGCTATGTCGGGGCGGCCCACGCCCTGGCGGTCTGTAACTGCACAGTCGGTCTCGAAATGGCGTTGCGGGCGCTTGGTATCGGCCCCGGTGACGAGGTGATTGTCCCTGACTACACCTATCCCGCCACCGCGTCGGTTGTGGACATCGTTGGTGCGACGACCGTGCTGGTGGATGTCAACCGCGACTCGATGCTCGTGGATTACGATGCGCTCGCTGCGGCTGTGACCCCGCGGACCAAAGCGATCATCCCGGTATCCATCTTTGGCAACCCATTGGACTACGGGGTGCTCAACGCTCTGAAGGCGAAGCATGGCTTTGCGATCATCGAGGACGCCGCCTGTTCGATCGGCGCGGCGGTGAATGGGCAGATGGTGGGGAGCTCGGCGGACATCTCGGTCTTTAGTCTGCACCCGCGCAAATTTGTCACCACCGGCGAAGGTGGCATGATTACGACCAGCCATGCCGCGTGGGCGGAGTGGATGGATTCCTATAAACATTTCGGAATGGCAAGTGGCACGGTCGCCCGGGAGGGGATCGTCTTCCAGCGCATTGGCACGAACTACAAGCTAAGTAACATCCTCTCCGCCGTCGGACTGTCTCAGATGCTGATCGTGGATGAGTTGCTGAACCGCCGCCGGGAACTGGCGGCGCGCTACGACGCGGCGCTTGTGGGTGTGCCGGGTGTGACGCTACCGAAGACCGTGGCCGGCGGCCGGCATTCGTATCAGACCTACTGTGTCTTCGTGGAGCGGCGTGACGAAGTGATGACGCGCATTCGTGAGCAGGGCATCGAGGTGCAGATTGGCACCTATTCCCTTCATCGGCACCCGGCCTACCAACCCGGCCCGCGCTGCCGCTGGGCGGGTTCGCTGGCCAACAGTATCTGGGCTTGCCAGCACGCGCTCGCCTTGCCGCTTTTTCATGAGATGACCGAAGCCGAGCAGGATTGCGTGATCGAGGCGGTGAAGACCCATTTGTTGCCTTGATAACTGGATAGTGCGATTCTCCGCAATGTTTTCGATGGCATTCTGACAAGGAAATGGGCGACCAATGAAAGCCGCAATCCCGAATAAGTTACCAAGCTGCTTCGACTTTCAGAGGGTAAGGGTTATTGCGCTTGTCCTGCTTGCGTCGTGCTCCGCGCTTTTGTCAGCGGATGCCGATGTGGTGCCTGGCGTGAGCGAGGTCGGATTGGTCGGCTACTATCCGTTGGATGGTGGACGAGCCGATGATGCGACGGGAAACGGGTTGCCGGGTGTCGTGACCGGCGCTCTCCCGATGTACGACCGATATGGCCGGGCCGGCCGGGCGCTCACTTTCGATGGGGTTGGGGATTCAGTGGTCATCACCAATACGGTGTTTTCGACTGCGGGAGATTTCACCATTGGATTTTGGATCTGGTCATCCGCCTTGAATCGAATGCATGTCCTCGGCTTTGGAAACAGTGGTGCCAATTTGGAGTTTGATTTCAACGATGCCAGCGGGGTGTTTGCTTATTGGAATGGTGGTGGTTTCTCGGGGATTTTCGATGGATCTGTCGGCGGTTATGCGGATGGACGGTGGCACTGTATGGCCTTACGTCGAAGCGGTTCCCGGGTTGAACTCTATGCGGATGGGGTAGTGCGGGGGGTGGCAGATTACGACGGTATCATTGGTGACACGAAAACCCTGACGGTGGGGGCCGGGATCGGTGGATTGTATCCGTGGGTCGGCCGGGTTGATGACCTACGGCTATGGAACCGGGCAATTTCCGCCGGCGAAATCGCTGCCTTGGCTGCCGACAAGCTGGCTGGTCTGGACCAGCCTGCTGCTGCGGCCTCGCACTGGACGCTGGTGAAGACCAACCCAGAGTTCCCGCCGCTTGATGGCGGGGGCGGATTAGTGTTTGATGGGAAGATGTGGTTGTTGGGTGGGTGGGCTCCACGTACTCTGCCATATCCATATACAACCAATGGAGTTTGGGTTTCAACCAATGGTGCTGATTGGACCAATGTGGGTCCGGCACCGTGGGAAAAGAGGCACCATGGGGGGTATGCAGTCCATGACGGCAAAATGTGGGTAATTGGAGGTGATGCCAACGCCGGTCACTATCAGAACGACGTTTGGAGTTCGACCAATGGGACTGACTGGCTGTTGGTGACCAATGATGTGCCTTGGCGGAACCGGGTTTTGCATCATGTCGTTTCCTTTAATGGAAAGCTTTGGCTGATGGGTGGGCAGAAACTGCCTCAGTTGCTCGCGACCGGTGACACCGCTGAGGCGTTTTACAACGATGTCTGGAGTTCCACCAATGGTGCTGACTGGAAATTGGAGCTAGCCAATGCCCCTTGGTTGCCGAGGGGCATTATTCAAGGCAGCGTTGTTTTCGGCGGGCGTATGTGGCTATTGGGTGGGGGCGTCTATAGCACCCCCGGGCACCCACTGCGGACGTATTACAACGACGTCTGGAGTTCCGCGGATGGGGTAAGCTGGACCCTCGAACTAGATTATGCTCCCTGGCAACGGCGACAGTATCAAAGTGTGGCAGTCTTTGACAACCGCATGTGGGTTTTGGCGGGTTGGAACGAGGGGAATCTCAAGGACGTTTGGTCCTCCGTTGACGGTCTCAATTGGGTGCAGTCGGTCCCGACCCCGTGGGAGCAACGTCACGCTGCAAGCGTACTTGTGTACTCGAACGCACTCTGGATGGTGGCTGGGTTAACCCTTACTCCGCAAATTTGGAAAATGACGCCACAACTGTTGTTGTCAGGAGCTGGTTCGGGAGATTTGACGAAGGCGGGCGGTGTGGCCAGCTATGCCTATGGGACGGGATTGACGGTGGGGCAACTGGGCTTGAGCAACAACCTGCCCGGGACTTATAGGTTGAGTCCGGCCAGCGGGAGTGTGCTGCCGGCGGGGACGCAGACGGTGAGCGTGGTGTTTACGCCGACGGACCCGAGCTATCTGGCGGTGACCGGGCAGGTGGTGGTGACGGTGACGAAGGCGGC
>BJHT01000063.1:5373-24979 GCA_014193395.1 Verrucomicrobiota bacterium
GGTTGAGTCCGGCCAGCGGGAGTGTGCTGCCGGCGGGGACGCAGACGGTGAGCGTGGTGTTTACGCCGACGGACCCGAGCTATCTGGCGGTGACCGGGCAGGTGGTGGTGACGGTGACGAAGGCGGCGCTGGTGGTGCGGGCGGATGACAAGGCGCGGACCTATGGGGCTGCCAACCCGGAGTTAACCTACACGGTGAGCGGCTTGGTGAACGGGGAGACGCTGGCGACGAGCGGGGTGACGGGTGGTCCGGTCCTGGGGATGGCGGCGGTGGTGGGCAGTGGCGCGGGGAATTATACGATCAGCGTGGAGGTGGGGGGGATGAGTGCGGGGAATTACAGTATTAGCGGTGCCAGCGGGGTGTTGGTGGTGACGAAGGTGCCGCTGCTGGTGCGAGCGGAAGACACGCGGCGCATTGCGGGAGTGCTCAGTCCGGCGCTGACGGCGTACACGGTGAGTGGTTTCGTGAACGGGGAGACGCTGGCGACGGGCGGGGTGAGAGGCAGTCCGGTGCTGGGGACGGCGGCGGTGGTGGGCAGTCTGCCGGGCAGCTATGCGATCACGGTGGACGTGGGCGGGATGAGTGCAGACAATTATACCTTTGCTGGAGTTGGGGGGGTGCTGACGACAGAAGACCGGTGGCGTCTGGCCGCCACGGGCGTGCCGTTTGCGGCGCGGAACACAGGCGGGATGGCGGAATACAATGGCCGGATGTGGGTGCTGGGGGGATGGACACTGGTCAACGGGGTGCAACAAAGAAGCAGTGATGTGTGGTCGAGCGGGAATGGGACGAACTGGGTGATGGCGACCGGGCAGGCGCCGTGGAGTGGGCGGAATGAATTTGGGGTGGCGGGCTTTGGCGGTCGGCTGTGGGTACTGGGTGGAACCGATGGGGCGGTGCGGAATGATGTGTGGAGTTCGGTGGACGGAGCGGTGTGGACGCAGGAAACGGGCGCAGCGGGGTGGAGCGGCCGGTATGGCTTTGGCTGCGTGGTGTTTCAGAACCAGTTGTGGGTGCTGGGTGGTCGCGGGCCGGGCGGAGGACTGAGTGATGTCTGGAGCAGCGCGGATGGCCGGGCCTGGACCCGGGTGCGTAATAATGCCCCGTGGGGAGGGCGTGCGGAATTTTGTTGTGCGGCATTTGGCGGACGGTTGTGGGTGTATGGCGGGGAGATTCTAGGGACCGGATTTGTCAACGACGTGTGGAGCAGTGCCAATGGGGTGGACTGGGTGCGGGAAACCGCGGCGGCGGGCTGGGGGCCGCGGAAACTGGCGGTCGGCACGGCCACGACTGGACGGCTTTGGTTGGTGGGTGGCTATCCAGCCACGTTTAATGGGGCGGGGCTGCAGGATGCGTGGTGGTCGGACGATGGGCGGGTCTGGCAGCCGGACTTGAGTCAAATACCCTGGGGTGCGCGGTATGGGGCGATGGGGGTGGGATATCAGGACCGGGTCTGGTTGGTGGATGGGGTCAGTGGAACCACGTTCCGAAATGATGTGTGGTATGCCAGCGGGAGTTTTCCACCGGTGCTGGTGAGTGGTGGCGGTTCGGGAGATTTGACGAAGACGGGCGGTCTGGCGAGCTATGCCTACGGGACGGGATTGACGGTGGGGCAGTTGGGCTTGAGCAACAACCTGCCCGGTACATATGGGTTGAGTCCGGCCAGCGGGAGTGTGCTGCCGGCGGGGACGCAGACGGTGAGCGTGGTGTTTACGCCGACGGACCCGAGCTATCTGGCGGTGACCGGGCAGGTGGTGGTGACGGTGACGAAGGCGGCGCTGGTGGTGCGGGCGGATGACAAGGCGCGGACCTATGGGGCTGCCAACCCGGAGTTAACCTACACGGTGAGTGGTTTCGTGAACGGGGAGACGCTGGCGACGAGCGGGGTGACGGGGAGTCCGGTGCTGGGGACGGCGGCCGGAACCGGCAGTGCGCCCGGCAGTTATCCGATCACGGTGGATGTTGCGGGAATGAGTGGGAGGAACTATGAAATTACCTCACGCGTTGGGAGCTTGGAAGTATTCTTGGTGCCAAGCATCACGCTGCCTAGTATTGGCTCAACGAACCTCACCCTCGACGATCTCCGGATAACTGCGGTCGTCACCGGAAGTCCCGCGCCCGTCATCCAGTGGTTTAAGGACGGAAGTCCGCTGGGAGACGGTGAGTGGATAACCGGAACAACGACCACCAATTTAGATTTAAGCGCCATAACCTTCACCGACGGCGGCCAGTATCGCTTGACCGCCAGCAACCGATATGGGGTCGCCACCAGCGAGGGATACCGGCTCGCGGTCCGTCCTAGGATGCTTTATCTGGAAATCGGATCGGTGACGAACGTGCTGAACTCCACCGTGGCGGTGCCGTTGAGAGTGCGGGGATTCACCAACATTTCATCGCTGCAATTCACCATCCAGTGGGATGCTTCTGTTATGAGCTACGCCGGGCTGTTGCAGGCTGGTCTGCCGATGCTGGGAAGTGCGAATCTTGGAGAGGAACTCGCCCCCATCGGATTGCTGCCGTTCTCATGGGATTCCAGTGAACCTACTGGATACAGTGTCGATGACGGAACCGCAATAATGACAGTTCTTTTTAGAATCTTACCCGCCGCCGCACCTGGCGGTCGGGCAGTTCTGAATTTTTCCGACAACCCCTCAATTTTGGAATCCTTGGATTCACGGGGTGGGGCGTTCGACGTCATGACTTCGGCCGGCTCAGTTGCGATATCGTCGATAGCGATCAGCGGGGTGGTCCGTGATTATGCCAATCGGCTTCCGGTTCCCGGGGCAGTGGTCGTGTTGGATGGTGCCACCTCCTTGACGAATACCACGGACAGTTCGGGACGGTACCAATTTGTGATGGATCCCACGCCAGAATTCAGCCTGCGGGTGGCAAAATCCAATGATTTTCCAGCGAACTCTGGGGTTTCAAGTGCCGACATTTCCCTCATTCGAAAATCGGTGCTCGGAATTAGACCGCTGGGTTCAATTTTTAACGCCATCGCGGCTGATGTTGATCTCAGCGGATCAGTCTCGACGGCTGACATCAGCTATATTCGGCGCCTGGTATTGGGGGTGACCAATACTCTGCCCGCAGGTTTGTGGCGTTTCTTTCCGGCCGACGTGGATTTAACTGGCGTATCCGCTCCCCCGATCAGTTCGTTTTCCAAAATCATCTCAAATCCGGTTGGTAACTTGGATAATGTGGATTTCTTCGGCGCCAAGCTGGGCGATGTCAATGGATCTTGGAGTCCGCCAGCAGTGGCGGCGACCGTTTCCAAGTCATTGATTCCGACTGGAGGATCGCTCGGGGATCAGGCGATACTTGTCATTGACACCGTGGTTGGTGGCAAAGGTGATATAGTAAGAGTAAAGGTGATGACCGGGGCCTGCACTAACCTATCCTCAATTCAATTCTCTATTGGATGGAATACCAATCTTTTGAGGTATTTGGGGGTTGGTGACTTCGGGATCGCGGGCGTCGGCTCTCCTAGTTTCGGTCCCCTAACGCCCTTGGAGGTGGGACGATTGACGTTCTCGTGGGATGACGGAGGCACCCCGAACGGCATTTTCTTAACCAATGGCAGCATTCTATTTTCGATGCAGTTTGAGATCTTGGAGAGTGCCTCGCCGGCCTTCCTATCTTTTATCAGTTCGCCGACTCCAGTTGAGGTCGGCTTTTTGGGCGGGCTTGGACAGGTGGTTAGTGTGAATGGTGCGGTGGTATCAGGGACGGGGGTTGTGGCAATGTTGCAACCGAGTCGGGTAGTTGTCGGTGTTGGCGGAGGCATCGGCCTGAATTGCTTGGCGCAGGGAGGGGTGCTTAGGCAGTACCAATGGCGAAAGAATGGCATTCCCATTGTGGGTCAAACTAACGACCACATTGCTTTGACGAACGTCGTCTTGGAAACTGCGGGCCGGTATTCGGTGCTGGCGTTGGATGAGGCCGGCGTTCCGGTGGCAAGCATTGACAGTCTGGTTTTGGTTGTTGCGCCAACACGGCTACTCGCTCCAGCTTGGAGCGGGGATTCGACCTTCTCGATTTCATTCGGATCGGTCGGAAGCGAACCGATTGGTTCCGATCGTTTGGCGCAACTAGTTGTGCAAGGTTGTGGCGATTTGACGATGGGGCAATGGCGTGACCTTTCTGTCGCGCGCTTTCTCACCAACGGGGTTGTTCAGTTTTCCATTACGAATCAGACCGATCAGCCGACGTGGTTTTACCGCGTTCTAGAAAGGTAAGCGCTTCTGTTTGCAGGGGAGGGAATGTTCAGGGAGCACGCCGAGGTCGGCTGGGTTCGGTGGGGAAGCAATTGAGGATTTTTCAAAATGTGCGGGATTGCAGGATATTTTAACACGCGCGGTGAACCGGCTTCTCCCGTTGTGATCCGGGCGATGACGACCGTCATCGCTCACCGCGGACCGGATGGGGAGGGTGCCTTCGTTGAAGAGGGCATTGCACTCGGTCATCGCCGCTTGGCGATCATTGACCTTTCACCTGCCGGGCATCAACCCATGATGTCCGCGGACCTGCGTTATACCATCAGTTACAACGGAGAACTTTACAACTTTCAGGAATTGCGGACGGAATTGGAGGCCCTTGGGTGCCGATTTCGAACCCGCACCGATACGGAGGTGATCCTTTACGCCTATGCTGAATGGGGCGAGCAGGCGTTATTGCGTTTCAATGGCATGTTCGCTTTTGCGATTTGGGATCGGGTCCGCAAGGAGGTCTTCCTTGCCCGTGATCGGTATGGAATCAAGCCCCTGTATGTCGCCGAACACGGTTTCACCTTCGCGTTTGGTTCCGAGGTGAAGGCCATCTTGGCACATCCCAGCTTCCGGGCGGCGGTGGACAAGGAGGGGCTCCTTGAATACTTTACCTTTCAGAACTTTTTCACTCCGCGGACGCTTTTCAAGGGTATTCAGCTTATGCCGGCGGGGCACTGGATGCGCGTCTCCTCCTTGCAGGGTGGGGTGGGGAGGTGGACTGCCTATTGGGATTACGCTTTCCAGGAACCGGAGAAGCCGGGAGACGACCGGGAATATCTCGAGGAGCTTGACCGCCTGTTCCGGCAGGCAGTCCGGCGGCAGTTGGTGAGTGATGTCGAGATCGGTTCGTATCTTAGCGGTGGCATGGACTCTGGATCGATCACAGCCTTGGCGGCTTTGGAGTTTCCAAACCTCAAGTCATTCACCTGCGGTTTTGATCTCAATTCCGCATCTGGCTTGGAACTGAGTTTTGATGAGCGAGCCAGTGCGGAGCTGATGTCGTACAAATTCCGCACCGAGCATTATGAAATGGTGCTCAAAGCCGGCGACATGGAGCGGGTGCTGCCACGGCTGGCGTGGCATCTCGAGGAACCGCGGGTGGGCCAGAGCTATCCGAACTTTTACGTCGCCCAGTTGGCCAGCAAGTTTGTCAAAGTTTGTCTGGCCGGCACCGGTGGCGATGAGCTCTTTGGTGGCTACCCGTGGCGTTATTACCGTGCCGTGGTGAACGATGATTTTGAGCACTATGTGGATAAGTATTACCTCTTCTGGCAGCGGATGATTGACAATCGGCACATTCAGAAAGTCTTCCGTCCCATCTGGCCGGAAGTCTCGCATGTCTGGACGCGCGACATCTTCCGCGATGTCTTCCAGCATCATGCGCCACAGTTTACCCGTCCCGAAGACTACATCAATCACTCCCTCTACTTTGAGGCCAAGACTTTTCTACATGGCCTGCTCGTGGTGGAAGATAAACTGAGCATGGCCCACTCGCTGGAGACCCGCGTACCGTTTCTCGACAACGACTTGGTGGATTTCGCCATGCGGCTGCCCGTCCGCCTCAAGCTGGGCAACCTGCAGGAAGTCATCCGCATCAACGAGAACGAGCCGGGCAAGGACCGGAAGTATTTCGAGAAAACTCGCGACGGGAAACTGCTGCTGCGAAAAATGATGGCCCGCTACATCCCCACTCAGATCACCGACGGCGTGAAGCAGGGCTTCTCCGCGCCAGACGCCTCGTGGTTCAAGGGGGACAGCATCGAGTTCGTCCGCCGTCGGCTGCTCGGGAAGCACGCCCGTATCTATGACTACCTCGACCCCGATGCCGTCCGCGAACTGGTGAACGAACACCTCGACGGCAAGGTCAACCGGCGGCTTCTGATCTGGTCGTTCCTGAATGTCGAGCAATGGTTGGCTGAGTTCATGGACACCTCGTCCCGTATGGCCGTGTCCTCCCGCGCTGATGTTTGAGAAGCTCCGTGAGTTCTGGCTTCAGCGCCGACGCGAGGTGGACGGCCGATTTCGGCGCACCCTGCCCTTCGGAGACTATGTCGTGGACCGCTGGGAGAAGGCGCGCGAGCTTGGCTTTGGCGCGGGCACTTCCATTTACGACAGCGCCCTCGTGCTCGGGGAGGTGAAGGTTGGCGAGAACACTTGGATTGGCCCCTCGACAGTCCTCGACGGCTCCGGTGGTCTCAGCATCGGCTCGTTTTGCTCCATCTCCGCCGGTGTGCAAATCTATACTCACGACACCCTGCAATGGGCACTAACCGGTGGGGTTGCCAGTCCCGAGCGCGCGCCCGTCTGCATCGGCGACCGTTGCTACATCGGCCCCCTCTCCGTCATCGCCAAGGGGGTCACCATCGGCAATGGCTGCGTCATTGGTGCCCACAGTCTCGTGCTCATGGACGTGCCCGCCGGCAGCAAGGCGGTGGGTGCGCCCTGTCGGATCATCGGCCCAGCCGTGCCCCTTTTCCCTGCGGCCAAATGATTGTCGTCGTCGATTATCACATGGGCAATATCGGTTCGGTGTTGAACATGTTCCGTCGGCTCAATGTGCCGGTCGAGCGTTCGGACGATCCGACGGTGGTGGGGCGGGCCACAGCGCTCGTGTTGCCCGGAGTCGGTGCGTTCGATCACGGCATGGAGAATCTCAAGAGGCTGGGACTCATCGAAGTGTTGAACGAGCGTGTAGTGCAACAGCAGACACCCGTCCTCGGCATCTGTCTGGGGATGCAACTACTGAGTCGGCGCAGCGAAGAAGGTCAGTTGCCGGGGTTGGGATGGATCGCCGGTGAAACTGTACGGTTGCGCTTCGATCCGCAGACCACCGGGTTGCGCATCCCGCACATGGGTTGGAACGACGTGAGACCGCGACCTGGGGATAGTTTGATTTCCACCCAGGAGCGTTCACCGCGTTTCTACTTTGTTCATTCCTATCACTTCATCTGTGACCGCGAGGAGGACGTGTTGGCGACCTGTCATTACGGTTATGACTTTGCCTGTGCCGTCCGACGCGGGCACATCACGGGGGTTCAGTTTCATCCGGAGAAAAGCCACCGCTATGGCATGGCGTTGCTGCGCAACTTCGCCATTGAGGTGGGCGCATGTTAAGCGTGCGGGTCATGCCGTGCCTGCTGCTCCGGCGGCGGGGCTTGGTCAAGACCGTCAAGTTCAAAGATGCCGCCTACATCGGCGATCCGATCAACACGGTTCGCATCTTCAATGAGATGGAGGTCGATGAACTGGTTTTTCTGGACATCACCGCCTCGCCCGAAAACAAGGCACCGCAGTTTGATCTTATTGAAGAGATCGCCAACGAGTGTTTCATGCCTTTCGGCTACGGCGGTGGGTTGCGCAGCTTGGACGACATTCATCGACTGTTTGATCTGGGCGCGGAAAAGGCCGTGCTGAACACCGTCGCAATCAAGAATCCGAACCTCGTCTCGGAGGCCGCCCGCCGCTTCGGTTCGCAGAGTGTCATCGTCTCGATTGACGCCCGGCGCAACCTGTGGGGCCGCTACCAGGTGCATGGCAACGGCGGCCGCGAGAACACCAAGCTGGATCCGGTCGAGTATGCCGTGCGGATGGCCAACGCGGGCGCGGGTGAGATATTGATCACGGCGATGGACCGTGACGGTACATTTTCCGGCTACGACCTCGAACTAACCCGCAGCGTGGCGGAAGCCGTATCGGTGCCGGTGATTGCCTGCGGCGGGGCGGGAACACTTCCTGACTTTCAAAAAGCCGTGTGGGATGGGCGCGCCGCCGCGGTGGCGGCCGGCAGTCTGTTCATCTATCAAGGCGCGCACCGCGCGGTGTTGGTCAACTATCCCAAGCCTGAGCAACTCCAGTCGTTGTTTGATCGCCCATGAATTTCCAGCCTCCCCCCCCCGAAATCTTCTCTGATGAATCCGCCTGGCGGGATCACTGGTTGCAGCACGTCCAGAGCAAGCGCCGGAAACGGCGGTGCAGCCGGTGCATTTATGACGAGGAAGTGCCGGGTATCCTCTTTGATGCGGCCGGGGTGTGTCAGTACTGCCACCTGCACGACCGGATGGACCATGAGTATCCGTGCGGTGCGCGCGGCCAGGAAATCCTCGGCCGCATGGTTGATGACATCAAGCGCGCCGGCAAAGGCAAGCCGTTCGATGTCGTCATCGGAGTCAGTGGCGGCTGTGACAGTTCCTTCATGGTGGCGCGCGCGTTGGACCTGGGGTTGCGCCCGCTCGCGGCGCATTTCGACAACACCTGGAACTCCGCCATTGCCACCGACAACATCCACAAGGTGATGGGCAAGCTGGGCGTGCAACTCTACACCCATGTCGTGGATAACGAGGTTTACAACGACATCTACCGCTCGTTCCTGCTCGCCGGTGTGCCGGATGTGGAAGCGCCGACTGACATCGCGCTGGCGACCACGCTCTATCTGGCCGGGCAGAAGTACGGCATCCGCTATCAGTTTGAGGGTCACTCGTTTCGTACCGAGGGAGTGTCTCCGCTGGGCTGGCTCTACATGGATGGCAAATACATCAAGAGTGTTGTCCGGCAGCACGGTCATTACTCCGAGCACCGCCTCCGCACTTATCCCAATCTCACCCTGACCCGCTTCCTAAAGTTCACCGTCGGCCTGCGGGTCAAAAAAATCCGCCCGCTCTACTGGATGGATTACGACAAGGAAGCCACCAAGACGATGCTCAAAGAACGCTTCGACTGGCGGTGGTATGGCGGGCATCATTTGGAGAATCGTTTCACTGCTTTTTACCACAGCTATTTTCTCCCGCGCCGGTTTGGCATCGATCAGCGGCCCAACGCCTTTTCCGCCATGATCCGCTCCGGCCAGATGACGCGTGAAGAGGGCTTGAAGCTGCTGGAGGAGCCGCCACTGATTGACCTGGAGATTGTCGAGATCGTGAAGAAGCGCCTCAATTTCCCGGCTCAGGAATGGGTGAAGGTCATGACGCTCCCGCTGCGCACCTACAAGGACTACCCGACCTACAAACGGACCTTCGAGCGGTTGCGCCCGCTCTTCTACGTGCTCTACAAAATGGATCTCGTGCCGAAGAGCTTCTACGTGAAATACACGGCCAAGTCAGTCCAGTAGGCGGAGCGGTTGTGAATCGCATGGATGTCGCCATATTTCTCGGAGCCTTGTTTCTGGCCGGGGGCGTTTCGGTGCTGCAAGGCCGGGCCTTGGTGGGGCTGGGCTCCGACCACTACGTTCATCTCTTCTTGGTGAATGTCATCCGGGAGAACGGCCGGCGGCTCTTCACGCGCATCCCCCGGCTGCTCAACCCCGCCTATTGCAGCGCCTACCCGCTGTTCCTGCATTGGTTCCTGTCCTTCCTGAAAAACGAGCAACTGGTCGGCGTCTCGCGTTACTACAACCCGGTCGTGAATCTCCTGCAGGTCGCACTGACCTATCTGGCGCTTCGACTCGTGCCGGACGTAAGCCCGCTGGCGGGAATGCTGACCGCCTTGTTTGCGGCCACCCCCCAGTTCCTCCACGCCTTCAGCGCCCGCAACTACGGCCTCACAGCGCGGCCGCTCGGGCTGCTCTTCTTCGGCTGCTTCGGCTACTGCGTGGTGCGATTGCGCCTGGAGGGGGTGAGCCTGCCGTGGATGGGAGGCGCTCTGCTGGCGGGGTATTGTGTTTGGGGTTTCAACACATTCGCCGCCCAGACGATGCTCCTGGCGGGTCTGTTGCTCCTGGCGGTTTTCGGCTTCTGGCAAATGATGGCCCTCGCGGCGGCCTCCGTGCTGCTCTTCGTCTGCCTGCATCCGGCGTATGGGCCGAGCTATCTGTTCAACACGTTTCGGTTCAGCAAGGCCTACGCGACGGATCTGGCTCCCTTGTTCATCCTCAATCGTCGGCCCAGCATTTGGCGCGACCTGATATTGGACTGCTGGCGGGAAATCGCCAGGCAACGGCAGCATGGGTTGAGTTATACCTACTCGAATCCCGTGGTCATGGTCGTTTGTCTGAATCCGCTCGTGCTGCTCGGAGCCTGCCTGGCTTGGTCCGGGGACGCGACACCTCCTTTCGTTCGGCTGTGTGCGGAGATGTCCTTTGCCGGCCTCGCCGCGTTCCTTCTCACATCCTTCCGTCCGACGAGGTTTCTTGGGGAGCCGGAGCGATACGTCGAGATGATGTCCTTCTTCTCGGCGGTGGCGGGCGGATGGTGGCTCTGGCACCGCTTTGGGATGACGGGGCTGGCGCTGGTGGGCGTTTACTTCGTTGGGTGTGATCTGGTCCAGCTCGTCATCGCGCAAATGACCCGCAAACACATCTCGGATGACAATGCGGAGTGGCTCGGCGTCGCGGACCTGGTGGAGCGGGAGATGAACGGGACGCCCGTTCGTTTCGCCTCCAACAACGAAGACATGATCAAATGGCTGATGGGGCGGTCTTGGGAGTTTGCACGGCTGAACTCCGCCGACCAGGACTATGCCGGTTACCGAGTGTCACAGGTCATCTCCAAGTGGCCGCTAGTCAGGCTAGAAGCGTTTGAGGCACTGCTCCGGATGTATCGCATAAACGTCTGCCTCTTGGACCGGGCGAATTATGCGGAGGTGTTTTCGAGCGGAGTGAACGCACCCCAGAGGCAACATTTGCTATTTGAAAACCACCGGGTCCGGGTGATGCGGTTGGATTGGTAAATCAAAACCGACATCGGATGCCGATGACCGGCAAGGCACGCTAAGAGAATCCAAGATGAGTATATGTCGTATTGAGGCCGCCTTTGAATGAACGGTTTGTTTCATGATACCTATCATCCGATGGCTGCGGGGTCTGTGGCTTCGTCGGACTGTCGGCGGTGCCTCCGGTCAGTTTTTCAACCATTTGCAGTGGCAATACGTCACCACCGGCAGTTCGCTGGTCTTTGGTTTTTCTTACACGATCCTACTTGGACGCTGGTTGGGGGCGGGAGATTTCGGCCTGCTGGCGGTGGCGATGGGATTTTCCGCGGTCATCTTTCAGTTCGTGGACTTGCGCCTGAACGAGGCCGTCGTGAAGTACGTTCACGAGTATCACGCAGCCGGGGAGATGGAGCGATGCGCCGCCGCCGTGCGCCTTTCGCTGTTGGCCAACGGGCTGAGCGCGTGCCTCGCCTTGGGGCTGCTACTCCTGCTCGCCCGCGTCGGTCCGCCTGTGCTGCTCAACGATTCCCGGGGCCTAGCAATCTTGGGTTGGTGCGGTTTGAGTTCATTTCTGACCAGTGTGGGCAGTGCTACGGCGATGGGCCTCATCCGGATGTTCGGGCTGTTTCGGGAGCAGGCCATTCTCAGCCTGGGGGTGCAGGGGGGGAAACTGGCCCTGACGGCTGCTGCGATTCTCTGGTGGCACTTCGATCTGGTGGGCGTGGCGATCTTGGCGGCCGCCCTCAGCGCCGTGAACAATCTGCTATTTCTGTGGATGACCTTGCGGCATTTTCGGGCCAAAGTCTCGGCCCGGCTTTGGCGTGCGCCGTTCAGCCTGTTGCAGGACCAGATTGGCGATATGCGGAAATTCGTGAGGAATACCTACTTGTTTTCGGTGATGAGCATTCCGACCAAGGAACTGGATGTGACGTTTCTCGGCTGGTTTGCGGACGCGGCAACGATTGGTCACTACCGGGTGGCCAAGAGTTTCATGAGTGCTATCTGGGCCGCGACCGACCCGGCATTCTATGTGGTCTATCCGGAACTGGTTAAGTTCTGGGTCGATCGTAATCTGATGGAAATGCAAAAGTTCATTCATCAAATAACGTGGATATTTGGTGTGTCAGGCGTTGTACTTGTCGGCCTTGCGGCGGTGGTTGTGCCGCCCATCATGCAGCTGGCGGCTGGTTCCGAGTTCGCCGCCAGCCGGGCGTATTTTTTAGGCATGCTGTGGGGCATTCTCTTCTGGCTGCCACTGCTTTGGGCAAATCCGCTGCTCTTGGCGATTGGCCGCTCAGACCTCGCCGTCAAAGGTGCTGCGGTAGGCGCCGGGATCAGCTTGCTCCTCTATTGTGGGCTTGTCCCCTTGTTTGGTGGGATTGGAGCCGCTTTGAGTAACGCCTTGGGTGGGGTGTGCTCTTCACTGGTGGGATTTTGGATGGTGCGGTCGTCCGACTTGCTTTCAAAAGTAAAGAGCAATGCTGTTGTGCCTGCACAAGTTCATGAGGAAGGGCATTCATGATCGGCTTCTGTCTCTTCTTAGCTTGGCTTGCGTGTATCCTGCTGGCGTTTGCGTCCAACCGGGATGCGATGTCCCCTGCCAAGTATTATTTTGGCACTTGCCTGGTGTTTTTTGGTGGCATCTTTTTCAACGAAAAGACCCCTTTAGAAATTAACGCCTGTTACTTGGGGATGCTGGGGGCCGGGGTTGCACTTGTGTTTCTCGAACGACGGGTTTTTAGGGCGCGAGGCTCCGGAAGCCGCGCTTCGTCACCGAATGTGAGGACGCTCTCGCCAAAAACTGCGTTGGTACCGGCGGTGGCGCCCAGTTTGAAAGGCAGGAATTCCAAAGGAATCAATTGGCGAATGGACCTGATTGTTTGGCTGCTGAGTTTGATTCCCATTCTCGCAATGTGGGAGCTAGTGCGCACCTTTGGGTCACAAATTGATCTTGGCGATGCCATTAGCCAGCGGGTGATGCTTTTTCGTGGATATGGCTACTTAACAATTACGCTGAGCCTGCTCCCTCCGTTAAACGCCGCCTATTATGTACTCTGCTTGAGCCGCACCCAAGCGTCCGGGATAATGTGGCTTGGCTGGGGCGCCCATGTGTTGCTATCGCTGGGAGTGCAGTTACTTACCGGATCTCGCACTTCAATCCTCAACATACTATTGTTTCTGGTCCTTGTCAGTCATTACTGTTGGCGGCGCTTCTCGCTGCAGTTTTACGCGGTTCTGGCAATTGGACTGGTTGTTGCCGCCTCATTCCTGGGTACCGTTCGAAACACGATGAAGATCGAGGGGGCAAACGTGGATTTGCGTTTGGAACGCGCCGAGGAAATCGTGGACAACGCTATCCTTAGTGATGGTCTGAGACCGTTGGAAGTCCTGTTCGATAGTCCAATCCGTTCCCTCCAGTTCGGAATGACTTTTCTTACGCTCTTTACTAACCCGATCCCGAGAAATTGGTGGCCAGGCAAGCCGGACACCGGTGGGGTTGTTTACACGAAAGTATATCTGGAAGATCAATGGGATGGCTACAGTAATGCGACCCCGGGGCTTTTGGGTGAATCCATGATGAACTTTGGACATGCAGTCGGCTTACTCTTTGGCTTTGGCGCCCTCTTGGGCCTGCAATTTTGGTTGGGAAAGTGGTACGTAAGGCTCATGGTTTTGAGAGGACGGGGGGAATTTAATATTAATTATGGATTGTCTGTAATTTGCTTCCTGTGCGCGGTTCAATTTGTCAATGGTTTGTTAACTGGTGAGTTCACGAACTGCGCAGTGGGGTTCTTGGCGCGGGTATTGCTAATTTTGGGAGTAGGGACGCTCTGGCGAAGCCGTATGATTGGGACAAACCAGGTGCGGGAGCGCAGGAGATTTCCTCTCACTAGTAAGCCCGCAGCCGCTATCGTGGCGGAGGAGCGAGGCCAGGAAGTGTTGCGAACGCCGACCTAGCGTTCGGGTGATCTGTCGTGGGTAGCTAAAAATATGAAAATAAACAGCATTGCGGTAGCTGGTTTCTTGGTCTTGTCCCAGTTCTCACTGTCAGCGGAGTCAGTCCAAACCGTGCGGACGATCTCGGAATTGCACCGGCTCCCGATAAGCCCGAGTAGTGAAGTTGTCATTGTGCAGGCCTACCGGATACCGAACGATGGCGGGGGCGGAATATTTATTCTGACCAACAGCGCAGCCCGAACCAATCTGGGAACCAGGATTGCATCGGGGACACCAGGATATTCGTGGGACCGGCTGGCAGCCGGTCCGTTCAACGTGCGGTGGTTTGGTGCCGACGGCAGCCGGACCGGGGTCCGCGATGCCACGGCGGCGATTCAAAACGCCATAGATGTCGCGGACGCGGAAGTCCGCTCAACGGTCTATTTTCCTGGAGGGACATACTGGATCACAAATTTGCTTATCCCCGCGGCCATAACGATCTTCGGCGATGGCATGACAGATCAAACCGTGATCAAGGGGTTGCCAAATAGTAGCGGACTCATGATTACCGACAAAGGCAGTGCCGCGAAGATCAATATTCGGAATTTGCAGATCAGTGGAAATAACCAGAAGTACACCAGTTTGCTGCGTCTGGGATACAATTCCGTGCTATTTGGTACCGAGGGTGTAATCGAAAATGTTTGGATTCGCGATTCGCCGGGAGCCGTGGCCCTTGATGTTAATGGAAATGTTGGCCGGTTTCAGAATCTGACTCTACAAAATGTCGCCACCGGTTTCCGTCTTATTGGGGATGCTAACAAGGTTTCAGGAGTAGTGGTCGTTAAATATTCTGCTTTCGGGCTTTACCTCCACACGAGGTCCAGTTCGTTTGTCAATACCCACTTGGAAGGCAATCTGAGTGATGATACCGTGCCGATATACATCACTCGCTCGCTGAATTGGTTTAGTGGATTGTCAATATCATTGACCGCACAAACGAAAGTAAAGAGCCTCGTTGTGGCTAATCTCAACGTAGCTGATCAGGCCTATGAGGTGACTATCGAAGGGGGGACAGTCAATGTGCCAAAGAGCGCCAATTTCGGGCATTATCTGACACATAAGGGAATAGGCTATGGTGCGGGCAGTTCTCACAGCGAGAAACACTTCAGCTACCCTCGTTGATTACGGCACGACCGAATTTGAACCAGAGTTAATGGATGGCGGGACCATGCGGTTGGGATTAGATGCCTCCAATCTCCGAATGGGTGGGGGCATCACTCACTTGGCCGAGTTGCTCCGCCACTGCGAGCCGGAGGTCCACCAGCTAGAGCGGGTGTTGGTCTGGGGCGGGCGGGCCACTCTGGATCAATTGCCATCAGGGGTTCCGCATGTGGAGTTGATTCATGATCGGGATTTGGATGGAAGTTTGCTGCGGTGTAAAAACTGGCAGCAACGGCAGCTTGCCCGCTTGGCGGCATCAGTTCGAAGTGACCTGTTGTTCAACCCAGGCGGCGGCTATTGTGGCGGGTTCAAGCCGTATGTCACAATGTCGCGGAATCTGCTTCCATTTGAGGGCCGGGAGATGCGGCGCTACGGTCCGAGTTTGATGTTGTTGAAGATGCTTCTGTTACGTTGGAGTCAGACGCGGAGCATAAGGGAGGCTGACGGAGTGATATTCCTCAACGAATATGCGCGGTCATGTGTGTTCCGGACTGCCAAGCGAATGCGGGGACGGGTGGCGGTCATACCTCACGGGGTGGATCGACGTTTTTTTCTCCCTCCCCGGAAACAGCTGTCCGCAGCAGAATATGGCTCCGAACGGCCATTGCGCTGGATTTATGTTTCGACAATTGATTGTTACAAACACACTTGGAACGTGGCGGAGGCGGTGGCACAGCTGCGGAGGAAGCGATGGCCGATAACACTAGACATGTATGGCTCGGCAAATCCCACTGCGCTTCGCAGGCTGGAAACCACACTGACGCGCGTGGATCCGCTTGGCAGGCATATCGTTTATCGCGGAGCGGTTCGTTATTCTGATTTGCCGAGCATTTATCACCAAGCGGACGCCTTCGTCTATGCTTCAAGTTGTGAAAACATGCCGAACATTCTTCTCGAAGCCATGGCTGCCGGGTTGCCGATCGCCTGTTCCCAGCGTGGACCAATGCCCGAAATGCTAGGTAGTGGCGGCGTCTATTTTGATCCGGAGCAGCCCGCCGATATTGCTAATGCGATGGAGAAGCTTCTGTGTTGCGATAAGCTTCGCGCGCGCAATGCCACCACGGCGTACGAATTGGCGCAGGCACATTCGTGGAAGCGATGCGCGGGGGCGACATTCGCTTTCCTAGCAAGGATTGTCGCAGACGGCCGCCACTGAGCGACGCATTTTGTTCGGCGTCAGGACGGCCGAGAAAACCAAAAAGGAGACCTGGGCAGCTCAGGGTGGTCAGTATTCTCCCATAGAAAGGTTAAGCGGTTATTTCGGTCGAACCGCTCGAGAAAGTGTCGGTTGGAGCCAACTCCCTTTTCTGCCGCTGCCTGTCCGGTGTAATTGTTTGCTTTGGGAGTGTGATCAATCGAGTGATTATTGCGGAATGAGAATATTGATTTTGGGCGGTGCGGGGATGCTTGGGCATCAGCTTTGGCGATGCCTCTCCCGCGAGCACGAGGTGTGGGTAACGCTTCGGCGTCCGGTCGCCGCTTACGCGGCACATGCATTGTTCGACCCGGCGCGTAGCAGTACCGGCATTGATGCGGCGAACATGGAAAGTCTCCTCTCGGTTTTTCGTGCGGCCAGGCCCCAGGCGGTTGTCAATTGCATTGGCATCATCAAACAACTCAAGGAGGCGCAGAATCCGCTAGCGAGCCTGACGATCAACTCCCTGCTGCCCCACCGGGTCGCGGCTTTGTGTGCTTTGAATGGGGCACGGCTTATCCATATCAGCACGGATTGTGTATTCTCCGGAAAAAGGGGGGCTTATACGGAAGATGATGTTTCCGATGCAGAAGACATTTACGGTCGGACAAAATTTCTTGGCGAGCTGCACGAACCACATTGCCTGACGTTGCGCACCTCCATTATTGGACGTGAACTGGAAACAAAGTCAGGATTGATCGAGTGGTTTCTCGGCCAGCAGGGGCGTGCGATTAAGGGATATCGCCGGGCCAGCTACACCGGTCTTACCACGCTGGTCCTGGCGCGGGTGATTGAGAATGTGCTGGTGAAGCATCCAGACCTGGCTGGCCTGTGGCAGGTTTCCAGTGATCGCATCAGCAAATACGAGTTGCTTTGTCTGGCCCGTGACGCGTTTCGATGGCGCGGAGAAATCTCGCCGGACGATTCGTTCGTGTGTGACCGGAGCTTGGATTCCAGCCGGTTTCGGAGAGCGACGGGTTTTGTTGCTCCTGGCTGGACCACGATGCTGGACGAGCTTGCTCGTGCGCCTAAGTGAAAGCGCAAAGACAGGAAACCAGATTTTAACGCAATTATGAGACAACCTAGATTAAATCGTCCGCTCGCCGGAAAGCGTGTTTTGGTCACCGGCGGCACCGGCTCGCTCGGCCGGGCCGTGGTCCGCCGTTTGCTCGGCGGGGAAATGGGGAAGCCGGACAAGATCATTGTCTTTTCCCGTGACGAGGGAAAACACCATCAGATGAAGCTCGATTTCAAGCATCAGTTGGTGGCAACGGACGATATTTTTTACCATAATTTTGAGGAGTTGTTGGATTTTCGCGTGGGCGACGTGCGTGATCGCCATGCGGTACTCCGGGTGCTGCGCGAGGCCGATTTGGTAATCCATGCAGCGGCTCTCAAGCAAGTGCCATCCTGCGAGTATTTTCCGAACGAAGCTGTGCTCACCAACATCGTTGGCGCGCAAAACATCGTGTCCGGACTCCGGGAGAATGACACACCAGTTAGGATGGCAATAGCGATCTCCACGGACAAGGCTTGCAAGCCCATTAACGTAATGGGTATGACCAAGGCAATCCAGGAGCGCATCTTCGTCGAGGCCAACTTGGGTAACTCGCGCACCCGCTTCAGTTGTGTTCGTTATGGGAATGTCGTCGCATCACGCGGTTCCGTCGTGCCACTTTTCGCGGAGCAAATTCGCGCGGGCGGTCCCGTCACCATTACCATCCCGGAGATGACGCGTTTTCTCATCACGCTGGATGGTGCGGTTGACACCGTTTTCGCGGCAATCCGCCAGGCGCAACCGGGTGACACCTTCGTGCCTCGCCTGCCTTCCGCCACGGTGGAAAACATCGCCCGGGCAATGATTGGTGATCGAAAAATGGCGATGAAGGTGATTGGCATCCGGCCCGGCGAGAAAATCCACGAGATCATGGTTTCCGACGAAGAGGCTTACCGCACAGAGGAGGCGGGAGACTATTACGTCATTCGCAGCACTTTGCCGGAAGTAGCGCGTGGGCCGGTGAAATCGTCGGCGTTGCGGGGGGAATATTCCTCGGCGGATGCCGTCGTCGGTCTCGAAGAAACCAAAGCGATATTGCGCCGGGCTGGCTATCTCGATGAATCCACGCCGCAGCGGCACTGACGGTGGAATGATTGTCCGAAGAGCCGCATGAAGATATTGACCTTGTTTGGAACCCGGCCGGAAATCATCCGCCTAAGCTTGATTATCCGCGAGCTAGACCGATATGCCGAGCAAATCCTTGTGCATACTGGTCAGAACTATGATCCCAACCTAAGCCAAATGTTTCTGGATCAATTGCAGGTGCGGGCTTTGAACTATCATCTGGGCATCCAGAGCAGTTCATTTGGGGAGCAGGCGGGCCGTGTGCTCGCGCTGGTGGATGATTTGTTGGAACGGGTCAAACCCGATCGCCTGTTAATCTTGGGGGACACCAATTCGGGCCTGGCTGCCATTGTGGCGGCCCGGCGTGGCATCCCGGTTTATCACCTCGAGGCCGGCAACCGTTGTTATGACAACCGCGTGCCCGAGGAGGTCAATCGCCGTATCATCGACCACAGCAGCGACGTGCTGTTACCCTACACCCATCGCAGCGCCGCCAACCTGGTGGCGGAGGGTATCCGGCGTGAGCGCATTTTCGTGGTGGGCAATCCGATCTTCGAGGTGCTGGAGTTTTTTGCGCCGCAGATCAAAGCCAGTGACGTGCTCTCCCGCCTGGGGCTAACTGGTGGGGGCTACTTCATCGCCACGATGCATCGCGCAGAAAATGTGGATCCACCGGACCGGCTTCGTACCTTGGTGGGCAACCTCACTCGCTTGGCGGAGGAATTCAACAAGCCGGTTGTGGTCAGCGTCCACCCCCGCACAGCCGATCGTATCCGACGCTCTGGCGTTGTGGTGGATGCCGCGAGGCTGAGGTTGGAGCAACCATTCGGTTTGTTTGACTTCATCCAGCTTGAGCGTAATGCGCTTGGAGTCGTGACCGACAGCGGCACTGTCCAGGAGGAAGCCTGTATTTTCGGCATCCCTAATGTGACAATCCGCGACGTGACGGAGCGGCCGGAAACGACCGAGTGTGGCAGCAACATTCTTGCGGGCGCGGACACTGATCGACTAATCACCGGCATGAAGCTCGCCTTGTCCGTCAGCGGCCGCTGGGAAGCGCCGGAGGAATATCGCCGGCGCAACGTCGTTGCCACGGTCGCTAAGATTGTCCTGAGCTACCGGTAATCTTTGAGAATGCGTGTTCTCATCCTGTCGCAATACTACCAGCCGGAACCGCTCCCCAAGGTTTCCGAACTGGCCCAAGGCTTGCTCGAGCTTGGT
>BJHT01000064.1 GCA_014193395.1 Verrucomicrobiota bacterium
TCTGGAACATTGCCGCAAACTTCAGCGCCGGATGCCGTGCCGCGCACGCCACCAACCGCTCCGCGTCCGCCTTGTGCGCCGCAATCGGCTTCTCCACAATCACATGCAACCCCGCCTCCAACGCCGCCATCCCCTGCGCCGGGTGCTGCGGATGCGGCGTCGCGATCAACACCGCGTCCACCTTCCCCGACTTGATCAACGCCCCGGCGTCCCCGAACACCTCGACGCCCTTCTGCTTATACCCCTCCAGCTTCCCCGGCGACGTGCTGCACACCGCGGCTAGCTGCGCCCGTTTCACCTTTCCCGCGAGCAAATACTCCGCGTGATACTTGCCCATATTCCCCATCCCGATGATCCCGATGCGAACATTGCTCATAAAAGAAAACTGAAACATGCGTGAAACGAACCGTGCCAAACTCTGTGCCCGTCAACCGTGTGCCCCGCACTATCCCCGCCCCCCGAAAACCCCAGCAAGAACATTTCGATAACAACCGTGATTGCCGCGGCACCCACAAGCCCAAGAAAGTTGCACCTCTTCTCCTCTCATCTTTCTGCCCCCATTTTTCTGCCGCCGGTCCCCATTCGTCAGTCAAAACCAGGCCCGGCTCCTTGAAAGTCAGCGCAACCGTTGATGTGCCACCCGTTGCCGGCTCTTGAACCTTGTCCCTTCCCTTAAGCTTTGAACTTTGAGCTTTGAGCTTCCCCCTCCCCTCGCCCATCCTCCCCGCCCATGAACTGCCGCCTCGCTCTCCTCGCACTCCTCGCCACCCTCCTCCCGTCGCCCGCCAACGAACTCCTCTGCCGCCACGCCGCCCCCGGTGCCCCCGGTGCCCCCGGCGTCCGTTCCTACGCCCCCGACCGCCTCGTGGACATCCTCCACCTCGCCATCGACGTCATCCCCGACTTCAAAAAACGCACCGTCGCCGGACACGTCACCCTCACCTTCAAACCCATCGCCAAACCGCTCACCGACCTCCGCCTCGACGCCGTCGCCCTCACCATTCTCAGCATCGACTCCGCCGAAAAACTCACCCACCACGCCACCGACAAAGACGTCACCCTCCTCTTCGACCCACCCATCCCCGCCGGCAAGGAAACCAAAGTCACTATCCACTACCGCGCCGAGCCGAAGAAAGGTCTCTACTTCCGCACCCCCGAAATGGGCTACCCGGCCACCGACCTCCATCTCTTCACCCAGGGCGAAGCCACCGAAGCCCGCCACTGGTACCCTTGCTACGATCATCCCAACGAAAAGTTCACCTCGGAAGTCACCTGCCGCGTCGCCCCCGACCTCACCGTCTTATCCAACGGCCGCTTAATCTCCTCAACCCTCGATCCCCAGACCGGCCTCCTCGCCGTCCGCTGGCTCCAGGACAAACCCCACGTCAACTACCTCATCTCTCTCGTCGCCGGTTATTGGAAAAAGGTGGAAGACAAACACCGCGACATCCCCCTCGAATTCTGGACCACCCCCTCCGATTTCCCGCAGGCCGCCAGTTCCTTCGCCTCCACCAAGGACATGATGACCTTCTTCGAGCAAGAGATTGGCGTCCCCTATCCGTGGGCCAAATACGCCCAGGTCTGTGTCCATGACTACGGCTGGGGCGGCATGGAAAACACCAGCATCACGACTCTCAACAACCGTACTCTCTTTACCCCCGAGACCGCAAATCTCTACTCCAGCGACAGTCTCGTCGCCCACGAACTCGCCCACCAATGGTTCGGCGACCTCGTCACCTGCGCCGACTGGTCCCATGTCTGGCTCAACGAAGGCTTCGCCACCTACTACGACATGCTCTACGACGGCCATAAGAACGGCCGCGACTCCATGAACTGGCATCTCTACCACGCCGCCAAAGGCATCGTCTCGCAGGCCAACGAAACCCGCGGCATCGTCACCCGCAAATACTCCTCACCCGAAGAAATGTTCAACTACCTCGCCTATCCCAAAGGCGCATGGATCCTCCACATGCTCCGCAGCCAGCTTGGCGAAACCCTCTTCCGCACCTGTGTCAAAACCTATCTCGAACGCTTCAAGTTCGGCAGCGTCACCACCGATGACTTCCGCAAAGTTCTCGAGGAACTCTCCGGCCGTTCCCTCGACCGATTCTTCGACCAATGGGTTCATCACATCGGCCAGCCCACCCTCGACGCCTCCTATTCCTACGATCCCAAGACTCGCCTCGCCAAACTCAACCTCCGCCAGACCCAGAAAGTCTCCGACGACGCCCTCCTATTCCGCTTCCCCCTGACCATCCGCTTCAAGAGCAAGGCCGGCACCGTTGACCGCACCATCACCGTCAAAGACGCCGAAGAAGACTTCTATTTCCCCCTCTCGGACACCCCCGAAATAGTCCGCCTCGACCCCGACCTAACTCTGCTCGCGAAGATTAACTTCACCCCACCCACCCCCATGCTCTACGCCCAGCTCGCCGACGCTAATGACACCATCGGTCGAGTCATCGCCGCCGAAATCCTGGGCAAGAATAACAAAGACCAAGATACGATCTCCCGCCTCAAGAAAGCGCTCAACACCGACCCCTTCCACGGCGTCCGCACCAAAGCCTCCGAAGCCCTCAAGACCATCCACACCGACGAGGCCGTCGCCGCCCTCGCCGCCTCCACCACCCAATCCGACGCCCGCGTCCGCAATGCCGTCGTCGCCGACCTCGGGGCCAACTATCATCCCGACGCCAAAGCCCACGCCCGCACCCTTCTCGGCGGCACCGCCGAGAAAAACCCCGGCATCCAGGCCACCGCCCTCCGCGCCCTCGGCCCCTTCACCTCCCCGGCCACACTCGATCTCATCCAGAAATATCTCAGCCGCCCCTCCTACCGCGACCGTCTCGCCGATGCCGCCATCGCCGCCATGCGCGCCCAGGACAGCCCCCTCTACGCCACGCCCCTCCGCCAATTTCTTCAAGAACGCGCTCCAACTCTACCTCCCGAAGTCCTCGCCCGCGCCCTCGAAACCCTCGGTCACCTCGCCCGCAACGAACCCCGCCGCGACGTGACCCGCGACTATCTCCTCACCCAGCTCAACTCCCCCATGCAACGCATCAAACTCGCCACCATCAACGCGTTGGGAAACCTCGAAGACCCCGCCGCCATCACTCCCCTCGAGACCTACACCACCGCCACCGCCGACACCCCCGAACACAAAGCCGCCACCGCCGCCCTCAACAAAATCCGCGCCGCCCGCAAAGCCCCCGAAGAACTCGGCACCCTCCGCCAGGAATTCCTCGACCTCCAGAAAACCACCCGCGACCTCCGCAAAGAACTCGACGGTATGAAAAAGCGCCTCGACGCCACTCCCGCAAAGCCCGCCCACGCCAAGCCAGCCGAAGTAAAGCCCTCCCCGCCCAAGTCCGGCGAAGCCAAACCCGTAGAAAAATAGCCAGCAACCCTCCGCCGTCCAATCGCACAACAGCAGTGACAGCCAGGTCCGACGCCAAGCAACCATCTATCTCGCCAACCCGCTCCCTTGGGTCGCTCCTAAAAATCGTTTCCTCACCGGGTAACAGCCTCCAGTCTCGACACCGTACGACACCTCGCTAGCCTTTCTCAAAATGAACAGCCAAAATTTGACCGACAAATTGCGCGTTCTCCGTGATTCCTTGCTGTCCGGCCTCATCGAGCGTGACACCCCCATCCGCCTCGCCCTGCTCGCGGCCCTGCCCGGCGAACATCTCCTCCTCATCGGCGCGCCCGGCACGGCCAAGAGCGAACTCGCCCGCCGCCTACGCCACGCCTTTCGCGACGCCACCTACTTCGAGCGCCTGCTCACCCGATTCTCCACGCCGGAGGAATTGTTCGGCCCACTCTCCATCAAGGCCCTGGAATAGGACCGCTACGAGCGCAAGAAGACGCCGCTCATCTTCATACCCGAAGTTTTAGGCTCATGCGGCTAACTTCCAGTCCAGAACCGAAGCCCAAGGCCAAGAACCGGTGACGACCAGTCCAAATCGCTCGGGTTGTCTTCCCATCGGTGATAGTCGCTCAAATTGAAACCTATTGTGTTCCACCTTTGCCACCAGGTTTGGTCGCGTGCTGATCTCGGCAAGGACTTTGGTGAGCCATCGCTGCTCTTCGTCATGATCCACTCTTGGAAAACCGGTGATGTAATTAACAACGATGCTCACACCGGCGGCGGCCGCAGCATCCAGAAACTCAAGAAACAATTTCGGAGTTTGTCGTTTAAGAATGAGTTCTTGTCCTGACTCGGTGAGGGTTTCGAGTCCCACTTCCAGCGTGCGGCATCCGGCCGCTGCCAGACGGCGCAAAAGGTCCGCATTCAACCCTGGATGCAATTTGGTACATCCGCTCCACTGCACGCGGCCGTCGATAAGTTTAGAGAGTTCGTCCAGTCGATTCAGCGTTATCAAACTATCTTTGAAAGACACTACAGCGCCGCGGCGTTCGGCTTCCATTACCACCTCCCGCACTGGATACAGGTCCAAATTTCGCGCAGTGCCCTCAATCGCTGGGTAGGTGCAAAACGCACAGCGTCCAAACGCACATCCGCGAGAGGATTGTGCTGGCAGCGTGAGCCGTCCACCGCACGCAACGGGAGTTCCGAAGCAGGGAACAATTTCTGGATAATCCTTCGCCCGTCGGAATTCCTCACCAGCGCGGATCACTTCCTGCGGCCAGGACGATCCATTCGCAACAGAGTCAAGAAGCTCCACCCAGGTTTTCTCCGCATATCCGAATACAAAGCCATCTACACAACTTCCATACCGCGTATCACGAGAGATTTCTTCACCTAAAGCAGTGACGTGCGCACCACCCCAAACAACCGGAACCTTTGGCCACTGTGCCTTGACGAGGTGAGTGAGCGTCAACGCTGCGATCACTTGGCCGGAATACAGCACTGAGATGCCCACGAGTTCGGGCGGCGTTGTTTCACTGATCTTTCGTTTGAACCAGGCTCCAATCTCGGTGTGGCAGAAAGCGCTAGCGGCTGCCTCGACCTCGTCGAAGCCCGCCTTCAAATGCACTATCACTTCCTCGTGTTGCCCGGAATCCAATCCGGACGGCCACCCTTCTGCGCAAAGTGAACACCAGTGCTCCTGAAACAGACGCAGAGATTCAGATGGTTTGTCGTGATCACCAATGAAAACGGATTCGTTTCGTGGCACGGCATGATGGTCGATCATCCATTCTCTGGCCAGGTCAAGAACCTGAACCCGGTGTCCAGCCCTTCGCGCTGCGCCCGCGAGCATCGCCGGGCCAAGAAGCGGCCCGCTCGTGTACTTGAGAAAAGTGGGAACGAGAACCAATGCGTTGACTGGATTCCCGCGGCTGATGTGTAAGCGAGCATTCACAATTCCACCCCCTGTTGGATGAATTGTTTATCGCTGGCGGTGTGCAGCGGTGGGGTGCCAAGGAGCGTTGAACTGATCGCATGGATGTTCGCACTGCGATGGAGGCGCAGAAGGCGCCGACCGTGCCGATGCCGAACCAAGCCACATAGAATGACAACCAAGGACGTGTCTTGACGCCTTAGTCTTGCTTCGAATCGAGACGACCCGGGGTCGCTTTCGCGAGTCGGAATCCACTCGACTGAGAGACCGCCTAACGCGGCCCGCAATTTATCGAGCTGAAAGTGGCGGACGTCGCCGCCAACGATGAGGACAGTAGATGTGTTTCGCATGGCTCAATGGGGGCTCCTCGCATCGAAGCGAAGAGTCGGTGAGCGCTGCGGTGCCAAAATGGCGAGGAATGCAATATGCAGTCATACGGCAGCGAAAATAGGTTGGTTTACGGGGCGTTTTTGCGTTCGGTGGTGCGCCGCATGAAAGCGGCGAGCGTCAGATGGATTCCCTCGGTGTCGAGGTGTTCACCCAGCGCCAAGAGATGCGCTTGCAGCAGCCACCAGATCGCGGTGATGTGCGGGCGCCGAGGCGAAACGGTCGCGCTCGTTGTGGGCATGTTTCGAAGTAAGCTATAGGCTGTTTTCGCCGCATTTCGCACCGCTGCATCAGGATCGTGCTTCATCGCCCAATAGGCGACGTGCTGGCCTTTTCCTTCCGGGTTCGCCTGCAGGGCGCAGGTCGCGTGTAGGTAGCACTGGCGCCAAATGGGATTTGGCTCAATGAGAGTTTCACTCGGAGCGAGGCCGTTGGATTTTGGAGCGCCCTTTCGCTGGCCGATTCGTCCGAGGCAGAATTCGGCGAACTCAGTTCGTGCAAAGATTGCTTCAGGCTGTTCTTTGCCGAGTCCCGGACTGAGCAGGTGGACGCTATGGATAAGATCCATAGCGATGACGTCAAAAGGGAAGATGCGCAATTCAGGTGCCCCCCAGTAGCTCAGATTTCTTTCAACGGCCGGCTTGGGGATCACACGCAGCAATTGCACGAGTTGCCGTGAGGCGAGGCCGAGGCCGCCGAACACTGTCAGCACACGGATCAATTGCCTATACTCGGACAAGTGCTCAAGAAACAGTGGCGCAGCGCGCGCGGAATCGTCCGCAATCGCTTTGCGCAGTTTCGCCATGCCGTAGGCTCCAAGACTTTGAAGCCGCTGCACGACGTCTTCTGGAATTTTACTCCGGTCCCACGGCCACAGATCAGTTTCGTAAGCCATTAGCGCGATTTCACGCACAGCCCAATTGAGGTCTTTTGACGCTGGACTGCGGAAGTTCTGGCCATTCAATTCAAGCAACTTGCCTAAAATCTCTTTGGCCTTCTGGCGGACGAATGCGCCGATATTTTTATAGGTCTCGGTGTCTCTTTCGCCTGGTTCAACCTTACGCAATCGCTCGCGAATAAATTTGAGAAAGCGGACGGTGGATAACGCGGCACTTCCGAGCGCCGGTTCCGTCAGGGTTGGGAGGGTCTCATTAATCCATGTGCATGGATGGTCTAAACCGTATTTCTCGATGTGCGCCGCGAGCGTCTGTTCGAAGTTATCGCCTGCGGTCGGAGTGAACGAATTTTCCGCTGGCCTTCGTGCTTCCGGCGGAAAAGCCGCCACGTGGGTTCGGCGGTTGTGAGGCTCCAGCGCAAAGCCGCGCTCCAGTCCATCCAATTGCGCAGCGATTCGCTCTTCGATGTCAGAATCGACGAGCAGTGGGTTATCACGAAGTGCGAGGCGAAGTCTGTCCAAAATGACATTTGGAACAGCTTCGTAATTCTCGTTCAGAACGTGAGCGAAAGTCCTGATGACTAGACTCTCGTGTGGGCTGAGTTCGCGAGCTGTTTCGGGAGGATCGTGAAGGAGAAGTGCGATCCAAGCGAAGGGTGGAACGAAGTTTGCCCAACGTTTGAATTCGTCCAAGGCGTCTTGGCCGAGGCTAATTTGGCTAGGCCCCGTAGGGCACAATGTGTTCTTCATCTTGCTTACTGGGTTTTAAGGCCAAGTGCATGGTTGTGTTTATCGTCGGAGCAGGTCTGGTTTGACCCATGCCGGCTAAAGAACCGGACGCGCTAAGACTTCTTAAAGCTATGGGCAGGTTCGTGGTCTTGTCAAGAAACCCTACTTTAAGGAGAGGTCCTTCAAGCTCCAAACGTGGTTTGACACCCCGCTACCGTTCCCGGTGTCACACGCAACATCTGGTGACGCGGGCGTGACTTGGCCCGAAGCCTCCTGCGCCATCACGGCTGGCAGGAAATCGCCCGCCTGCGGAAGCTGCTGGAGAGTTGTCCACAACTAACGGATCTTGTCTACACGCTGGGCCGCTTGCAGGAGCGCGTGGACGAAAGTGTGCCGAGCGTGATGGAGCGCCTCTTCGTTCCCATCCGCCGCGCGCAGGACGAATGGCGCGAAGTGCAGACCGAGTTTGCGCCGCACGAAGTCCACGGCCTGACGCTGTCGGACGACATCTCGCGCATGATTCCCGCCGAAGCCGCAACGCTGGGGCATCCCGTGCTCAAGTATCTCTGGCACGCCCGCCGCATCGAACACGCCCTGCTCACCTACCGCGTGCAGGGCGTAATGGCCGAGCGCGTGTCGAGCGAGAGCGACGTGATGACGGAAGTCGAACGCCCCAAGCCACAGGCGAAAGCCGAGCGCGGCCCAATCATCGTCTGCCTAGACACGTCCGGCTCCATGCAGGGTGCTCCGGAACTGATCGCGAAGGCCGTGACACTCGAAGCTTTGCGCGTGGCACACGCCGAAAAGCGGGCGTGCTATCTCTATTCGTTCAGCGGGCCTGGTGACGTGGCGGAACTAGAATTGAAACTAAGCGAAGCAGGGCTGGCCGGGTTGCTCAACTTCCTGGCTTGCTCATTCCAGGGCGGCACGGATGTGGCCGAACCGTTGCGCCGCGCGGTCAAGCGCTTGCAGGATGCGGCCTGGCAGCGAGCTGATATTATCCTCGTGAGCGATGGTGAATTCCCGGTTTCCCCAGAGACCATCTCATTCCTGGCCGCGGGCTCGGAAACAACGACAAGTCCGCAGTCATGGTTTGCTGATCGGCAGCGGTTTCAGCGGCGCAATGAAAGCGTTGTGTGACCAGGTGCATTCCTTCGCAGACTGGAAGATGGGACTGTGAGGAGTCCGCAGGTAGGGCGCGCCTGTCCCCAGAGCGCCGCGAACCGTGCCGACGCCCCACCGGCGCGCCGGGGACAACCGCGCCCCACCCCCATTGTCCACGGGCCATTCCCACCTGCCAATCTCGGACGCGCGGCAAGGCCGTGAACCCTGTAGCCGCCGACGGGAGGAGGCGGACGGCCCCGGACGTCGCCCGATCCTCCTCCTCACGTCGGCGGTTACGATGAGGGTTCTTGCCCTGACGTGGATGGGGAAGTGAGCGCGCTGCCGCGGCGTGTTTATCGCCGTGGTGGTTGGAGTGTCGCCTGCGCAACCGCTTGGTTGGCGATCATCAATCGCTCGATGAATTCGCGGAGGACGGCCGGGCCGGGTGGATGGCGGACGGGCAGTTCGCGCAGATACACCGGTCGCACGCACTCGTGGTGATGCGACTGAAGTTTTCGGAGGAATTCAGCCGGATTGTAGTCATTGTCGGAAGCCCGCGCGGCTTGGGAAAGGAGTTCCTGCCAGTCGATGTCACGCTGTTGATCAACGGCAAAGAGATCAATCAGGTCGCGCGGAAAGCCGCGGGTGGAAAAGGCCGAAATCTTGGCGAACAGAAGGTCAGCAAGACTGACCACCGCAAGGCCGGCCACATGTTTGCTGGGCTGGTATTTCTTCCGATGGCGAAGATAGGGCCGGGCGATTTCGATGCGAATGGTCTGCCCGCCGACCCGCGCTTGATACTCATACATCTCCGCACTGAGGCGGCTGACGAGCTTGAGTTTCTTCTGCGCCTGCGGCGAGAGGCGACGGTGGATGGCTTCCACTTCCTCAGTCTGGTTTTGGAGGTCGATATCCAGGCTGAAGCGACCCAGCGAGTTTTCGATATGTTCGAGATAGAGCGCATTGGCACCAGCAAAAGCGCCCGCACCGGCCAATCCCGGGATCGCCGCGAAGGTCCGCACGACCATTGGCAAATCCAATGGTTTCAGCGCCTTCATGAGTGCGGCGGGAAGAGTTCGCGAAGTGCCTGCTTGGTTCGCATCTGTCCATGGGCCAGACAGAAGTCCAAATCAAACCAACCTTTCGGGAGCTTGGTCCAGTGCCACGCCCGCCCGCGCTCGATGACGTTCAGGGCAATCTGCTTTTTCCCGGATGCGGTGAGCCGCCCCCCGAGGTTCCACGCGAAGACTTGGAGCGCCTTGGGAATAGCCTCGGGTTTTCGTTTGCTGGATCGTGGTTTTCTCATGGAACGCGCGGAGTTTCCGCATGCGGTCCGGTGGAGGCAAGCCCTTACTCGCCAACCGGGCGCGGTTTCAATTGCTCGGAGCCATGCTCGCCTTGTCTCCCTCAACCATCCCCCAGTTCGCAGGGAGAAGTTTCCCCACAACCGCGTCTCGTGCCGGGAGTCCCGGAACCGGCGGCCGCTGGTAGGGCGCGCCTGTCCCCAGCGCGCCGGTTCGGTGCCCGCACGGTTCACGGCGTTTCACGGTGCCCGCCGGATTGCCGCTTGAAGTCGCGGCATGATTGCGGATTAACTCTCGCCGCCATCACGCAGTGGAAATGCAAGCCGAAGCCCTAGTCATCGTTCCGACCTACAATGAGCGCGACAATATTGTCCCGCTGGCCGAACGCATTCTCCGCCTCCCCGGGCCGGTGGACCTGCTGATCGTCGATGACAATTCCCCCGACGGCACCGGCCGGATCGCCGACGAACTCGCCGCGAAACATCCCTCGATCCACGTCCTGCATCGCAAGGAAAAGAACGGTCTCGGGCGCGCCTACTGCGCTGGTTTCGCGTGGGCGCTGGAGAAAAACTACGAGTTCATCCTCGAGATGGACGGCGATTTTTCCCACAACCCGGACGACATCCCGCGCTTCATCGCCGCCGCGCGCGACGCCGATCTGGCGCTAGGATCGCGCTACTGCAACGGCATCCGCGTGATCAACTGGCCGCTCAACCGGCTCGTCCTGAGCCTGGGTGCCGCGCAGTATGTGCGGATCATCACCGGGATGCGCATCAGTGATCCGACCGGCGGCTTCAAGTGCTTCCGACGTCATGCGTTGAAGTGCATCGACCTCGAAGCCGTGCGCTCGAATGGCTACAGCTTCCAGGTCGAGCTCACGCACAAGCTCTGGCGACGCGGGATGAAAATTGTCGAGGTGCCCATCATTTTCACCGACCGGTTTCAGGGCACGTCGAAGATGTCCGGTGCCATCATGCGGGAGGCGCTCTTCATGGTCTGGCGGTTGCTCGCGCAAAACGGCTTCCGCCGCTCGCCGCGGAAGGCGTGAGCAGGAGCGCGGGCGGCCCGCCCGCGAGTGCATTTGTAGGAGACGACGTGAGGAGACTCTGACCTTTTCTGCGCCAAGAACGAGCGAAGGCCTGTGATCAGAATTGGGCACAGCGTGTGGGAACCGAGGTCGGTTGCACAACACGACTTGAGGAGGATTGAGCGGGCCTCGCGCAGAAGGAGGTTAGAGTCTCGTTGCCTCGACTCCTACAACGATGAGAAGCGCGGGCGGTCCCCGCCCGCAGCGGCCCCGATCGCGCGGAGGCGCCAGAAGTTTTTCTCACGCCCCCTGCCCCGTCGCACGCGCTGCGACCGGGGACCGGTCGCGCTCCGCGGGCGCGCGGAGATGCCGAAATTTTCCCCCACGCCCCCAACCCGATCGCACACTGCTGCGGCCGGGGACGGCCGCACTCCGGTCCCGCCTACCGCCCCAGAAAATCCACCCGCGCGCTCAGCTCGGGAATCAGGAAGCGGTCCGGATTCTGAATCTGCACCTTGATCTGCAGCGTACCTTTTTGGCGGCTGGCCTCAGGGGCGATCTCGGCCACGACGCCTTGGTAGGAATGGTCCGGGAACGCCTCGGGGGTGACGCGGCACGCTTGATTCAGCGACACCTTCGCGAGGTCCGCTTCGTTCAAATCAATCTCCACCTGCAGATCCTTCGGGTCCGCGAGCGCGATGAGCGCGGTACTCGGGCCGCGCGTGCCGCCGAAACTTTGCGGCACCACCAACTCGTTCGGATCGACCAGTTTCTCGAGCACGACGCCGTTGATCGGCGAGCGGATCACGGTCCAGTCGAGATAGGTGCGGGCGAGCAGGTTCTGGCCTTCAATTTCATGCAAGGTGGCGCGGGCGGCGTCCACGCGCAGGCGGGCGTCGTCCTGAGCCTGTTTGGTTTCAAAATTGCGCGCGCCGAGCTGTTGCACGCGCTGGTTGTCGATCTCGGCGCGATTCACCGCCACGCGCGCGCCCTCGAGGCGGCCGTCGGCTTCCCGCACGCGCGCGACATACTCGGCGTCGTCGAGCAGCACGACGACCTGCCCGTTCGTCACGGCGTCGCCTTTTTTCACGCCGATCCATTTCACCACGCCCATGAACCGCGGGCTGAGTTCGATGCGTTCGCGGTTGATGATGTAGCCGCTGACGGTGAGCACGGCGTTGCTCGGGCTGGCGGTAAGGGTGCGCGCGGAGCCAGCGGCATTGGTGCCTTTGGTGATCCCGCTCCCCGCGCTCGTCGCGGACTGTTTGCCGCGCGTGTCCACCACGCGCCGCTCTTGGGAAAGCCGCGGCCACGCGAAATAAAGCACGGCGGCGGAGACGAGGAGCACCACCAGCAGAATGGTCCACAGCGACGGCAGGCCCGGTTTTCGGCCGCGTTCGTCGATATGCAGTTCTTTGAGTCGGTCCGGGTTCATAGGGATTTCAGGGCGGCGATGACTGGCAAACGGGACGCCCGCAAGGCCGGCAGTAAACTTCCGACCACGCCGACGATCACGGAAAAAAGCAGGCCCTGCGCCGCCAGCCACGGGGTGATGCGAAACTCGAACACCGTCTCGCTGAACGTCTCGAAGCTGATCGTGCCCGTCGAATACCCGTGCATCGGCAGCGACAGCAGGCAGCCGACCGCGCCGCCCAGCAGCGCGAGGAAGCCGCCCTCGATGATGATGCTCAGCAAGATCGTGCGCCGCCGGAAACCCAACACCCGCAGCGTCCCGATCTCGCGCGTGCGCGACGCCACGCTCGCATACATCGTGTTCATCGCGGCGAAGACCGCGCCGATGGACATCGCCGTGGCGAGCAGGTTGCCGAGGATTTTGATCGGCATCGCGGTCATCGTTTGCGCCGCGTAATACTTGGTTTCCTCGAGGCCGCGCACGGGCAGGCGCTTGTCGCCCTCGATGCGCTCAAGCAAGGCCGCGCGCGCCGTGTCATCAGTCGCCCGCACCAGCAGGCTGGAATAAAACTCGCGGTCGAAAATGGAACGCGCCTCGTCGCCATCCATCCACACCTCCGAATCGAACGCGCTGCGTTGGCCATCCATCTGCCCGACCACGGTGAGCGTGCGGCCGCCGGAGGAGAAACTGTCGCCGATCTCGAAATTGGCGAACCGCGCGGCAAGCCGCCGGCTCACGACGACCTCGCGTTTGCCCGGCACAAACCACCGGCCGCTGACCAGCGTCACCTGCGGCCGCAGCGGAATGCCCACCGGCGAAATCCCGCGCACCAGCACGTTGGCTTCGCCGTTGCCGGCGTGGCGCGGGAGGTTGATGAGCACGAGTACGTCGGCCGAGAGCAACGGCCGGCCCGCCTCGTCGCGCGCGATCTCCGGCCAATACTGGATCAGGCGCAATTGCGCGCGCGTCACCTGGCTGCTCGATTCGGCGGTCGCGCCCTTGCGGACGATCATCACGTTGCGCGGGTCGCCGGTGTTGCCGCTGGATTTCTCCAACCCGACCGCGAGCGATTGCACGAGCACATACACCGCCACCACCAGCGCCACGCCAAGCACCGTCGCCAGCGTCGCGCGCCAGCGCAGGACGACATTGCGGATGTTGTAGGTGATGGGCAGCGCCATGGGATCAGGCGGTGGAAAGCAGGGGAATTTGAGAAACCACGGATGGACACGGATGGACACGGATGCAGACATCGCGGCGAAGCCGCGCTCGAAGCGGCGCGCGACCGGTCCCCGGTCGCAGCGGCAACAACGGAGCCGGGCCGTTGAGATTACTTGCGCCTTCGCGGATGCGGAGCCGCTGCGGGCGGGGACCGCCCGCGCGCCGAGATCCTCGCCGCGCCCGCCGGGCCGCTGGCTTTGGAGTGCGGTGACTGGTCACCGCTTTTGCGAGGCGACTTGTCGCCGTCGAACCACGGAAATCGTCCGTGAAACAATGGGGCGTCCACGGCTCGCGCCAGCGCGGGCACGCGTGCGTTTCCGGACGCTCTTCGCAGTTCGACGGCGACAAGTCGCCTCGGGAAAGCGGTGACAAGTCACCGCACTCCAAAGCGCGTGTCCTCCGCGCCGGCCCGCACGTGCCTCCCGGAAATCTCACCTCACTTTTCCCATCAGTGTTCATCCGTGGTTGTCCGTGGTTAAGAATTTCCCTTCAGAATCAATCCAACGTCTTCAGGCCCTCGACCACACTCATGCGGGCCATCGCGATGGCGGGCGCGAGCGCCGAGATGATGCCCAGCGCCGCCGCGACGGTGCCCGCGACGCCCATGATCTGCGGCGTCACCTCGAAGGCGACAAAGATGCCGTCGGTGAGTTTGGAGATGGAGATGTGCGTGAACAACGCCCACGCCCCGCCGATGCCGAGCAGCGCGCCGACCGCCGCCAGTCCGAAGCTTTCCGCGAGGATGAAACCGAAAATTTCCCGCCGCTGAAATCCGATGGCCTTGAGCACCGCCAGTTCGCGGAAGCGCTCGCGGATAGCCATGCTCATCGTGCTCGCCGACACGAGCAGCAGCGTGAACACCACCACCGAGCAGATCGAGCGCACGAGGATTTTGATGTTCCCCCACATCGACACCATGCTCATTTGAAACGCCCGCTCCGTCTCCGCGCGCACCTCGGCCGAGGTGTTGGCGAAGGCGCGGTTGATGCGGTCCAGCACGTCGGTCATGTCGTCGATCGAGCGCGCCTTCACCCACCACGTCCCCACCTGCCCGAGGTTGCCCATCGCCTCGTCGAAATACTTGTGGTTAAAAAACAGGTTCCGGTCGTCGATCGTGCCCTGGTAGGTGCCCACCATTTTCAACTCGAGATCGCACGGCCACAGCGTGCCGATGAAATTGAGCCGGTCGCCGATTTTCAGCCCGTATTTGTCCGCGGTGATCTTGCCGACGATGCACGCGCGCTGGTCCTTGAGGAAGGCGTCGAGCTGGTCCACCTGCATCTTGGCCTCGACCACGATGCGCATGAACTCCTTCGGATCCACGGCGAACTGCGCGAATTTCGGAAAGTCTTCGTCGCGAAATTTCCCGCCGTAAAACGTGAACGGCGTCACCGCCTCGACGCCCGGAATGCGCTCCAGCACCGCGCGCTGGCGGGCCGGGAGCGGGCTGGCCAGCGACACTTTGTTGCGCACGATGATGCGCGCCGCCGCGCCGACGTCCTCGGGCGGCAGCGTGATTTCGCGCAGCGCGACCAGCAGCGACACGAGCAGGAAAAGGCTCACCGCGACGCTGAGAATACACAGCAGCGCGCGGCGTTTGTTGCGCAGCGCATTCTTCACAATGAAGCCCGCGATGGTCATGGGTGCCGCTCCTCCGTGGCCAGCAGCTCGCCTTTTTCCAAATGAATCACGCGCGACGCAAACGCCGCCGCCTTCGGATCGTGCGTGACCATGATGACGGTCTTGGCCGCCGTGCGGCTGAGGGCCTGCAGGATGCCGAGCACCTCCGCCGCGGAGTTCGAGTCGAGGTTGCCGGTCGGTTCATCGGCGACGATCAGCGTCGGGTCGGTGACGAGCGCGCGGGCGATGGCGACGCGCTGCTCCTGCCCGCCCGAGAGCTGGCGCGGCGTGTGATGCGCGCGGTCCGCGAGGCCGACGAGATCGAGCGCGGTGAGCGCCTGCGCGCGGCGCTCGCGGCGGTTCAAGCGCGTGAGCAGCAGCGGCAGCTCGACATTCTCGAACGCAGTCAGGACGGGGATGAGATTGAAGCTCTGAAACACGAAGCCGACGTTTTGATTCCGCCAGTCGGCGAGCTGCGATTCGCTCAACTGCGCCACGTCCTGGCCCTGCACGCGGCACTCGCCCTCGGTCGGGCGGTCCACGCCGGCGATGATGTGGAGCAGCGTGGATTTCCCCGAGCCGGACGGCCCCATGAGCGCGAGAAACTCGCCGCGCGGGATGTCGAGCGAGATGCCGTTCAACGCGGTCACGTCAATCTCCCCCTGGCGGTAGAGTTTGGTGAGTTGCCGGATGCTGACGATGTTTTCCACAGGCATGACGCGCGAAACTCTTAGGGCAGCGCGGCGGAGGGGAGAAGGGAAAAGGCGGGCGGCGAGCGACAGCGCGGAGTGCGGTCGTCCTCGGCCGCAGCAACGGTCGAACGCACGGAAGCTGTGGATTGGCCCGCGTCGCACTGCGCTCCACCTCGCTGCGCCCGGGGACGGGCGCACTCCAAGGACGGTTCCGCAGCCCGGCGGGCGCATCTCACTTTCTTGCCGGGCGGCTGGGCGATGGCCGAGCTGGCGTGTGGGGCAGGCATCCCTGCCCGCCGGTTCACGGGGCATCCCTGCCCCGTGTTCCTGGTTCCGCCGCGCCGCACGTCCGCCGGGGGAACGGGCGGCACGGATGCCGCCCGAACCGGCAGGCTGGAAGCCTGCCCCACACGCCCCACTTTCCCCCGCGCCCCGTTTTAACTCTTCAACTCGCCCCGCTTTTCCCGCACGCTCCGCGCATGGGCAACACGTTCGGACATTTGTTTCGCATCACGACCTGGGGGGAATCCCACGGCGGCGGCGTAGGCGTGGTGGTGGATGGCTGCCCGCCGCGGCTTGAGTTGACCGAGGCGGACATCCAGCCGGACCTCGACCGCCGGCGCCCCGGCCAGTCGAACATCGTCACGCCGCGCAAGGAGACCGACACGGTCCAGATTTTGTCCGGCACTTTCGAAGGCCTCACGCTCGGCACGCCGATTTCGATGTGGGTGAAAAACGAGGACATGCGCCCCGCGGCCTACGAGGAGATGGCCACCAAGTTCCGCCCGTCGCACGCGGATTACACGTATCAGGCCAAGTTCGGCATCCGCAACTGGCAGGGCGGCGGCCGCACCAGCGCGCGCGAAACCATCGGCCGCGTGGCGGCCGGCGCGGTGGCGAAGAAAATCCTCCAGCAACGGTTCGGCGTCGAAATCCTCGCGTACGTCTCGCAGGTGCAAGACATCGCGGCGGAGGTGGATTTCGAACAAGTCACGCGCGCCGAGATCGAGGCCAACATCGTGCGCTGCTCCGCCCCCGCGGCGGCGGAGAAACTGATCGCGCGCATCGTGGAAGCCCGCGAGGCCGGCGACAGCGTCGGCGGCATCGTGCAGGGCGTCGCGCGCGGCGTGCCGGTCGGCTGGGGCGAACCGGTGTTCGACCGGCTCGAGGCCGACCTGGCCAAGGCGATGCTCAGCCTGCCCGCGACGAAGGGCTTCGACATCGGCTCGGGTTTCGATGGCATCCGCCTCACGGGCCGCCAGCACAACGATCCGTTCCGCGCGGAGAATGGCCGTGTGTTCACCACCAGCAACCGCTCCGGTGGAATTCAAGGCGGCATCTCGAATGGGGAAACGATTTATTTTCGTGTCGCGTTCAAGCCGGTGGCGACGGTCATGCACGAGCAGGACACGGTGGATGTGACGCTGCACAACACGACGCTCAAAGGCCGCGGCCGCCACGATCCGTGCGTCCTCCCGCGCGCCGTGCCGATGGTCGAGGCGATGACGGCGCTGGTGCTCGTGGATCACGCCCTACGGCATCACGCGCAGTGCGGGTGAGGGAGGCGTTGGCGGCGCGAAACCTTGTAGGAGTCGAGGTAACGAGACTCTAACCTCCTTCCGCGCGAGGCCCGCCCCAAACCGCCGCACCGCGCGTCGTGACACCGCGCTCCGTTCCGCGCGCCTGGACCCAGTCAGGGCCGCGAGACTCAGGTCGCCTTGCGCGTGGAAGAGGTTAGAGTCTGGTAACTCGACTCCTACAAACGCGGGGCGTCGCCCGCGAGACCTTGTAGGAGACGACGTAAGGAGACTCTAACCTCCTCCCGCGCGAGGCCCGCCCCAACCGCCGCACCACGCGCCGTGACAACCCACTCCGGTTCCGCGCGCCTGGACCCAGTCAGGGCCGCGAGACTCAGGCCGCCTTGCGCGTGGAAGAGGTTAGAGTCTCGTTACCTCGACTCCTACAAACGCGGGGCGTCGCCCGCGAGACCTTGTAGGAGACGACGTAAGGAGACTCTAACCTCCTCCCGCGCGAGGCCCGCCCCAACCGCCGCACCACGTGCCGTGACAACCCGCTCCGGTTCCGCGCGCCTGGACCCAGTCAGGGCCGCGAGACTCAGGCCGCCTTGCGCGTAGAAGAGGTTAGAGTCTCGTTACCTCAACTCCTACAAGGGCGGGGCGTCCGCCTCCTCACGTCGGCGGCTACGGGCTTTCGGCACAACGAGAATTTTTTGAAGTCGCGAACGCCGCAGCCGCGCGCTTACAGTCGGTCATGCAATTTCACCACCTCGCCCGTTTCCTCCTCTGCGCGGTCCTCGCCGCCGCGTTTTCCATTCCGCCCCACGCCACGGCCGCGCAAGCCAAGGGGCCGCCGAACATCGTGATGATCATCTCGGATGACCAGGCGTGGACGGATTACTCGTTCATGGGTCATCCGAACATCCAGACGCCGAACCTCGACCGCCTCGCTGCCGAGAGCCGGCTGTTCGCGCGCGGCTACGTGCCGGCGAGCCTGTGCTGCCCGAGCCTCGCCTCAATGATCACGGGGCGTTATCCGCACCAGCACAAGGTCACGAGCAACGACCCGCCGATGCCCGCGGGGGTGAAGCCCGGCGAGTTTCAGAAATCCGCGGCGTTCCGCGACGGGCGCGAGACGATGAACCAGTTCATGGAAGCCACGCCCACGCTGCCGCGGCTGCTCACGAAGGCAGGCTACCTCACGTTGCAGACGGGCAAATGGTGGCAGGGGCATTTCAGCCGCGGCGGTTTCACGCACGGCATGACCAAGGGCGGACGGCACGGCGACGAGGGCCTGGACATCGGGCGCAAAACGATGCAACCGATCACCGACTTCATCCAGACGGCGCAGCGCGAGAAGAAGCCGTTCTTCGTCTGGTATGCGCCGATGCTGCCGCACACGCCCCACAACCCACCCGCGCGCCTGTTCGACAAATACAAAACCAAGACCTCGTCGCCGCATGTCGCGCGCTACTGGGCGATGGTCGAGTGGTTCGATGAAACCTGCGGCGAACTGCTCGACACGCTCGATAAACAAGGCGTCGCCGACAACACGATCGTCGTGTACGTGACGGACAACGGCTGGATTCAAGACCCGGACGCGCCCAAATACGCGGCGAAATCCAAGCAGTCGCAATACGACGGCGGTCTGCGCACGCCGATCATGGTGCGGTGGCCGGGCAAGGTAAAACCCGCGCGCGCGCCGCAACTGGCCACGTCGCTCGATTTCATGCCGACGCTGCTCAAGGCCGCGGGCGTGCCGGCCCCGGCGGATTTGCCCGGCATCGACCTCCTCGACGACGCGGCGGTGGCGAGGCGCGACACCGTGTTCGGCGCGATCTTCACGCACAACGCAGTCGATCTGCACAAGCCCGCAAGCAGCCTCCGGTGGCGCTGGATGATCGAGGGCGATTGGAAGCTGATCGTCCCCGCCGCGCAGAACGAACCCAAAGCGGTCGTCGAGTTGTTCCGCATCACCGAGGATTCCGGCGAGGAGAAAAATCTCGCAACGACCGAAGCGCAGCGCGTCGAGCAATTGCGCAAGAAGCTGGATGCGTGGTGGCCGGCGGCGCAGTAGAGCGCCGCAAAAAGCTCCAAGTTCAAAGTTCAAAGCTCAAGGGAAGGGCCAAGAGCCAAGCTCCAGACGATGGGGCCACCATGAAATTGGCGGCTGGCCGCTCGGAGGAAACAACCCGCCACACACGGCTCGCAAAGCATCCGTGCCCCACTGGACCTTGGTGCTTGATGCTTCCCTTGAGCTTTGAGCTTCGAAATTGGAGCTTCGCTCGGCGCCCGCCTTCTTTTTCCTTCATTCCCCCCGTGCGCGGGACTACAACCATCCCGCGTGGCGGACGAAACTCAATTCACCTACAAAGTCCTCGCGGACGACAACCTGCTCTACGGGCCGGTCGATCTGCCGACGCTCTGCGAATGGGTGCGCCAGGGCCTCGTCGTGCGCGAGAGCTGGATTTACCGCGTCGAGGCCGACAACTGGCATCGCGCCTACGACGTGCCGGAAATCCAAGCCGCGATCGCGGCCGCGTCGGAGGCCGCGGAGGCGGTGGGCGCGTTCGGCGTTCCCTACCACATCACGCCGGGCATGCTGCGGCGCATCCGCATTCTCGGCACCATGACCGACGACCAGATTCGCGAGCTGTCCACGGCCATGCACTATCGCGAGTTCAAGCAGTTCGTGCCGGTGGTGAAGGCGGACATGCCGGGCAACTCGATGTTCCTCATCCTCGGCGGCGAGGTGCGCGTGCGGCGGTTTTTGAACGGTCGCGAGAAAATTCTCGCCACGCTGGTCACCGGCGATTTCTTCGGCGAACTGGCGATGCTCGATCATTCGCCGCGCTCGGCCGAGGTCGTCACCAACGTGGATTCCGTGCTGCTCGAGCTGGACGGCGGCGCGCTCAAGCTCATCGCCGAACGCTCGCCGTGGACGGCGGTGCCGTTTTTGCTCGCGATCATCCGCACGATGGCGCGGCGCATCCGCACCGACAACGAACGCTGGAAAGGCGTGATCGGCTATCTCGAAGTGCTCGAAGTCGATCTCTCCAAATTCTTCGCCTCGATCATCCAGGCTGGGCGGCAAAATGTCGAACCGGAGAAAGCGTACCGCGCCGTCACCGACGAAGGCGTCGCCTACGGCCCGGTCGATCTGGCGACACTCAAGTCGTGGGTTCAGGAAGGCCAGGTGAGCGCGCACAACTGGGTTTATTCCTACGCCGCCGACTCATGGCGAAAGACGGGACAAATCGCCGAACTGCTCGAAGCCGTGCAGGCCGCGACCGGTGCCGAGCGCGTCGAGATTTTCTCCGGCGTTTCGCCCGAGAACCTGTCGCAGATGAAAGTGCTCGGCGCGATGACCGCCGAACAGCTCGAACGCGTCGGCAAAATCCTCGGCCAGCGCCGCGCCAAGCCGCTCGAAGTGATCGTGAAACAGGACGCTCCGGGCGACTCGATGTTCCTGATCCTCGAAGGCGAGGTGCGCGTGCGCCAGATGATCAAGGGCACCGAGAAAACGCTGGTGGTCCTGCCGGCGGGGGAATTCTTCGGCGAACTTTCCCTGTTCGATCACTCGCCGCGCTCGGCCGATGTCGTCGCGATCAAGGCCTGCACGCTCATCGAGATCACCGGCGAGTCGCTGAAGAAACTCGAGGAAGCCGCGCCCGACGTGACCGCCGCGTTCCTGCTCGCCGTGGGCAAAACGATGGCGCGCCGCATCCGCATGGACAACCACCGCTGGGGCAAGCTCATCGAGTATCTGCAGGGCGTGGGCGTGGATGTCAGCCAGTTGTTCAACTGAGGCGGCGGGCGCTCAGGAGTGCGGACGGCCCGCCCGCGAGCGGTCCCCTGTAGGAGCCGACGTCAGGAGGCGCTAACCATTTTCCGCGCGGGCAGCGTCCGCGGGCGCAAGGAGGTCAGAGTCTGCCAACGTACCCCCCTCCCTTTATCGGGTACGATGGCCCCATGCTGCGCCGTTTCGGCGCTCGGGTTCTCCTCACGTCGTCTCCTACAACTCACGAGGCACCATCGGCCAGTGCGGCGAAGAGATCGTCGAGATCGCTGAAGTGCGCGGTGTCGCCGGAGGCGGAGACGAGGCCGAAACCGCTGCCGTAGGCGGGGCCGTTGGCGACGCAGGCGTTGGTGTGGTGCTCGCGGATCTGGCGGCGGGCGAGTTCGAGGACGCGGGCGCGGTCGCCATCGACTTCGTATTTCCAACCCGTGATCCGCGCCTGCGGGAACTGTCCGCGCAGGCCGCTGATGAGCTTGGGCGTGGGGAGCAACTCGGCCAGCAGTGCGCCTTCGCGCGTGGAGAATTTTCCGGCGGTGACTTCGGTGAGCACGCCGTCGGCACTGCGCGCGAAGATTTTTCCAAACGTGAAATCACTCACGGCGGCCGCGTGGAACACCGCGCCGATGCCCTCCCCGGCGTGACGCGCCAGACGCGCGCCCAGGTCGGCGGTGGTGGTGAAGGTCTCGACGGTCTGCGCGCGCTGCTCGCCGCGATGGGTGGCGTAATGGCCGAGGAGCAGGGTCACGTCGTGGCCGCGCGCGACGAGGAAGTTGGCGAGCAACGAGCCGAGCCGGCCGGTCGAGAGGTTCGTGAGCCGGCGGACCTGATCGAGCGATTCGTAGGTGGGGCCGGCGGTGACGAGGCACTTCATCGGAGAAAGGGATGTTCGGGACGCTATGGAGCGCGCGGGATGATCTCGGAATCGTCAACGGCGGCCGCAGCGGCAAGCAATCGTTGGTAGGCGTTTTGCAGCGCGAGCACGACCGGCGAGCGCCGGAGCGGGCGGCCATCGAGCGCGCTGGCTTCGACGATTCCCAACGTGCTCAGGGTCAGGAAAACTCCGTCGCAGGTGAACAATTGTCCGGATGTGCAGCGGGCCTCGCCGGCGGGAATCTGGAGCGCCCGACAGAGTTCGAGCACCGCGCGCCGCGTCACGCCACCAAGCACGCCGGACGCCAGCGGCGGCGTGCAGACACTGTCGCCGGTGATCCAGAAAATGTTCGCGGCGGCGGCTTCGGCCACGTCGCCATCGGTGTTCAGCAGCAGCGCCTCGTCCGCACCGGCGGCCTCGGCTTCGGCGCGCGCGAGGATGTTGGGCAGCTTGTTCAGGGTCTTGTAAACGGCGAGCGCTTCGCCGGCCGGCACGCGCAGCGAACTGGTGACCAACCGCCAGGGCGGTGCGGTCGCGCCCGGGGCGAGCGCGGGCGGATGCAGGGTCATCACGCTGCGCGGCTGGTCTGCGCCGCGCAGCGAATAGCCGCGCCCGCCGCTGCCCCGGCTCACGGTGAGGCGCAGGATGGCGGACGGCATCTGATTGCGCGCAATCAGTTCGCGGCTGGCGGCGTGGAGGCGGGTGTCGTCGGACGGAAGTTTGAGGCGCAAAAACTCCGCGCCGCGCAGCAGCCGGGACCAGTGATGTTCCCAGAGAAACGGCCGCCCGCCCTGCACGAGCATCGTTTCAAACAAGCCGTCCCCGAGCAGAAACGCGCGGTCGCTCACCGGGACGAGCGCCTCGGCCTCGGGCACGAATCGGCCATCGAGATAAACGATCATGGCGGTGGAACTGACGCCGACGGTGCGGGGACCGAGGTCGTGAAGACGCAGGCCGGGAGTTACTCGCTGGTGCGGGCTTTGAACCAGTTCGCGTCGGAAGCCCCATTGGGCCGCGGAATGCCGGGGACGCCACCCGCGCTAAGGGAAATCGAGTCCCAGCGATGCACTTCCACATGACCGTCGGCAAAGCTGAGCGTGGTGCCGCGGCTATGCATCGCCGCCGGGAGGTTGCTGTTGTTCCACGTACCGTTGTTGGCGGGGTCAAGGTCGATGGCGAAATAGCCGTCGTCGATCGAGTTGATGTCCTCGTGCGCGAAGACAAAGAGGTCGGTGGGTTTGCCCATCTGGACCAGGGTGGTGTACACCGTGAACTGCTGGCCGGCGGGAAACGGGCTGGGGCGCACACTGCCGTTCATCCAGTTGTTCATCGAGACGCTGCGGGCGTAAGGCCCGACCGCGCCGGGGTAAATGTATTTGTCGGAGGGGCAGCGGAAGATTTCAGGGGAACCCGCGTACGCTCCCAGTTGACCATGCATGAACAGAGCAGTGTTGGTCTCGTAGCCGGCGACGTAGGGCCAGGTCGGCGCGCCGCCGGGCCGCATCCACGCCGCGCACCAAGTGGTGTTGCTGTTGACCAACGGCGTGGCTCCCCCGTTCCGGCAGATGCGGTCGTTTTGATCCGCCGCATACAGGGCCCACGCAAGCTGGAGCTGTTTGTTGTTCGACAGGCATTTCGTGGCCTGGGCCTTCTCCTTGGCCTTGCCCAGCGTGGGCAGCAGGAGCGACGCGAGGATGCCGATGATCGCGATGACGACCAGCAGCTCGATGAGCGTGAAAGCGGACGTGCGGGATGCGAGGGACGACTTTTTCATAACTGTTTCTTCGCGCCGGCCAGATTCCGGTGGTGAAAACCGAGGAGTCGGTCCCGCCGGCCTTCTGAGGGACAACGCTGCTCGCTATGCTAGTTGAGGACAGCCCGGTGGCGAGCAACTAATTGTCGGCGGGCGGACGCCCTCGGCCGCTCGGGCATTGCGTGCGTCCGCAAGTTTTGAAACTCTCCGCGCACTGTTTGGATTGCCCGTCGTAGATTCTATGCACCAGTTCCATCGCCGTCTGTCCGCCCTGCTCCTCGTATGGGGATGCCTGCTCGCCGCCGACCACGCCGCCCTGGCGCAATCGCGCGTGGCGGTCATCGACGTGAAGAAAGTTTTTGACTCCTACTGGAAGACCAAGCAAGCCGACACCAACCTGAAGGAGCGCGCGCGTCAGCTCGACCAGACCCGCCAGCGGATGCTCGACGACTACAAAAAAGCCGGCACCGATTACAAGACGTTGCTCGACAGTTCCACCGACCCCGTCCTTTCCGCCACCGAACGGGCGCGCCGCAAACAAAACGCCGAGCGCAAGCTGACCGAACTGCGCGAACTCGAACAAAGCACCGACCAGTTCGAGACACAGGTCCGGCGGACGTTGAGCGAACAACAGCGCCTCCTGCGCGACGACATCATTCAGGAAATCCGCAACAAGGTGGCGGTCAAAGCGCGCCAGCGCGGTTACACCATGGTGCTCGACACCGCCGCCGAGACCATCAACCAGACCCCCATGATGATTTTCACCAATGGCGAGAACGACATCACCAGCGAGATCATTGCCGAACTCAACGCCGCCTCCCCGCCGCCCGCGCCCGCACTCGCTCCCGCCGCCACCCGCTTCCCCACCACGATTTCGCCCTCGCCCTCCTCGTCGCCGTCCCCGTCGGCGCGGCCGGTGCCCACACCCGCAGCGCCCCCGTTTCAGCCGGGAACGTTTCGGAAATAACGGTGCGCCCCCGGAACTGGCTGCGACGGCGCATCACATCACACCGAACGGCGGGTGTGCTTCGCCCCAACTCCTGGGTTCGGATCAATCCCCCCGCAGGTGGAGCAATGAACCGACGATCACAGGAGCCGGGACGACTACCGGCGCAGAACCGCGATACACC
>BJHT01000065.1 GCA_014193395.1 Verrucomicrobiota bacterium
CAGCTTTTCATCCGGCACGCCCGCGAGCACCTGCTCCTTCACGGTGGCCCCGAGCCGGCGCAACCGCTGCGCCTCCGCGCCCAGCCGCCCGGCGATGCCGGCGGCAAGCGTCGCCCGCACGTCCGGATCGAGGGCCGCCAGCCCGGTGCCTTCGCGGACGTGGACGAATTGCAGGGTGTCCTCGAACCGCACGGCGAAACCGAAACGCCCGCCACGGCGACGCTTCCCGCACCTGGGAAACCTGAAAGCCGATCGCCTCAAACACCTCGTTCATCCGCTCCTGCTCCGTCAGGTCAAACACCTCCTGCGTGAACAAACTCACATCCACCACGCCCACAACCCGGCGCTGTTCATCCACGACTGGGAAGGCCAGAAAACGGTGCAGGACGAACAGCTCGCACGCCTCCAGCAGGGTCGCCGTCTGGGGAATCGCCAGCACCCGCGACGCCATGATCTCGCTCAACCGCTGCTCCAGCGACGCGGTGAGCAGGCGACGCGTCGGCACCACGCCGACCAGCCGTTGCTCCCCGTCCACCACGTAGGAATTAACGATCTTCTCGCCAATGCCGCGCTGGCGGATGGCGGCGAGGGTTTCGGCGACGGTCATCCCGACGCCCAACACGGTGAAGTCCTTCCGCGCATGGGCGAGGACCGACTGGCTGAGATGGGGCTTCGCGTGCGTCATGGAATTGCCGGGCTTGCGGAACTGGGGCGCGACGGCGGCGCGTTCGGAGGCCTCCGCCGGCGGGCCGGTTTGAGGGCGGGTTTCATTCTCGTTTTCATTGCCGGGTGCCTTCCGTGCGCGCCCGTCGGCGCGCGAAAAATTTGCGGATCTCCTCCGCCCACAAAACCAGGCTCGCCACCGCGCCGATGAGGAAAACGTCCGCCAGCGGGATCGGCACGGTGTGAAAGATGCGGTTCATCGGCGCGGTGTAGATGACCAGGAAGTGCAGCAGGTTGCCGAGCACGAGGCCACCCAGCAGCCAGTGATTTTTGAACAAACTGAAGTTCAACGCCGACTTCAGTTCGCTGCGGCAGTTGAGCACGTTGAACCACTGGCAGACGGCCAGCAGCGTGAAGGTTTCGGTCCGCACCAAATCGAAGGGCGCTCCTTGGCCGAGTCGCCACACGAAATAACCGAAGACAGCCGCGACGGACGCCGTGACCATCACCAGCAGCCGCTGCCACATCGTGCGGTCCACCAGCGGCTCCGTGGTGGCAATCGGCGGGCGGCGCATCTCGTCCCCTTCCGCGGCCTCCATGACCAGGTTCACGGTGAGGACGCCTTCGGTGACGATGTTGATCCACAGGATTTGCACGGCGGCCAGCGGCAGCGGGTAGCTGCAAAACAAGGCCAGCAACAGCACGATCACCTCGTCGATCGAGGTGGCGAACAGAAAGAGAATCACCTTCTTGAGGTTGCGATAGACCAGCCGCCCCTCCGCGACCGCGTTGACGATGGTGGCGAAGTTGTCGTCCGTGATGACGATCTTGGCCGCGCCCTTGGCGACCTCCGTGCCGGTGATGCCCATCGCCACGCCCACGTCGGCGCTCGCCAGCGCGGGCGCGTCGTTCACGCCGTCGCCCGTCATCGCCACGACGAGCTGCTGTGACTGAAAGGCCGCGACGATGCGCAGCTTCTGCGCCGGATGCACCCGGGCGAAAACGGAGATGCGGTCGAGCTTCGCGCGCAACTCCAGCTCCGTCATCTGCTCCAGCTCGCGGCCGTCCACGGCCAGGTCGCCGTCACGCGCGATGCCGAGCGTGCGGGCGATGGCCAGGCCCGTGATCTTGTGATCGCCGGTGACCATGACCGGCCGGATGCCGGCGGCGCGACATTCAGCCACGGCCGCCTTCACTTCCTCGCGCGGCGGATCCATCTGTCCGACCAAGCCGAGGAAAGTGGCGCGCCCCTTGAACTGCGCGAAGCCAGCCTTTTCATCCAAGACCCCATCCGCCACTTCAGCGACGGCCAGCAGGCGCAAGGCCCGCGCGCCCAGCGCCTCCGCGGCGGCCTCGACCGCGCGGCGAAACGCGGCGTCCACCGGCGCCCGCTGCTCACCCCGGCGCGCGTCGCTGCATAGCTCCAGCACCATTTCCGGCGCGCCCTTGAGGAAGACGCGCCCGCGCGGGCCGGGGCCGTGCTGGGTGGCCATCAGCTTGGCCGTGGAATCAAACGGAATCTCGGCGCGCCGTGGCAGCGACTGGCGGAGCGGCTCGAGTTCCAAGCCGCCCTTGCCGGCCAAGGTGAGCAACGCGGCCTCGGTCGGGTCGCCCAGCGCGCGCCACCGCGGGTCGCTGTCGTCGGGCCGCACGAGCTGCGCGTCGTTGCACAGGGCGACGGCCTCAAGCAGCGGGCGCAGGGCGGCGTCGGTGGCGCCGCTGATTTCGCGCTCCCCCTCGCGCAGCCGCCCCGCGGGGGAATAGCCCGCGCCGGTGACTTCGATCTGCCGGCCGTCCGGCAGCCACAGCGCCGTGACGGTCATTTCGTTCTTCGTCAGCGTGCCGGTCTTGTCGCTGCAGATCACGCTGGTGGAGCCGAGCGTTTCCACGGCGGACAGGCGGCGGACAATCGCGCCGCGTCCGGCCATGCGCTGCATCCCAACCGCCAGCGCAATCGTCATGGCCACCGGCAAACCCTCCGGCACCATGGAAACCATCTGGCTGATGGCGACCATGAGAATCTCCAGAAACGGCAGTCCGCGCAGCAAGCCGACTGCGACCACCACGAAGAAAATGCCGATGGACGCGACCACCAGATAGCGGCCGAACTGCTGAAGGCGCAGTTCGAGCGGCGTCTTGGGGTCGGCGGCGGCGGCGGTTAGTTTGGCGATCTTGCCGACTTCCGTGGCGAGGCCCGTCGCCACCACCACGGCCCGGCCGCGCCCGGCGGCGACGTGGGTGCCGGAGTAAACCATGTTGCGGCGGTCGGCGAGGGACGTGTCGGCGGGCAGCGACTCAAGGTGTTTGGCGACCGGCAACGACTCGCCGGTGAGCGCGGCTTCGGCGGCCTCCAGCGCGGCGGCTTCCAGGAGGCGCGCATCCGCGCCCACCGCGTCGCCCGCGGCCAGCAGCACGACGTCGCCGGGCACGAGGTCGCGCGCGGCGATGACCGCTTCGGTGCCGCCGCGCAGCACGCGCACCTGCAGCGCGGACAAGCGCCGCAGCGCTTCCATCGAGCGCTCGGCCCGGCCTTCCTGAAAAGTGCCGATGACAGCGTTAAGGAAGACGACGATCAGGATGACGAGGGCGTCACCGCGATGCCCCATCGCGAACGCGATGACCGCCGCGGCGAACAGGATGTAGATGAGCGGACTGGCGAACTGCCGCGCGAAGACTCGCCAGAGCGGACGGTGCTCGGCTTCCGGCAGCGTGTTCGGCCCGTGCGCGGCGAGGCGGCGGGCGGCCTCGTCGCGCGTGAGGCCGCGCGCCGCGTCGCTCTGGACGCGGAGCAGCACGTCCGCCCCGGCCAGCGCGTGCCAGGGATTCGGCGCGCCCGTCATTTCATTTTCCTTCGCCATAAACTGCATCCATTCCGATTGAGAGGCGCGCGGGCGGTCCCCGCCCGCAGCGGCCCCGCACCCGCGAAGCCGCAATAAAATCCAAACGCCCCGGCTCCGCTGTTGCCGCTGCGACCGGGGACGGTCGCACTCCACTCGGGTTACGGCGTCACCGCGCTTTCCTGCCGCCCAGATTTTGGGTCGTCCCGCGGCGGCGGAACTGATCCCGACCGACAGCCCCAGCGCGGAGGTCGCGAACGCCGACACGGTCGCTCCGATGATCCCCGGCGACACCCGTAGCCAGCGCGCCAGGCCAAGCCGTCCGCGCAGAAACAACTCGCCGCCGATTCCCGCCAGCACCACGCCGCCGGCCAATGCCAGATAGTCGTTCACAGTCTTAAGCTCCGGACCGCGTGGCTTCCCCGCCCCCGCCTTTTGCCGGCAGCACCAGCACCTTGTCCACGCGGTGCCGGTCCATGTCGAGAATCTCGAAGACGTAGCCTTGCGACTCGAACGCCTCGCCTTCTTTCGGCACGCGGCCGAGATGTTTCACGATGAAACCCGCGAGCGTCTGGTAATCCTTGCTCTCCTCATCGCCGAAGGTGAGGCCGGGCAGGATCTTCTCCAGCGGCTCGATCTCGATCATCGCGTCGATCAGCCACGAGCCGTCGGCCCGCCGCACCGCCTTGGGCTTGAGGCGCTCCTCCAGCGACGGGAAATCGCCCACGATGGCCTCCATCACATCGTGCAGCGTGACCAGGCCGACGATGCCGCCGAATTCATCGGTGACCAACGCGATGTGCTTGCCGGTTTGTTTGAAGGTCTCCAGCACCTGAATGACCGTCTGCGTGGCGGCGACCACCAGCGGCTTGGTCATCAGGTCGGCCGTCGCGGCCTTGGTGCCGGCGGCGATGTTCGCATACACGGCCTTGAGCGAGACGATCCCCACCACGTTGTCCCGGTTGCCTTCATACACGGGAAAATGCGAGTGGGTGCTGACGACGATCTTGTGCCAGATCGACTCGTGCGGGTCGTCCCGGTTGAGGAAAATGATCTTGGGCCGCGGTGTCATGATGTCGCGCACCGCCAGCGTATCGAGCATGAGCACGCTCTCCACCATCTCGGTCTCGGCCTTTTGAAACACCCCGGTGCGCAGCCCTTCCTGCACGAGGATTTTGACCTCCTCCTCCGTAACCGTCGCGTCCTTGACGGGCTTGAAGGCAAACGCACGCAGCAGCGCGTCGGTCGAGGCCCCGAGGAAATTCACCACCGGCCGGGCCACCCGCGCGAGCTGCAGCATGGGCCGGGCGACGGCCATGGCGATGCCCTCGGGATTGTTCAGGCCGATGCGTTTGGGCACGAGTTCGCCCAGCACAAGGGAAAAATAAGTGATGGCGATCACCACGACGACTAGCCCGATGGATTCGCCGTAGGGCGCCAGCCAGGGGAACGGTTGCAGCCCGACGCGGATATATGTCCGCAATGGTCGCGCCGCCAAACGCGCCCGCAAAGATGCCGATCAGCGTGATGCCGATCTGCACGGTGGACAGAAAACGTTTGGGCGATTCGGCCAGCTCGAGCGCCGCCCGGGCACGCTCGTCGCCCGCGTCCGGCAGCCGCCGGAGCCGCGCCTTGCGGACCGACACAACGGCGATCTCCGTCATGGCGAAGAAGCCGTTGGCCAGCAGCAGGAGAAAGATGACGATGATTTCCGCGGAGATGATGCTCATATGTTATCGAAGGCTCGCGAGCCCGGGCCGTTCCGTCACGGGTTTCGTGCGCGCATGGCGCCCACGCTGGCTCCACGCCCCCGCCGCCACAGCTTCACCGCTTCGAGCACGGCCATTGGAATCAGGGAAACCAGCAGCAACATCACACAGTCGCCGGCGGACATTCCCGTGGCGGTTTTCAGGAAGCGCGCGAAAGATTCGTTGTGGTGGCTCCACAACTGGAGCGCGGCGGACACGGCGACGACGAGGGCGAGGTTGAAGTTGGAGAAGAACGGAATCTGCCAGAGCGATTTGGTTTCGCTGCGGCCACCGAAGGCGCGGAACAGCTCCGAGAAAACCAGCGCGGCGAAGGCGTGGGTGCGCGCCATTTCCAAGGTTTCCGTTTTCAAGCCGTAGAGAAACACCGCGAACGCCACGCCCGCGGTGAGCACGCCGGTGAGCAGCATCGTGCCGAGGAAACCGCCGTCGGTGATGCGCTCGTCGCGGGCGCGGGGACGGCGTTTCATCACGTCGGGATCGATGGGGTCGGTGGCGAGGCAGAGCGCGGGGAGTCCGTCGGTGACGAGGTTGATCCAGAGCAGATGGATGGCGAGCAGCGGCATGGGCAGGCCCAGGACGATGGCGGCGGTCATGAGCAGCAGCTCGCCGCAGTTGCCCGCGAGCAGGTATTGCAGCGTCTTGCGGATGTTGTCGTAGATGCCGCGGCCTTCCTCCACGGCGGCGACGATGGACGCGAAATTGTCGTCGGTGATGATCATGTCCGAAGCCTGTTTGGTGACCTCGGTGCCGCTGCGGCCCATCGCGATGCCGATGTCCGCGCCCTTGATGGCGGGCGCGTCGTTCACGCCGTCGCCGGTCATCGCGACCACCGCGCCGGTGGCCTTCCACGCGCGGACGATGCGCAGCTTGTGCGCGGCGGTGACGCGGGCATAGACGGCGACCTGCGCGGTGCGGGCGGCCAGTGCGGCGTCGTCAAGCTGGTCAATTTCCAGGCCGGAAAGCGCCACGCTGTCGGCACGGGCGATGTCCAGTTCGCGGGCGATGGCGAGCGCGGTGTGCGGATGGTCGCCGGTGATCATCACGACGCGGATGCCGGCGGCGTGGCACTTGGCGACCGCTTCCTTCACTTCGGCGCGCGGCGGATCGTACATCCCGGCGAGGCCGACGAAAACCAGCCCGGTCTCGACATGCTCGGCCGTGAGTTGCTCCGGCGCGGCGTGGGCAAGATCGCGGTACGTGGAACCCAGCACGCGCAGGGCGCGCTTTGCCATCGCCGCGTTTTGCGCGGCGATTTGTTCGCGGTCGGCGGCGGTGATGGGGCGCACGCCCTCGGCGGTGTAGATGTGCGTGCAGAGGCGCAGCAGCTCGTCGGGCGCGCCGTTGACGAACGCCCGCAACCCGCCCGCGGGCCGCCGGCGCACGACGCTGCGACGCTTGCGGTCAGAGTCGAAGGGAATCTCGTGATGCTTCGGATGCGACGCCTCGAGGTGCTGGGGATTGCCGCCCGCCTTGTGTCCCGCGGCGAGCAGCGCGCCCTCCGTCGGGTCGCCGACGACTTTCCAGGCGCCATCTTCCTGCAGCAAATGCGCGTTGTTGCAGCCGATGAGAATGTTCGCCAACTCGAGCAGCGGCGCGGCGTGTCTGGCATCGCGGGCCTTGCCCTCGAACAGCACGTCGCCGTGCGGCGCATAGCCGTCACCCGTGACATCGAAGACCCGCCCGGAAACGTAAAGCTCGCGCACGGTCATCTCGCCGACCGTGAGCGTGCCGGTCTTGTCGGTGCAGATCACGCTGGTGGAGCCGAGCGTCTCGACCGCCGGCAGTTTCCGCACGAGCGCGCGCCGCCGCGACATGCGCAACACGCCGAGCGCGAGCGCGACGGTCACCACCGCGGGGAGTCCTTCCGGCACGGCGGCCACGGCGAGGCTCACGGCGGTCATGAACATGGCGAGGAACTTTTCCCCGCGCAGCAGCCCGAGCACGAACAGCAGGGCCACGATGCCGAGGCAGGCCCAGACCAGCACGTGGCCAAACGCCTCGAGTTTTTTCTGGAGCGGCGTGCCTTCGTCCGCGCTCGCCTCCTGGATCAGCCCGGCGATGCGGCCCACCTCGGTCTGCATGGCGGTGGCCACGACCACCGCGGTCCCCTGCCCCGTCGCCACGCTCGTGCCCAGAAACAGCATGTTCTCGCGGTCGCCGAGCGGCACGTCGGCGCGGTCGAAGGTTCCGGCACGTTTGCTCACGGCCTCGGATTCGCCCGTGAGCGCGGCCTCGACGCACTTGAGCGACGACGCCTCCAGCACACGCGCGTCCGCCGCGACGAGATCGCCCGCCTCGAGTTCGATGATGTCGCCGACGACAATTTCTGCAGAGGGAATGACGACGACCTGGCCATCACGCCGTACCTTGGCGTGCGGCGCAGTCAGCTTCTTGAGTGCGGCGATCGACTTCTCCGCGTTGAACTCCTGATAAAAACCAATGCAGGCGTTCAGCACGACGATGGCGAGAATGGCCAGCGCGTCCATCATCTCTCCGAGCGCCCCGCTGATGCCGGCCGCGACGATCAGAATCCAGATGATGAGGCTCTTGAACTGCCCGAGAAAAATCGCCCACGGGCTGATCGGCGCGGCCTCGGTCAGTGCGTTCGGGCCGTGCTCGGCGAGGCGTTTCGCGGCCTCCGCCGCCGCGAGTCCGCCCGCGACCGAGCCGACTTGGGACAGCACGGTTTCCGCCGGGACGTTGTGCCAGGGCTTTTCGCCGGTAGACGGGGTGATGGCGGGCGTCGCGGTCATCGGCAGCCTCCCGGTCTGCCAACAACCCGGGGAGCGCACGCCGCTGGCGTGCCGTTTTCGGCGGCCCGCCGAAAACCTCGTCGCACTAACTTTTCCCCGCGCCCAAGCAGGCAGACCGGGGAACGGCGGTTTGGGCGGGCCGCCCAAACCGGCACGCGGGCCGCGTGCGCTCCCCGAACGGTTCGCAGCCCGAACTGCCGTCTTGCCCGGACGCCCGTCTCGCCGCATTTTCCGCGCATGAAAACCGCCAGCGTCCAGCAGTTGCCGCAACAGTGGCCCCAGATTTTGCGCTGGGTCGCCGCGGGGGAGGAAGTGGAGGTCACGCAACAAAACAAGGTCATCGCGCGGGTCGTTCCCGCGGCAGCGGAACCGGTACCACAGCCGGATTTTCTGGCGCGCGCCAAGGCCATCTGGGGCGAGAATCCGCCCGGCAAACCACTCAGCCAGATCGTGTCCGAAACGCGGGGAGACGAGCCGTGACCTATCTGGACACAGGTTGTTTCGTAAAACTTTACTACCCGGAACCGGAGAGTCCGAAGGTCGTCGCCTGCATTCAGGGCAAGCGCATCCCCCACACACCGCTGCACGAGTTGGAGTTCACCAATGCCCTGCAATTGAAGGTGTTCTCCCAAGGTGCGACTCCTGCGCAGGTGGCCGCGGCGCAGGCTCTGGTAGTGGCAGATTTGCGAACTGGCGTTCTCATATCGGTCAACGGTGATTGGCGGGATATTTTTCGTGAGGCCGTCCTGCTCGCCGGGCAACACACCGGGACGCTCGGCTGCCGGTCGCCGGACGTTCTGCATTGCGCTGCGGCGAAAGTGCTGGCGGTCAGTGAGTTCATCAGCACGGACGGACGACAGAAGAAACTCGCCACCGCCATGGGCCTGAATCTCATCACCCCCTGATCCAGAACGGTTCCAGTATCTCTTCATACCTCGGTCGTCTGCCCACCCACCGCCCGCCGCTTCGCCCGTTTCCATTTCCACTCTTCCACCGCGCAGAAGAGGCACGGGACGATGAAGAGCGTGATCAGGCTCACGGTCATGCCGCCGACGCTCGGGATCGCCATTGGTTGCATCACGTCGGAGCCGCGGCCGTGGGACCAGAAGATCGGCAGGAGGCCGAAGATTGTGGTCGAGATGGTCATGAGACACGGGCGGATGCGCTTGAGGCCGGCCTCCAGCACGGCGGCGCGGATTTCCTCGAGGGACGAAAATTTGGCGCGGTCGAAAATGTCTTCGAGATAGGTTGAGATGACGACGCCGTCGTCGTCCACCACGCCGAAGAGTACGAGGAAACCGACCCAGACCGCGACAGAAAGATTGGCGCCCCACCATGCGAGCATGAGGAAACCGCCCGCCGCAGACACGAGCACGCCGAAGTAAATGATGAGCGCGACCCACCAGCGCCGGAAGCCGAGGTAGAGCATCACGAACATGATGAAGAGGCACACAGGCACGAGGATTTGCATGCGGGCCGTGGCGCGGCGCTGGTTCTCGAACTGGCCGGACCATTCCCAGTAGTAGCCGGGCGGCAGTTTCAAATGGCCGTCGCGCAGAGCCGCCTGCAGCAGCGCTTCGGCGTCCTCGACGACGCTCACTTCGTCGCGGTCGCGGGTGTTCATCGTGACGTAGCCGACCAGCAGGCCGCGTTCGCCCTTGATCTCCTGCGGGCCGAGAACGCTGCGGATGTTAACGACCTGAGCGAGCGGGATCTGCGCGCCGGTGCTGCTGGGGACGAGGATTTTTTCCAGCTCGGGAATGTCCTCGCGAAACTCGCGGAGGTAGCGCACGCGCACGGGGTAGCGCTCGCGGCCCTCGACGGTTTCCATCAGGTTCATGCCGCCAATGGCCACCTCGATCACGTCCTGCACGTCGCGAATCTTCACGCCGTAGCGCGCGATCTTGTCGCGGTCGATTTCGAACTGGAGATACGGCTTGCCGACGATGCGGTCGGCGACGACGTCGGTCGCGCCGGGGACGTGCTTGAGATGCTGCTCGATGGCCAAGCCGAGGCGCTCGATTTCGCGCAGGTCGCTGCCGTAAATCTTCACGCCCATCATCGCGCGGAAGCCAGTCTGCAACATGACGAGCCGCGTCTGGATTGGCTGCAACCACGTCGGCAGAACGCCGGGGATCGCGGTCTTTTCCTGCAACTCGGTGAGGATTTCGTTCTTGGTGATGGTGCGCTGCTCCGGCGCGCACCAGGCGAGCGGGGCCTTCAGCCACGCAGGCCAACTGGAAAACCAGCGCCGCACCGGAATCTGCCGCCACTCGGACTCGGGCTTGAGAATCACAATCGTCTCCATCATCCCGATGGGCGCGGGATCGAGCGCGGACTCGGCGCGGCCGAGCTTGCCGACTACGGACTCGACCTCGGGCACGCTCGCGATGGCGCGGTCTTGCAGGCTGTTCACGGCGAGCGCGGGACCGAGGCCCGCCTGCGGCAGCAGCGACGGCATGTAGAGCAACGAGCCTTCGTCCAGCGGCGGCATGAACTCGCGGCCGATGCCCGCAAGGATGCGGCGCTCCTTCACCAACTCGACGCCCGCCGCGGCTTCGGCCGCGGTCTCACGCGGGTCCTGCCGCCGCCAGAGAATGCGCCGCGTGTGCGAGCCATCGGCGCGGCGCAGGTGCTGCCAGCGCAGTTGATCGAACTCGACCAGCGGCCGCGTGAGGTCGGCGTCGGGCTTCGCGTACATCGCCTGTTTCAATTCCGGCGATGCTTTTTCGCGGGCGAACGCATTGATCGCTGCGCCGACGGGCGCGAACATCGTCCCGGCTCCGAGCCAGATGGTCAGCCCCGCCAGCAGGATCGTGACGGGGGCGGCCATGAAAGTTTTCTTGTGGCCGAGCACCCAGGCCAGCGTGGGCGCATACACCGAGGCAATGCCGCGCGAGACCTTGTTTTCCTCGAGCGGCAGAAAGCGTTCGCGCGCCATGCGCACGACGGCGAGCGCGAGGATGATCCCGACGGCGACCGACACCGGCCAGCCGCTGTAATGGCTGCCCGCAAGCGTCCACAGCAGCACCGCGTGCGTGCCGAGCGTGCCCAGGCCGCCGACCAGCACGGCCAGTCCCCACAGGCCGCGCCGGGTCCACTTGAGCGGATAGAACAGGAAGTAGCACATCAGCGGCACGACGGTGAGCGCCAGCACCACCGACGCGCCGATGGCGAAGGTCTTGGTGAACGCCAGCGGGCGGAAGAGCTTGCCCTCCTGGTCGGTCAGAAAAAACACGGGAATGAACGACACCAGCGTGTTGGACACCGCGGTGACAATCGCGCCGCCGACCTCGGACGCGCCCTCGTAAATCTTGTCGAAGTGGCTCTTGGTTTTGTCCCCGCTGGCGACGTGGCGGTAGATGTTTTCCGTCATGATGATCCCCATGTCGCCCACGTCGCCAATCGCGATGGCGAGGCCCGCGAGCGACATGATGTTCGAGTCCACGCCGCACGCGTACATGAGGATGAAACAGAGCGCGACGCTCAGCGGAAACGTGACGAGCACCGAGACCGTGCTGCGCAGGTGCAGCAGGAAGATGACGATGATGAGACTGGCGAGAATGGCCTCTTCGAGCAGCGCCTGCTTCAGCGTGTCGATGGTTTCGTTGACGATGTCGGTGCGGTCGTAGAAGGGGACGAGCTTCACCTTCGACACGCGGCCGTCGCGCAGGGTTTTCTGCGGCAGGCCGGGTTCGAGCTGCGAGATTTTCGCCTTCAGGCGGCGGACGACTTCGAGCGGGTTTTCGCCGTAGCGCATCAGCACCACACCGCCCACGGCCTCGACGCCGGCCTTGTCGAGCGCGCCGCGGCGGAAGTCCGGGCCGATGGTCACGCTGGCAACGTGGCGAATTTGGATGGGCGTGCCCTTCTCCTGGCGGATGACGATTTTCTCCAGGTCCTCGACGGACTTGATGAAGCCGACGCCGCGGATGAAAAACTCGACGCCGTTTTTCTCAATCACCTTGGCGCCGACATCGATGTTGGATTTGCGGACGGCCTCGTAGATGTCCATCAGCGTCACGCGCTGCGCCCGCATTTTGTCGGGGTGAACGTCGATCTGATACTGCTTCACATGGCCGCCGATGCTGGCGACCTCGGAGACGCCTTCGACGGAGTTGAGCTGGTAGCGGACGTACCAGTCCTGGATGGAATGCAGCTCCGCGAGATCGAAGCCCTCGCCCTCGACCGTGTACCAATAGACCTGCCCGAGCGCCGTCGCGTCGGGACCGAGCACGGGCGTGACGCCCATGGGCAGGCGCTGCTGGGCGACGTTGATGCGTTCGAGCACGCGCGAGCGCGCCCAGTAGTAATCGACGTTGTCCTTGAAAATCACGAAGACCATCGCGAAGCCGAAGCCGGACATGGAGCGGATGGTCTTCACGCCGGGCGTGCCCGTGAGGCTCGTGGTCAGCGGATAGGTGACCTGGTCATCGACATCCTGCGGCGAGCGTCCGGGCCAGTCGGCGAAAACGATCACCTGCTTCTCGCCGATGTCGGGGATGGCATCGACGGGCGTGTTGACGAGCGCGTAATAGCCGCCGCCGATCAGCGCCGCGACCGCGAGGATCACGAGGAACGCGTTCTTCAGGCACCAACGGATGAGGGCGTCAGTCATGGGTCAGAAGGAGCGGACGAGAGCGCGGGCGGCCCGCCCGAGAGTGGCGCATGGCTGCGAGGCAGCGCGGTTTGGAGTGCGGTGACTTGTCACCGCTTTGGCGCAGGCGACTGGTCGCCGTCGAAGCTCGGCACGCGACCGGTCACGCGCGCACGCCACCGCTGGCGCGAGCCGTGAACGCTCCATTCGCAAATCACGCCCCCCGCAGTTCGACGGCGACAAGTCGCCTCGGGAAAGCGGAGATAAGTCACCGCACTCCAAAGCAGTTGCGGGGACAAGCTGTCCCCGCCCCGGTTGCGATTCGTCTCTGGGCCAGGCTGCTAGTGGCGCACAGAGCTGCGAGGGAGCGCGGTTTGGAGTGCGGGGACTTGTCACCGCTTTGGCGCAGGCGACTGGTCGCCGTCGAAGCTCGGCACGCGACCGGTCACGCGCGCACGCCACCGCTGGCGCGAGCCGTGAACGCTCCATTCGCAAATCACGCCGTCTGCAGTTCGACGGCGACAAGTCGCCTCGGGAAAGCGGTGACAAGTCACCGCACTCCAAAAGGCCTTGTCGCGGAAACTCCTCGCCGCCTGCGCACATCGAGGGGAATTGCCGGACGGGTGAAACACCAATCGGGACGATGACAGGCGAACCCGCCTCGGACCTCCCTCTCCCCTCAACGGGGAGAGGGAATGAGGGTGAGGGGTGGGCCAACCCGCGACTCCCGGACACACAAGACTCCGAGGAAAAAGGGCGCACGAAAACGAACTGAGCCGTGAAGCCGAGGCGCACGCGATGGGTATGAGCACCCCTCACCCCAACCCTCTCCCCGTTGAGGGGAGAGGGAGACCGAGGCGCCCGGCCTTTCGCGTCGCCTCGTTTGCAATCGCGGCGAGGAATGGCTTTCCCGCGTCCATCTGGAGCGCGGGTGGCCCATCCGCAAGTGGCGCATGGCCGCGTCGCGGCACGGTTTGGAGTGCGGTGACTTGTCACCGCTTTCTTGAGGCGACTTGTCGCCGTCGGACTGCAGGAAGCGTGGGCTAGCAAAGGGGCGCACACGGCTCGCGCCAGCGCTGGCGTGCCCGCGTGTTCGGACGCGCGCTGAACTTCGACGGCGACAAGTCGCCTGCGCAAAAGCGGTGACAAGTCACCGCACTCCAAAACAGTTGCGGGGACAAGCTGTCCCCGCCCCGGTTGCGACGCGCTCGCGCGGCAGGCTTCACGATTCATCGGTGTCTCCCCCGTCACTGAAATTCCCAGTTTCATCTCAGTGCTTGTGCTCCTTCGAGATTGGCGGGTTGGCGTGGCCTTCGTGGCCGGTGGCGGGTGCGTTGGTTTTGGAACCCGACGGCGGTGGCGACGGCGCTGGCGGCGGTGTCGCCGCGCCGTGGTGATGATGGCCGATGGTGCCGGGTTGTCCTTCGGCGTAGAGCAAGCTGGGCAGGCCTTGAATCTGGAGCTGGCTGTCGAGGAGGAAATTGCCGCGCACGGCCACGCGGTCTCCTTCCTGCAAGCCGCCGAGCACCGGGTAGAAGCCGCCCGTGCGCGGGCCGACGCGCAGTTCGACCGGCTCATACTCGCCGCGCGCGCGCTCGATGAAGGCGAGCTTGCGCAGACCGCTGTCGAGCACGGCGGACACGGGCACGGCGAGGACGAGAAAGTTTGTCTCGCCGGGCTTCGCAGCCAGGGCGGGATCCGGCTGTTTCAGCGCCATGTTGCACAGCGGGCATTTGCCGGCGGTCGGCTGCGCGACCGCCGGGTGCATCGGACAAGAGAAGGCGTTGGCGGGGCTGGGAATCCGCACGAGGTCCATCTGGCAAACGGGGCACGCGCCGCCGAGCGACTGGAGGACGAGCGGGTGCATCGGGCAGGTGAACTTGCCCGCGACGCCAGTCGGCGCGGGGCGTCCGTCGGCGAGCACCTGTATGCGCACGACCGCGCTCACGAACATGCCGGGCTTCAGCTTCTGTTCGAGATTGCTGATGTTGATGACGACTTTGACCGTGCGGGTTTCCTCGTTGAGGACCGGGTTGATGAACCAGATTTTGCCGGGGAACGCTTCGTTCGGATAAGCCTCGGTGACGACCTCGACGGTCTGCCCGTATTGCACCCACGCGAGCTCGCTTTCGTAGATGTCGAGATAGACCCAGACGGAGTCGAGATTGGCGAGGCGGTAGAGCATGTCGCCGGCTTTCACGGCGCTTTTTTTGAAGATCATCTTCTCGGTGACAGTGCCCTTGATCGGCGAATAGAGCGTGACGCGGTCACTGACTTTTTTCTCCTTCACGAGGTCGTCGATCTGCGCGGCGGTGAGGCCCCAGAGTTCGAGTTTTTTGCGCACGCTGGCGATGAGGTTGGTGTTGGCGCGGTTCTCAAGGGCGATGAGCAACTCCTGCTGCGCGACCACGAGGTCGGGGCTGTAAATGTCCACGAGGTGATCGCCCGCGCGGACCTCGACGCCGGTGAAATCCACATGGAGCCGCTCGACGTAGCCATCGACGCGGGTGTTGATGATCGCGAGGCCGGTCTCGTTGTACTGCACCTTGCCGACGGCGCGAATTTCGTGCGTGAGCGGGCGGCGCGTGATCGGCGCGGTTTCGACGGCGGCCATCGCGAGCGCGGCGTCGGATAGTTCGAGGCGCGCGTTGCCGTTGGTACCGGACGGCGACGCGGCGCGGGTCGGGATGAGCGCCATCGAGCACAAGGGGCATTTGCCCGCGGCGGGCAGTCGGATTTGCGGGTGCATCGAGCAGGTGAAAACGTCCGCGCCCTTCGCGGCCGCGGCCGTCGGCGCGGGCGCTGCGGTTTTGGTGGGAATCAAAGGCATCGAGCAAATCGGGCATTTGCCGGGACGCGGGAGGCGAACCTGCGGGTGCATCGAGCAGGTGTACACGGTGCCCGTGGCGGCGGCCTTGGTGGAGGAATCGCCCGGGTCCGTCCGCCAGACCGCGACGCCCGCTGCAATCACGACGAGCGCCGCCACGACGAGGCCGATGATTTTTCCGGAGGAGAGTTTCATGGGAGTTTTAGCGAAGTGTTTTCGGCTTCGGCGCGCCGGGCGGCTCGGAAAGGACGGGAGCGTTCGGTGGCGCGGTGCCGAGCAGCAGATGAGAAATCTCAGCGAGGGCCAGCTCGCGCTGGATGCGGGCTTCGACCTCCGAGAGCAGGAAGCCGAGGAGCGTGCGTTGCGCGTCGATCAGGTTGAAGAAATCGATCTTGCCAGCGAGGTAGCCCGACTGCGCGACGGCGACGGATTGGCGGCCTTTGGCGAGCAGCTTGTCCTCGAGCAACGCGAGGTTGCGGGAGCTTTCGCGGTAGTTGAAGAGCTTGTCGGCCAGCTCGACGGCGAGGGCGATCTGCTCGGCGCTGAGACGGGCTTCGGCGGCGCGTTTGCCGGCCTGCGCGGCGGCGATCTCGGCGGCGATTTTGTCGCGCCAGATCGGCAGCGTGAAACCGAGTTGCGGGCGATACATCGTGGGCGCCGCCTTCACGTCGGCCTCGAGGCCCACGGAGAAGTCCGGGATGCGCTCGCGGCGTGCGAGGCGGATCGCGGCCTCGGCGCCGGCGACGTCGGCGGCCATGCCTTGGAGGCGCGGATTGCGGGCCAGCGCGGTCTGCCAGAGTTGATCGGCGGAGAGATTCAGCGGCGTGGATTCAAACCGCGCGGGCAGCGGCGGCTCGGGGCGGTCGGGGCCGAGTCCGAGCGCGGCCTTGAACTGCGTGGTGAGCAACTGCCGCGAGTCGCTGAGGCCCGCGATCTCGGTGTTCAGGCGGTCCTGCTCGATCTGCGCGCGGAGGACGTCTTGGAGCGTGACTTTGCCCACGGAATTCTGGGTGCGGGCGAGGCGTTCGAGGTCGCCGAGGAGTTCCAGAATCTCCCGGCTGACGCGGATTTTGTCGGCGAGGAAAAAGAGCTGGTAGTAGGCCTTTTTCACATTGAACGCCGTCTGCACGACGCTGGTCTCGAATGCGAAATATTTGGCCGTGCTCTCAGCGGACGCCACGGCGGCGCGCGCGCCCAGTTTGCCGGGGCCGGGGAGGTCGAGCATCAAGCCGGGCATGAGCGAGGTCACGATGCTCATGATGTCCATCTGAAAGGTGACGCGCGGATCGGGCAGGCTGCGCGCGGGCGTGATGCGCTCGACGGCGGCGACCCAGTCGTAGTAAGCGGCTTCGACCTTGGGATCATTGAGGATCGCGAAGGCGAGGAAGTCAGCGAGCGGGGAATTGGTCGTGAGTGTGGGGAGGGTCGGACGCTGATCGCCCGGACGATACGCGGCAGCGACCTGCTGGACATCGCGACGCGCGGCCTGCTCGTCGGGCGTGCGGGTGCCGACACAGCCGAGGCACGCCACGCACAGGGCCAGCGCGGTGGCGAGCAGCGCGAGACCGAGCGGGGTTGGGGAGGCTGAATTCGTCTGAAACGCCGCGAGGAGGTTCGGGCGAAGCCCGACGCCACGGGGAGCGCACGCCGCTGGCGTGCGGTTTTCGGCGGCCCGCCGAAAACCTCGTCGCACTAACTTTTCCGCGCGCGAAGGAAGGCAGACTGGGGAACGACGGATTGGGCGGGCCGCCCAATCCAGCACGCGGGCCGCGTGCGCTCCCAAGGAAATGTCAGAGTTCGGGTTCATGGTATCACACGCTCCCGAGGCCGCAGCCAGCGGGACGCTAAAGGCTCACATTCAAAACGGCGTTGCGTCCGCCAAAACCGTTGTCCACCAGTTCGGCGGCGGCGGGATCGTCCGTCCAGACGCCGTCCACGACGAAGCGGTATTCGTACCGCCCCGGCGGCAGGGCCAGCTCCTTGAGCCAGCGGCCATCCGGCATCGCCACCATCGGCGACGCGGCCGGGTGCCAGTCGTTGAAATTGCCGGCGAGGCAGACGTCGCGCGCTGTCGGATGCTGAAACTCGAACCGGGCGACGGCGGTGGTGCGGGCGCGCGTGGCGGGCTTCGGCGGGGAGGATTTTTTGCTCATGATTTTCTCAAAGTTGCGTTGCCATTCGGATGCGTGACGTGCGCTGCCGCGGCCCGCATCCACAGAGCAAACGTGAACTCCCCCGCGAAACGGTACCAACCAAAACTTGTCCAACACGGGACATTCCTTGGTGCGTCCGGGGCGCGGCGGGTGGTGCCACTGCCACGTTGCAAGCCAACCGTAATCAGCCGTAACGAGGAAGGCGGAGCGCGGCAGTCAGGCCGCTTCACCGTCCGAACTTCGCCGCGCGATCGCCCCCCCGGCGCGCCGCACGCTGCAGCGGCATAAAAAACCGCGCTCCTTGCGTGTCGCCACTTCCCGCCCGGCCTTGCCCTTCATCCACAGCTTCGGAATGCACTGATGCGGTGACGCGGCAGGCCACCACGCTTGCCGCCAACCACAGGACTCAGTACGTTTCCGAAATGAGCGCTACTGAAGTCATCGCCGAGATCGAAACCCTGCCGAGGGCGGAGAAGGAGCGGGTTTGGGAACATCTCCAGCGCGAGATGCTCACGGAGGTGCCGGAGTCTTTCCGCCGGGGCATGGCCGACGCGCTGGCGGGCCGCGGCGTGGACATGGAAACGGCACTGAATGAGGTTCCGCCCGCGCGCCCATGAGCCTCCGATTCCGGACCACCGAGGATTTTTGGAAAAACTTCTACGCCCTGTCCCCATCGCAAAAGGAGTCCGTTCGTGCGGCGTGGTGAATTTTCAAAGCCAACCCGTTCGCCCCGCGCCCGAGAACGCACAAGATCCACAAGCTGACGGCGCTCTATCGGCGGACAATCTACGCGGTCGTGGTGGGGGCGGACCTGCGCGTGGTCTTCTTCGTGGATGGGGACACGGTGTGGGCGGTGGATGTCGGCACGCATGCCAGTTACAAGGGGTGAACCAGATCTCTACCGCCAATCCGGCCTGAGTGTATTTCGTAATAGAACAGTTTTGTTGTTTCATAAGATACAGCTCCCGAAAGTGCGAAGCGCCAGCACCGGCGCGGCTCCGGCATTGAACTCACGCCGGGCGGTTGAAATACTGCCCGCATGAATTCGATGCTGCCGATTCGCGCGGTGATTTTTGACATGGACGGGGTGCTCACGGACTCGGAGCCGCTGATCAATCAGGCGGCGGTGGCGATGTTTCGCGAGCTGGGTTTGCCGGTGCAGCCGGAAGATTTCCTGCCGTTCGTCGGGACGGGCGAGGATCGCTACATCGGCGGCGTGGCGGAGAAATACGGATTCCCGCTCGACGGTCCGGCGGCAAAGAAGCGCACGTATGAGATTTATCTCGAACTGGTACCGCGGGCGCTGAAGGGCTTTCCGGGCGCGCATGTGCTGGTGAAAAACTGCCGCCTGGCCGATCTCAAGGTCGCGGTGGCTTCGAGCGCGGACCTCGTGAAGATCGAGGCCAACCTGCGCCAGATCGAACTCGACCCCGCGTCGTGGGACGCCATCGTGACCGGCGAGGACGTGGCGAACAAAAAGCCCGCGCCGGACATTTTCCTCGCTGCTGCCGCCAAGCTCGGCGTGCCGCCCGCGGCGTGCGTCGTGATCGAGGATGCCGTCAACGGCGTGCAGGCGGCCAAGGCAGCGGGGATGCGCTGCGTGGCGGTGGCGCAGACATTTCCAGCGGAGAAACTGCAGCAGGCCGATGTGGTGCGGGCGCGCCTGCGCGATGTGACGCTCGCGGCGCTGTGCGGTGGGTGAGGCGGAATTCCAAACGGAACTGTTGGTGAAAGCGGCTCGGTGGCAGGCGCAAGCAAGGGGCGCGAATTTGGAGTGCGGGGACTTGTCACCGCTTTCCCAAGGCGACTTGTCGCCGTCGAACACCGGAGATCGCGCGTGCGAAACGAGGCCGCTCACGGCTCGCGCCAGCGCCAGCAAGGCCGCCTGTGCGGAAAGCTGCGGAAGCTCGACGGCGACAAGTCGCCTGCGCAAAAGCGGTGACAAGTCCCCGCACTCCACAAGCGTGGCGTTCCGCCTGAATCGCCTCCGCTCCCGCGGGGTCCGATGCCGATGCTAAAAAAATCGGTCGTCCTCTCGTTCGCGGCATTGGTGTTTTCGCTCGCGTTTCCGTTGTCCACTCGCGCCGCCGAGCGTGTCACCGGTCCGTGGGATTTGGCGAAGTTGAAACAAAAGCCCGCCGCGACGTGGGGCGAGCGCAAGGGTCTGGTGCAGGAGGTTTTTTACGAGGGCGAACCGTTCGGCGGCAAACCGACGCGCGTCTTCGCCTACTACGCCCGACCGGACAGCGGCGAAGGCAAACTGCCCGCGATGGTCTGCGTGCATGGCGGCGGCGGGAAGGCGTTCGCGGAATGGGCGACGCTCTGGGCGCAGCGAGGCTACGCGGCCCTCGCGATGGATCTCGCGGGCGTCGGCCCCGACGGCAAGCGCCTGGCGGACGGCGGTCCGGGCCAGGGTGACACGGAGAAATTCCGCGTGTTTACCGATGCCGAAGCGAAGGAGATGTGGACCTATCACGCAGTCGCGGCGGTGATCCGCGGGCATTCGCTGCTGGCCAGCAGGCCCGAGGTGGACGCGGCGCGCATCGGCATCACGGGCATCAGTTGGGGCGGCTATCTGACGTGCATCGTGAGCGGACTGGATGACCGCTTGAAGGTGTCGGTGCCGGTTTACGGCTGCGGCTTTCTCAGCGAAAACAGCGCGTGGCTCGGGCAGTTCGCGAAGCTCGGCCCCGAGCAGTCGGCGCGGTGGGGGAAGTTCTTCGATCCCTCGGTTTACCTTCCGGGCGTGAGCTGCCCGATCCTGTTTCTCAACGGCACGACGGACTTCGCCTATCCGCTCGACAGTTATCAGAAGTGCTACCGCCTCGTGACCGCCGCGCCGGTGACGCTCGGCATCACCCCGACGCTGCGTCATTCGCATCCCGCGGGCTGGGCGCCGATCGAGATCGGATTGTTCGCCGACAGCGTCCTGCGCGACGGCGCTCCCCTGCCCCGCCTCGGCGCAATGCAGACGACGGGAGAAACCGTGAGCGCGAACTTCGAGGCGACGGTGCCCGTCACGAAGGCCCAGTTGCATTTCGCGAAGGCCGAGGGCGTGTGGCAGAAGCGTTCATGGACCAGCGTGGACGCGATGGTCGAGGGGCAGAAAATCACGGCGAAACTTCCCGCTGCTCCGCGACCGATCGTGTACTTCCTCACCGTCACCGACGATCGCCGCGCGACCGTGAGCACGCCGCACGTCTTGTTAGGCGAGGCTGCGGCGAAATAAGGAGGCGGTCGGTGGGTCTGGGGTCTGGGGTCGGGGGTCGGAATGCTTCGCTGGGGCTTTCGGGCTTTGAGCTTTGAACTTTCGCCGCTGGCTTCTGAAGGCCATCCCGAAATTTTTCGTGGATTCCGTTTCGCGGCAACCACGCCACCGAGTTCGGCGATTTTCGAACGCTCCAAGTCCTCCGCGGGAACTCGCGGGCGGGCCGCCTGCGCTCCTGTCGCGCGCATCCGCACACCGCGTCGCGGAGTGCGGCCGTCCCCGGCCGCAGCAACGTCCGCACGCTCGGTTGCCACTGGATTTTGCCAGCGCCACACCACGCTCCACCTCGCTGCGCCCGAGGACGGGCGCACTCCGGGCGGTGTCACGAGATGAGATGCCCGTGCCGCCCGGAATTCCACTTGCCGCGCTCAAGCTGAAAAAATTAACTTCCGCGCCCGATACAAACCTGTTCAACCACCGCGCCTCACCTCGCCATCACTCTTTATGAACCGACAACTCCTCCTCGGCCTCCTCGCGTTCGCCACGCTGGCCACGCAAGCCCTTGCCCAGACTCCCGAGTGGATCTGGCATCACAACAACGGCAAAGCCCCCGGCACCAATGAGCGCCGCTTTTTCCGCAAGGTTTTCAAGGTCGAGGGCAAGGTGCAGAAGGCCACGCTCGGCGCGTCCGTGGACGACGAGGGCACGGTCTTCCTCAACGCCAAATCCGTCGGCACCATCGTCTCGTGGGACCAGCCCGTGAGCATCGATGTCACCGCGGAACTCGTCGCCGGCGACAACGTCCTCGGCATCCGCGGCCTCAATCACGGCTCCGCCGCCGGGGCCGTCGCCCGGCTCGACATCACCTACGCCGACGGCAAGAAAACCTCGGTCGTCACCGACACGTCGTGGCTTGCGCACAACGAAGATGTCGTCGGCTGGCAGCAGCTCGCCTTCAAGCCCGAGGGCTGGACCAAACCCAAATCGGTCGCGCGCCTCGGGACCGCGCCGTGGGGTGACATTCTCAGCGGTGGCGGCGCCAAGACCGCGAAGGCCGGCGCGCCCGCCAAACGCGAGGCCACGCCCGCCGAGGCGCTCTACACGCTGCCTGATTTCAAGGTCGAGCTTCTCCATTCCTCCGAGACCGCCGAGGAAGGCACCTGGGTCACGATGTGCAAGGATTCGCAGGGTCGCCTCATTGTCAGCCCGCAGTTCGGCCGCGGATCGGAAGGCGGTCTGCTGCGCGTGACGATCGGCGCGGACGGCAAGGTCGCGAAACGCGAAATGCTCGCGAAGACCTTCTACGACTGCCAGGGCCTGCTCTACGTCAACGGCGCGCTCTACGCCGTCGTGAACAAATACAGCACCAAGTGGGACAGCGGCCTCTATCGCCTCAAGGAGCAGACCGACGGCTCGTTCGGCACGCCCGAATTGCTCAAGAAAATCCCCGGCGGCGGCGAACATGGCCCTCATGCCGTCGTTCTCGGTCCGGATAAAAAGAGCCTCTACGTACTCTGCGGCAACCACACCAAACTCCCCGAGGGCGCCCTGCTCTCGCCGCACAAGAACTTCCGCGAAGACCACGTGCTCCCGCGCCAGTGGGACGGCAACGGTCACGCCACCGGCATTCTCGCGCCGGGCGGCCAGGTGTTGCGCACGGATTTTGATGGTCAGAAGTGGGAGGTCTTCTGTGCCGGCTTCCGCAATCCCTATGACATCGCGTTCAATCCCGAGGGCGAACTTTTCACCTACGACGCCGACATGGAATGGGACTGGGGCACGCCGTGGTATCGCCCGACGCGCGTGGATCACTGCATCAGCGGCGGCGAATCCGGCTGGCGCTCTGGCACCGGCAAATGGCCGATGTACTACGCCGACAGCCTGCCTTCGACCGAGATCGGCGTCGGCTGCCCCACCGGCATCGAGTTCGGCACCGGCGCGAAATTCCCCGCCAAATACCAGCGCGCCCTTTACATCCTCGACTGGACCTACGGCCGCATCATGGCCGTCCACCTAACCCCGGACGGCTCCAGCTACACCGGGAAGTTCGAGAATTTCGTCTGCCCGCTCGGCCTCGCGAAACCCGGCGAACCCAAGCGCCCGCTCAACGTCACCGACCTGGTGATCGGCAATGACGGCGCGATGTATTTCACCATCGGCGGCCGCGGTGTGCAGTCCGGCCTCTACCGCGTCACCTACACCGGCTCCGAAAGCACCGCACCCGCGCCCGCGGAAACCGCCGGTGCCGAAGCCCGCAAAATCCGCCACGAACTCGAAGCCTTCCACGGCCGCGAAGACGCCAAGGCCGTCGAAGCGGCGTGGGCGCACCTCGACAGCCCCGACCGCTACCTGCGCTACGCCGCGCGCATCGCCCTCGAGTGGCAGCCCGTCGCCGCGTGGAAAGACCGCGCCCTCGCCGAAAAACGCCCGAAGGCCGCGCTCACCGCGCTGCTCGCGCTCGCCCGCACCAGCGGCCCCGAGACGCAGGCCGACATTTTCAAAACGCTCGCCAACTTCCCGCTCGCCTCGCTCACCGAGGAAGAGGCGCTCACCAAACTGCGCGTCATCCAGTTGAGCATCGTCCGCCAAGGCAAGCCCGCGGCCGAACTCGCGCAAATGGCCATCGCCAAACTCAGCCCGCAATTCCCCGGCAAAAGCGAAATGATGAACCGCGAGATCGTGCAAATCCTCATCGCCCTCGGCGCGCCCGACATCGTCAGCAAAACCCTCGCCCACATGAACACGCTGAAGACGCAGGAAGACCTGATCCACTACGTCTTCCACGTCCGCACGGCCAAGGGCTGGACCATGGACCAGCGCAAGGCCTACTTCGCCTACTTCACGATGGACCGCTCCGGCCTCACGCATCCCGATTACGTCACCCGCTGGTTCGAGGAAGCCGGCCGGCCCTACGGCGACGGCGCGAGCTTCAACAACTTCCTCAAGAACTTCCGCAAGGAAGCCGTGGAAAATCTCAGCGACGCCGAGCGCGCCGAACTCGCGCCCATCATCCTCGCCGCCAACTCCGCCGCGCCCGCCAATCCGAAACGCGCCGCCAGCGAATTCCCGAAGCCCCGCGCGCGCCCGTTCCTGAAGGAATGGAAGACCGCCGATCTGCTTCCGCTGCTCGACCAAGCCGGCAAAGGACGCAGCTACGAGAAAGGCCGCCAGGCCTTTGCGGATGCGCAGTGCCTTGCCTGCCATCGCTTCGGCAATGAAGGCGGCGGCACCGGCCCCGACCTCACCGCGGTCGCCTCGCGCTTCAGTCGCCGCGACATTCTCGAATCCATCACCGAACCCTCGAAGGTCGTCTCCGAGCAATTCCAGAACACCACCGTCGTCCTGAAAAACGGAGACGACGTCACCGGCCGCATGGTGGACGAACAAAAAGACAAGCTGGTCCTCGTCCCCAATCCCCTCGAACCCAACAACCGCATCACGGTGAAAAAATCGGACATCAAATCCCGCGGCTTCTCGAAGATTTCGCCCATGCCCGAGGGCCTAATCAACATCCTCTCACAGGAAGAAATCCTCGACCTCCTCGCGCTGCTGGAATCCGCCGGACGCAAGAACCACCCGGCCTTCGGAAAATAAACGGCGGCGACGTCCGCTCTCCCCGCCTGCAGACAACACAAGGGCCGCCTCATCGGCGGCCTTTTTTGTTGCTCCACCTTGCTGGAGACGACGTGAGGAAAACCCGAGCGCCGCAACGGCGCAG
>BJHT01000066.1 GCA_014193395.1 Verrucomicrobiota bacterium
AAAGTCGCGACAGCCGGTGACGAGATGAGCGCCGTCGCCTTTGCCGCCGCCCATCTGGATGCCCTGCCGGATGAAGTTCCTCACCGTGACGTTGCGAATCACGAAGCCACGACAGCCCTGCGAGAATGCCACGCAGTCACCCGTGAAATTCTCGATCAGGCAATCCTGCACCGTCACGCGCTCGATGCGCCCACCTTTGCGGTAAAAGAAGACACCGTGATTCTGCTCGGGCGTCTTGCCTTTGACGTAGCCCGGATGCGTGTTCGCGCCGTCGAGATGCAGATCGCGGATGATGATGTCCGAGCAATCTTCGATGGAGCCAAGCATGCGCCAGAAGTTCGATTGGTTCGCCTTCGCGTCGAACTTCAGCACCGAGCCGTTGCCCTCGCCGCGCACCGTGGTCTTCGATGGGATGCTCAGGATCGGCGTCTCGCTCTTCTGCCGCGAAACGATGAACACGCCCTTTGGCACCACGACGGTGCCGCCGCCTGCTTTCCCGCAGGCCTCCATGGCCGAGCGAATCGCGAGCGTATCATCCGTGGCATCATCAGGCGTCGCGCCGAACTTCGTGATGTCGAAATCGGCGGCCTTAAGGGCAGCCAGCGGAGCGAGCAGCAGGGCAGTGACGAGAGTGAGGGTGGGTTTCATGGTGAGGCGGGGTTCCGATTGCTCATAGGTTTTGCGGTTGGCGCTTCACACCCTCTTCTCAAACCACGCCCAAGCATCCGCCTGGCGCGCGGCGTTGAATTGGTGCGGGGCGTCTTCGATGATGCTCTTGAAGTGCTCGGGCACTCCCGCTTTGGCGTAGCACTGGGCGATCTTTTCGTGAGAGGCGTGGACACCGGCGAGTTCGAAGAGGCGGTCTTGTGAGCCGTTGATGACCATGAGGGGCTTCGGCATCGCGAGGGAGACGATGTCGGGATGATCCATGTGGTGATAGATGCCGGGGATGATCTTGGTGAAACCGATGCCGCGGATGTGCGCCGCGAGCTGATTGGGAAAGGAGCACATCCAACTGCTCACGACGGCCGCCTTGATGCGATCATCCAGCGCGGCGAGATAGGAGCTGCGCAGGCCACCGACACTTTGGCCGACGCAGGCGATGCGGTTTGGGTCCACATCGGGCCGCGTGACGAGGTAGTCCACGGTGCGGATGTCGTCCCACGCGATGATTCCCGCCCAACTCACCCCGGCGCAATACAGGGTCTTCGCCATGATTTCCTCATCGCGGTTGCAGCGGGTGTGATAGGCCTTCACTTGCTCATCGCTGAGCGTGAGCAAACGCGCTTTCCACTCGGGCGGATCATCGTCGAGCACGACGCGGCGCTCGCCCCAGTAGAACATGTCGATGGCGATGACGACGTAGCCGCGCCGCGCCAGCTCGATGCCGTAGGCCTTGCCGCCGTAGCCGCGCTCGCGCATTTCTTTGAGCGTCGGATGAATCGCGTCGCTCGTCTCGACCTCGCGCTCGCGGCCCCACATGTAGTAGCCGCCGTGGGAATGAAGCGCGACGACGGCAGGCGCGGGCAGCTTGGCCTTCTTTGGAATCAAGACGGTCGCGGGCACGCGAAACAGCGGCGTGGTGTTGAAGCGCACCTCCTCCTGGATGTAGTCGCCGCAGTCCTTGCGCGAGACGACCTCCGCATTCGGGTCGCACTTCGCGGGCGCGTATTGCAGCAGTTCCAACATCTTCGCGCGACCTTTGGCCTTCCATGCAGCGAGGTCGTGGTGATCGCGGTGCAGAAACGACAACGGCAGATCCGGCCCTCCTTTGAGCTTCTGGATCACCGCATTCACGGATCCAAACTCCGGCCCGTTTCTTCCCGAAAGCGAGGTGCTGTTCTTCGGCGCGGCTTTCGGCTCTGCGGCGAGCGCGCCGATGGGCGATGAAGCCGCAGCGGATGCAGCCATGGTGGCGATGAATTGGCGTCGTGTGTTCATGGGGGTGCGCTTTCTACTTTTTGCCCATGTCCGCGAACGCTTCCGGTTGCAGGCCCATGCCGCGCTTCGCGACTTCGGGATTCGTGGCGAAGACATCCTGAAAGTCGAAAGGGCTGACGAGCGAGTCGATGGGGAACTTCGCGACCTTGGCGGGATCGAGTTTCTGGATCGCGGGGAACTTCGGATCGGCGATGATCGAACGGGTGGAGCGGACGCGCCGATCGTAGTCCGCCAGACTCATGCGGGTGTGGCCGAGGTTCTTGCCGCCTTCGGAAAAGTTGAGCACCCAGAAGAGCTGGCGTTCTTCGTCGGGCGCGCGAAGGAAGTAGCAGTTGTTGTGATCCTCGATGCCGGTCTGGGTGCCATACTGTTGCAGAGGCACTTTGACCTTGGTGGGGATGCTGTCGGTGAAAATGTTGTTCCTTACCGTGGCCTTGGTGGCGAGTTTGGTGGCCTGGATGAGGTTGCAGACGAAGACATTGTTTTCGAGGATGAAGCCCGGACAGTTCGTGACTTCCAGGCCATCGAAACCACGGGCGATTACGCAGTTCGAGATGCGCAGGTTCTCGCTGTTCCACGCGCAGACAAAGCCCGGCGCGTAGCCTTTGCCATAGCCGTCCCACATGCAGCGGCGGATGCTGACATCGGTGCTGTGGCTGACATTCACCACGCGCGAACCGCTGTTGCCGCCACCTTGCAGGCCGATCTGCCGGAAGTAAAAGCCATCCATCTCGATGTTCGTTTTGCCGTTGATGACCCAGGCGGCATCCAGGCGCCTTTCGTTGCCGTCGAAGATGACCCTTTCTCCCGGCATGGACTTGAAGCGGATCGGCAGTCCCTTGTCGCCCGACACGCGCACGCGCACTTTTTCGGAATAGGTGCCGCCGACGATCAAGACGGTATCTCCCGCGCGGATGCGGGAAGCAGCGTGGCCGACGGTGCGCCACGCCAGGCCCCGCTCCAGGCCGGAGTTTGCGTCATCGCCATCGGTCGCCACGTAGTAGGTTTTCGCGGCGGGTTGCTCGCGTTCGGTGGTGAAGGAAATCGCGCCGTATTGCGGGTCGATGACCTCCGGCTTGCCTTTGCCATCAAACGGATTCGCCGCGGAGAGGCCAACGATGCGGAAGTAATACTTTTTGCCCGGCTGCAAGCCCGTGAGGCTGAAGCTCCGATGATTGTCGGTGGTGACGCCGACGTGGAATTTCACGCGATTGGCGCACTCCGGCGTGTCGCCCCAGGCCACTTCGCAGACGGCACCGTGCGTGACGTGCCATTCGATATTCGCCGTCGTCGTGCCCACCGAGTGCAGCACCGGCGCGGTCATCTCCAGCGTGTTCGACATGCGGTCCTGGTGAAACCCGATGCTCTGACCGAGTGCGCCGAGTCCCATGAAAGACGCGGGATTGCTCAAGTAAGGCGTGCTTTCTTCGACCGCAAAGGTCGGGTGAATCGCGCGCGAGTAGGTATCCTGAGTCTGCTGGACCTGGACCATGGACATCACGCCGTCACCGAACTTCCATGCGCGCGCTGCATCGGCGTAGCTGTGGTAGTCGCTGTATCGGATCGCGCGATCTTTCGGCGTGCCGCCACGAATCTCGACCGCAGGCGCGGTTCGGTTGTCGTAGAGATTGCTGCTGAGGTGCGCCTGCTGGCATTCGTCGAGACGGAGTGCCGCCCCGGCAAACCCGGTGAACTCGCAGTGAGTGACCTTCAAGGCTGCGACCTTGCTGACAGACAGGCTGGTGTCTTTGCCCGTGAATCGGCAGTTGTGAAAGCGCACGCCCTCACTCGCGCTGGCGATGACGGCTCCTGAAAAGTGCAGCCGCTCGAACTCGACGCCGGTGCTGTTTTCAATGTGGAAGCCATCGGCGATGACGACCTTTCCCGCACCCCGCCCACGCCATGAGACCGGCGCAGCGCCTGCCTTTCCCGCACGGATCGTCACCGGCCCCTCATACACACCCGGCTCCAAATACACCGTATCACCGGGACGCACGTTCTGCACCGCGCGGGCCAGCGTTTTCCACGCTCCCGTCATCGACAGCCCATCCGCCGCGTCATCGCCGTTCGGCTTCACGAAAAACACATTCGCCTGGAAGGGAAACGGCCCGCGATCCTTCCCATCCGGCGCCGAGTTGCGCATTGCTGAGGTTGATTGCAGCCTGAAATCGAAGTTCAGCGGATCGGCAAACTCCTGGTCGCGATTCACGCGCTCAGCCGGGAGGAGGATGTTGTCTTTGGTGATCTGGTCGTCAGGCACATAGATGTTCGGACCGCCGAGGATGGAGTTCGAGACATTGCGCACCGGAAAGTATCCGAGCCCCACCGAGTTCTTCGTCGCGCACGTTTCCGCCTTGCCGGATTTGATGCCCACGTCCGGCCCTTCATTGCCCCAGCCCAAGCAGTGATCGATCAGTCCATGCTCTGCCGCGAGCCCGTAGATCCGCACGCCGACGCCGATGGAGCGATAGCCCACGCAGTTTCGCGCCACGTCATTCTTGCTTTGATACAGCAGCACGCCCGCGCACTCGGAGGTGTTGTGCGGCGAACTGTTTCCATAGCCCGTGCAACCCTCGACCAGATTGCCCCCTTCGCCCTCGCTGGCGATGCAGATGCCTCCACCATTCAGGAAAGCCGTGCAGTCGCGGATGATGCAGTCGCGGGCACCGAGAAAGATAATGCCCCAAGTGCCAAACAACGTCCGCGAACTGGCCATCCCGCCGCTCTCGAACCCGCGCACGGCGATGCCATCCAGCACCACGCGCACCGGCTTCTCCAATTCCAGACCGTGACGACCCAGCACCGGCACGCTGTAACGATGCTGCTCTGCGGAGCGCAAGTCCGTGCTGGAAACATAGAGCCGCCCCGCTGCCGCATCATAAAAGTAGCTGCCCGGCTGAAACTCCACCTCGGCCAACGTCGCGCGCTCCCCCATCCGCGACCAGGTATCGACCTCATACACTGCCTGCGCCGCCCATTTGAAATCCGCCACAAAAGTCTGCCGCGTCCCCGCCACCGGCTTGAACACCGGCGCATCCACATCCCCGCGCAGCAACACCGTGCCCCGCATCTCCGCTCGAATGATCGTCACCGCCTCCGCACCGCCGAGCCCCTTCCTCGCGACGGCTTCCGCATACTCGCCGCGCCCGATGGAGAGCGTGTCTCCCGGCTGCAAAGCATCCACGCCCTTTTGAATCGTGAGGAACGCCGCCGCGCGGCTCGTGCCCGCATTCGAGTCGAGGCCCTGCTTGTTCACGAAGAACTCCGTGGCGTGCAGGGTGGCGGAGAGGAGGAGCAGGAGCAGTGTGAGTTTCATGAGTCTGGTTTGGGTGGAATCGAATGAGAAAAATGGAGTCGAGTTTACGGCTGCCGCAGCCAGTCGAGGCTGATGCGGCCGTGCGGATGATCACCGCTTCTGTAGGAGGTCGAGCAGCACGGTGGTCATCGCTTGCACGCCGGTGCGTATGGTGGGTTCGGGCACGGGTTTGAAGAAAGGGGAATGCAGCGAAGGGCGCGGCTTGCCTTCGGCTTTTGCCTTGGCGATGTCTTCAGGCGACTGCGTGCCAAGGCGGAACATGCACAGCGGGACTTTCTCTTTGGTGATGCCAAACTCGGCAAAGTCCTCGCCGCCCATCGTGGGGTCCACGGTGACAAGATTCTCAGCGCCGACGACGGACTCCAGGCTGCGGCGCACTTCGCTGACGAGTTCGGGCGTGTTGTAGAGCGATGCAGTGCTTTCCTCGGTGACGATGACCTCCGGCATCTTCTCCGCAGGCATCCCGGCCGCTTCGGCGTAGGGAACCGGGGTCAGGGTGCAAAATCCAACAGGTTGCGGTGAATGCGTCCGTTGGGTCGTTGTTTGAAAAAGCAGTGTCATGGGAGGCGAATGGGGTGTTGAATTTGTGCGTGCGATTGATTTAACCCGAATGGACTCATTCACTATCCGTTGCATCGCCCCACTGGATGAATGCGTTCAGCGCGGCCAGCGGTCCGAGCAGAAGGGCGGTGAGAGCCGACCGAAGGGAACCGTAGCGCAGCGAAGATAGCCGACGAAGCGATTCACAAAACGGTCGGCAAACAGCCTGCCAAACTGACTTCAAAATGATGCAGGCAACGGTGAGGGTGGGTTTCATGGTTTTCAGAATGGGTCAGTGGGTTTCGCTCATCGCTCGGTTTCCAAAAAGCGCAACAGCGTTGCTTCATCGATCGCACCAGCCGCGCCGTGACCTTCGCCCAGAACCTTGAAGTGAACGATCGCGCCGTCGAGGTAGCTGAATATCTCCAGCTTGCCAGCGGCGCTGCTGGGCTTTTCCAGTTTCCCGGCTTGGTATCCCATCGCTTTGGCCCACAGGAAAATGGACTCCTCCGCTGCGATGAAACCGAGCTTGCCGTTCTTCGCGGGTATCACCGGGGAAGGTCCGCCGTGATACGGAATCAGGCGATCTTCCGTTCCCGAGATGTTCATGATGCGTGCGCCGGTCCGGGGTGTCGCGACGGTCTGGTAGCTGTTGTCACCGCCCTTGGATTTGAAGTTCTGCCCGTCGTGTTGCAGGACGTTGAGCGGGCTGACGGCCATCACGTAGTTGCGGATGTTCGGCAAGCGACTCTCGATGGCCAGCTGATTCGCCAAGGCCGAGCCGTTCGAATTGCCCATGATGGTGAACTGGTCCGGCTGGACGTTGTCGCTAGCGGCGAGCTTTTCGATGATCGCTTCGATGAACAGTCGATCGTCCGCCTTCGATCGTTCGGCCGAGATGTTCCAACTGTTCAGATAGCCGTCCGGAAACACCATCACATAGCGCGCCGCCATCGTTGGGTGCTGCTTCAGGAATCCGCTCATCGCGCTCCGGGCGTTGCCGCCGTTGCCGTGCAGAAAGATCAAGACGGGCAGCCTCCGGTTGCCGAGGTTCGCTGGCACGTTCACATGGTAAGGGCGCGGAAAGTCCTGCTCCTGCGACCACGATTGCCGGATGAAATACTCGCCAGAGGAGAGCTTGCCCTCGGGTTTGTCGGCGGCGTGCAGTGCGGCCAGCGGCGCGAGCAGCAGGACGGTGAGGAGGATGAGGATGGGTTTCCTATGGTTGGTCAATCCGTTCCAAGCACTGGATGCCTTCGAGAGGGAATTCTCCAGTGGTTGGAATTCTTCGCCGTGAGCATGGCCATTGGCAGGGAATTTCACTTCACGAATTCTTCGCGCGTGAGATTGCCGTCGGCGTTCGCGTCGAAACTCTTGAAGCGGGCTTCGAGGTAGTCCTGGCCTTTGAGTCCGGCCTGATATTCGGCAAGCGAGAGCAGGTGGTCTTTGTTCGTGTCCCAACGATTGAAAGGCACGTTGCGATCTTTAACTGGCGCTTTTGCCGTTGGCGTTGGACTTTCGATTTCCTGAGAACGCTTCTCGGAACCGGTGCCTTGGTCTTTGCTCACGCAAGCGGGATCTGCCTTGCTGGGCAGCGTCGCATTCCAATCGAGTGCCTGCTTTTTCAGGCGCGCGACGATTTCGGGATGATCCTTCGACTGATCTTTGGCGACGTCTTCAGCGCGGTTCGATTTCAAGTTGTGCAGTTCGACCTTCTGGCCGTCGAAGGTCGTCACCAGTTTCCAATCGCCATCTCGCACCGCCAGATCAGGCCAGAAGTTGGGGTCCTTCTTGTTGCCGTTGATCCGCCAGAAAATGGGCCGGGTGCGCTGGATGGATTCGCCCTTGAGAGCCGGGAGCATATTTTCGCCGTCGCCATTGGCATCGGTCGGGGGAGTAACTCCGGCAGCGGCGCAGAAGGTGGGGAGCAAATCCACCGCCGCCAGGACGGTGGCGTCGTTTTTCAGGCCGGCCGGAGCATGGCCCGGCCACCGCACGATGAACGGCACACGCACGCCGCCTTCGAAAAGACTGGTCTTTTGTCCCCGCAGGCCGCCGGTTTCACCGACATTGTAGTGACTGCGATACTTGCCGGGGTCGCCTTTGTCGCCCTCCTTGAGTTTCGCCGGTCCGTTATCGCTGGAAAAAACCACAAGCGTGTTCCGCGCGATTCCGCAGCGCTCCAGCGCATCGAGGATCATGCCGACCTTGTTGTCGCCGTCGGTGATGACCGCCGCATAGACCTGTTGCCGGGGGTCGAGATGTTTCCACCGCGCCATGGATTCGTCCGACGGGCTGTGGGCCAGATGGCTCTCATGCAGCCACACGTTCACGTAGAACGGACGGTCTTTGTTCGCCTCGATGAACTTCGCCGCCCGGTTGGGAATATCGTTCCCTGAGGGTCCGACTTTCGGCCCTGGCCCGTGATAGACCGCCGACTCGTCGAAGCCGTAGTCCGCCATGGTCGGTTTCCCCTCCCCGAGATGCCATTTGCCAAGGTGCCCCGTGCGATAGCCCGCTGCTTTGAGCAAGCGTGGTGTCGTGGGTGCCTTGGGGTCCAACCAGTCCGGCATCTCCGGAGGCTTGCCGACACCGAAGACCGTATTGATTCCGAAGCGCCCCGGAAAACGCCCCGTCATGGCCGCGGCGCGACTGGGCGAGCACACCGGACTGAGCACATTGAACTGCTGAAAATCAATCCCCTCACTGGCCAGCTTGTCGAGGCGCGGAGTTTTCAACCATGTGTTGCCGTGACAGGACAGATCGCCCCAGCCCCAGTCGTCGGCGTAGATGAATACGATGTTGGGTTTGGGCGCATCCGCGGCTTGGACATTCGGGAGCGATGCGAGCAGGAGCGCTGCAATGAATGTGATGGTCCTCATTTTTTCAAACTGCGGTCGAGGTGACGTTTCATGAATGCGGCAGTGGTCGTCATGATCTCATCCAACGAAGGCCGCAGAGCGCCGCCGGTTGGGTTCCAGTTGTGCGCGGAGTTCTCGATGATGAGGATTTCCACCGGCGCTTTCGCAGCGTCGGCGCGTTCCTTCATATAGCGGGCGTGATGCACCGGAATGGTCGCATCTTTGTCGCCCTGCATCATGAGCATCGGCGGGCCGCCCGGCTTGAGATAGTTCACGGGACTCACTTCGCGGTAAGCGGCGAGCTTTGTCTCCGCATCGGCATTCGCGCTGATGATGCGCGCGCCGAAGCGATCGCGAACGCCGGTTTGACCCGGACCGTTGAAGAGGTCCGTCTTTTCAAAATCACACGGGCCATACCACGACACGCCGGCGATGAGGCGATACTTCGCATCAGCCAGCGCAGGATCGCCCGGAAAGGAATCGGGCGGCGAGAGCAGAAGCATCTGCGCGAGATGACCGCCGGCGGAATCCCCGAAGGTGAACACGCGGTCGGCATCCACGGAGAATTGCGTCGCGTTTTTCACCAGAAAGCGCAGCGCGTCCTTCGATTCGATGACACAATCGCGCATGGTGATCTTCCCGTCCTTCGTGCAAAGACGATAGTCCACCGACGCAACGCAGAAGCCCTGCGCATTGAGCGCGCTCACGCCGAGGAAACGCACGCCGCGATCACCGATGGTCTTGTTGCCCGCCGACCAGCCGCCGCCGTGCGTGAAGACGACGAGCGGGAATTTGTCGCCTGCCTTTGGTGCAGCGGGATAATGCAGGTCGAGTTTGAGCGGCCCTTGCTCCGTAGTTTTGTAAATCACGTCGAGCTTCGTCGTCGCGAATATCTCCTCGCCATGCAGCGGGCCAAAGACCGCCAGCCCGAGCATGACAAGAATCCGGATCAATGCTGGCAGGCGTGAGTTCATTTGGATTTGCTGGTGTAGGTCTCAAGATACGCGGCGAGATCGGCGAGAGGAGAGCCATTTATTGGAGTCGCTGGAACTCGCGCTGCTTTCGCTGCGGATGGCGCTGCCAGAGTTTCAGTCATCAAGGTCTGACGCCAAGCTGGCGCGTTGTGTCGCGCATCTCCATGAACATCTTCGGGACAAAATCACGCTGGCAGAACTGGCACGGACCGCTGGCACCAGTGCGCGAACCCTCGCGCACCTTTTCGCCGCCGAGCTGGGCTTCCCACCCATGCGCTATCTGATCGAACTGCGCCTCAATCACGCAATGGTGCTGCTACGGCACACCGATCACAACATCGAACAGATCGCCGAGGAATGCGGCTTCCCCAACCGCTACTACCTCACCCGCACGCTGTCCGAATACCGCCTGATCATCCCCCGCTGAGTTTCGCAGAAAATCGGCGGGAGAAGGGTGGGGCCCCGTTCCGGCCAGGTCGGCTCGGCTGGCTGTGCATCGGCTCCGCGCGCGCGAGTTCGCGCATCAAGTTCATCGCTGGTCGGAGTAGAGAATCTTTACGGATTGAGTGCCGACGGATTGCAGACCATCACCTCATGGGAACCAAAGCGTTTTGTGTGGGCCGGTGCCATCGAAGGCGCGACGAGATAGTTCCGGCCTTTCGGATAGAAACTGCGGAAGACGGTCAAGCTGGAGCTATCGAAGGCGGAACTGTTCCATTTGCACTCGACCACGTCCACGGCATCGCGTTGCCGTGGGATCACGAAATCGATCTCGTGCCCCTGTTTGTCTCGCCAGTAGAGCGGCGGTGTGTCTGGGAAGTGCGCTTGCAGATGCTCCAGCACCAGATGCTCCCAGAGCAGGCCGAAATCATCCTGGCGCAGCGGGTCCCAGCCGCGAGCGAAACTCACGAAGCCGGTGTCGAAGGCGTAGATCTTCGGCTGCTTCACCAGTTCGTTCAGCCCGCCACCGTGGAAGGGGCGCACTAGCGTCATCGCCTGAGTGATCTCCAGCGCGCTCACATGACTTTCCACCGTGGGCCGCGTGATGCCGAGTGCTGTGGCCGTCTTTGTCACCTCGAACTGGCCGCCACTTTGCTTGAGCAGGTATTCAAAGAGCGCATTGAAGCGGTTCATGTCGCGGAAGCCGAACAGTCGCTGGATGTCCCGGGCGAAGAATGAGTCCAGCCATTCACGATAGAACGATGGCTTCTTTGACTCCGCCAGCAGGGTGGGCGGGAGACCGCCATGGAACAGCCGTTGCTGAAGCGACACGTCGAACGCGTCCAGTTCATCCCAAAGCACCGGCGTGAGGTGAACCAATCGCTTCCGTCCCGTGAGCGTATCGCGGAACTTCTTGCTCGCGGCGAGAGTGGACGATCCCGTGGCAAGAATTCTGAGTTTCGGGAACGCATCCGCTCCGATCTTCAGCACCCGCGCTGGATCACGGAGCTGATGAATCTCATCAAAGATCACCACTGGCTTGCGACAACCGCGATAGAACAACTCGGGGTCAGCGATGACCTCCTCCGTCGAAGGCAGGTCGCAATTGAGGTAAAGCACACGGTCCGCTCCCAGGCTCTCTGCCAGCGTCGTTTTGCCGACACGTCGCACGCCACACAGCCACGCGATGGGCGCTTCCTTCCACGAGGCTTGTAGTCGTTGGAGCCAATAGGGCCGTTCAATCATGATGGTATACTATACAAAAAGTAACACCAAATGCAAAAAGAAACAGCACGCGAGACCCGAGTCATCTACTCCCGTCTTGAATACCTCAACGTATCCACCTTCTCCCGCCAGATGGATTTCAGCTTGTCGGCCTTCATGCTTTCCACGGTGCCTTCCGCGCCACCGAAGGTGCCGAGCGTGATCTTACCGACGGGTGCGGCGAGGTCCTTGCGGGCACTATTTTTGGACGAAAGCCGGAATGATGCGCTGCGGCAGGTTCTTCAGCATGTCGCCCATGCCTTTGTTGTGGGAGGTGATGACTGCGACTAGGTCCAGTTCGGGGAACATGAAGATGAACTGTCCGCCTGCGCCGCGGCCTTGGAAGCTGTGGTAGGTCTTGCCGCCCACGGGGAAATCATCGACCCACCAGAAGAAGCCGTAGTGCTCGTTGACCTGACTCGGAGTGGTTGCGCGCACGAGGAAGGCTTCGGGGATGATCTGCTGGCCGTTCCACTTGCCTTTGTTGAGGATGAGTTGGCCGAATTTCAGCATGTCGCGCGACAGGATGCTGCTGCCGGCGGCGGATTTCGGCAGGCCGCTGATGGCGCTTTCCCAATGATACTGCGTGATGCTCATGCGCCCGAGCAGTTCGGTCTTGATGAACTCCTCCGCGCCGCCGGGCGCGACGGCGTTCAGCACTTGCATCGCGATGGCCGTGTCGGGCTCCTGATACTTGAACTGGCGCGGCATCGCGGGGATCGGATCGCTGAATTGCAGATACGCCTGAATCTCCGCCTGCCCCTTGAGCTGCGCGGGATTCTTCATCAGCTCCTTCGCCTTCTCGTCCGCGAGCCGGATGCCGGAACTCATCTGCATCGCCTGCGCGAGCGTGATCGTGTCCGCGCCTGCGACGAGCTTCGTGGTGTCCAGCTCTTTCAGAAAGGTGATCGCGGGCTTGTCGAGGTCTTCCATCTTCAGCAGGCCGAGCTGAATCGCGCGCCCAATCGCCAGAGCCGTGTAGGACTTCGTGATCGACATCTGGTAATGCGGAAAATTCGCGCGTCCCCGGCGATAGTAGGACTCGAAGATCAGCTTGCCGCGATAGCCGATGAGCATGCTGTCCACATTCCCCGCCTTCTCGTCCTTCGCCGCCGCTGCGAGCTCGTTGGCGAAGGCTTCGATCGCCGCCCGATCCCCGCCATCGACACCCAACTGCCCCACGAGGAGCCCGTCCTTCTTGTCCGTCGGGGCGGCGCTGATGAAAGGCTTCTCCAGGTCCGGCAACTTGGCCTCAAGCTGGTAGAGCTTGTCCTTCAGATTCAGCCCCGGCACCTCGGGCGCGAGGCCGTTGCTGGGCTGCTCGGCTTGAAGATGAAAGCCGCCACTCACGAAGGTGAGCGTCAGCAGAAAATAGAGAGTGGGATGGATTCTCATAGCGGGTATCAGATTGGGTTTCGTCATTTCGCGTCCTTCGCTGCGGCTTCCTTTTTCATCGCACGGTTGGCTTTGCGCTTCGCGGCTTTGTCGTCAGTTGCAGCGGGTTCGGCTTCGGGTTTCTCGCCAGATTCGGTGGCGGTGCCGCCCGATTTGTCGAGCACCGGGTAGTTGGCCACGGCTTTGGCGAGCTGCGCGGGATTTTCGCGGACATCGAAGGCGGCGAGGCAGTGGTCGTGGGTCTCGATCATCCATTGGCGCAGGCGGTCCTGATACTTCTTCACGAGGGCCTGATGCTTCGGGTCCTGGATGAGGTTGTTCGTGCAGCCGGGATCTTTTTCGAGGTCATAGAACTCCTCCGGCACGCGATAGCGGAACATGTCCACGCGCGCCTGGATGGCGGGATCGGTTTTGCCGGCTTCCTCCATCGCGGCGAAGGTCAGGCCTTCGTTGTTGTTCTTGTATTTGAATTTGCCGTCGGAGAAGGCGTTGAAGATGTAGCCGTAGCGCGCGTCTTGCACGCAACGCATCGGCTTGGGCGGGCCGCCGATGGTGTAGTCGATCTGGGTGAAGACGACATCGCGTCCGTCTTGCTCGCCGCCTTTGAGGAGCGGGACCATCGAGCGTCCGTCGAGTCCGCTGGGCATGGGCAGGCCCGTGGCGTCCATGAAGGTGGCGAAGAAATCGACCTCGGAGACGAAGTGCGTTTTGTCCACCGAGCCGGGTTTGGTGATGCCCGGCCAGCGCACGAGCATGGGCGTGCGATTGCTCGCGAGATAAGTGTTCGCCTTGGCAAAGGGAAATGCTGAGCCGTTGTCGGTGATGAAGACGACGAGCGTGCGGCTGGCGAGCCCGGAGGCATCGAGCGCCTGGAGCACGCGCCCCACGGTATCGTCGAGACGGCGCACGGAGTTGAAGTAATGCGAGTATTCCTCGCGGACTTTCGGCAGGTCAGCGAGGTAGCTGGGGATGATCATCTCCTCGGGCTTGAAGATCCGCGACGGCACTTCTTCGCCATTCTTGCCACGCCCCTTGGGATCGTAGAACGGGCGATGCGGGTCATGGGAATTGACCATGAAATAAAAGGGTTTGTTCTCCTGCATGCAGCGGGCGAAGAACTCCTGCGCGAAGTCGTGATACTTCGTCGGGCTGCGACCCGCGCCGAGTTCCGCGTAGTCGTGCATATAGTCCCACTTGAACGCCGCATCAGGCGTGGAGTGACTGACCTTGCCGAGAACGCCAGTGAGATAACCCGCCTTCTGAAACGTGCCGAACACCGTGGGGATCGGCTTGGTCAGCTTGTTAAACCCAAACAGCCCGCTGTTATGCCCATAGCGTCCCGTGGCGATGATGCTGCGGCTTGGACAACAAATCGCAGCGTTCACAAAGCCATGCTGAAAGCTAAGGCTCTCGGAAGCTAGCTTGCTGAGATTCGGTGTGACGCCCGGCACCTTGCCATCCAGAAAGTCCATCGCCTCATAGCCGAGGTCGTCAGCGGTGATGAGCAATACGTTGAGTGGCGGCTCGGCGGCGCGGAGCGCGGCTAATGGCAGTAGAGATGCGAGGAGAACAAGGAACGGTTTCATCGTCGGTGTGCGTGAGAGTATTGGAGTTGGGCGAGCTACTGCGTCATCTTGGGCCGCTCCCAGTCTTTGAAGTTCCTTTTGGCATCGCGGGCTTCGTCGGTCTTTTCGGGTTTCTCCACGCGCACGGCGGGGTCGTTGGGATCGAAGAGCGGCCAGGTGTCGGTGCGGAAGGGTGAGGCGGGAAGACCTTCCTTGTTGTAGAGCAGATTGCGCTGCGAAGGATTCATCGCCCAAGCGTAGCGGACGGCCACGGGAGATGGCACTTCTTTGGATGAAACGATGACCTTGTTTCCTGCAATCTCGGCCTCGGCCCAATGCCATTTCTTGTCGGCTCCGGCGATGGCGAAAGCGTCGAGCTTGCCGGGCTTGGCGGCCATCATGCCGCTGCCGATGCTGTCGAATTCGAGGGCGATTTTGCTGCCTTCGATCTTCTGGCTGAGATAGCGCGGGCCGCAGGGGACGATGTCTTTGCCATAGACTTCTTTGAGCGCGAGATAGGCGTGGCGGATGCCGATGGGCTTCTTGTTTTGCGGATGCAGGGCAACGGGATCGCCGCAGTCAATGCCGACCGCCATGCCGGTATGCGGCATCTCCATGCTGACGAGTCGCATGGATTCGCGGTTGACCGACCAGGTGGCCTCGACGCCCTCGACGGGCTGCGTCTGCGGCGCCTCCCAACTGGGCAACTGCGTGAAGAAGAACGGGAAGTCTTTCGAGACGTTGCCGCCGGAGAGTTCATGCCATGACGAACGATAGTAGCTGATGAGTCGCTTCAGTTGTTCGCCATAGGCAACGGCTTGGGGCGCGGTCTTGGAATTGCGCTCGCCCTGATACCAGATGGCACCTTTGATTCCATAAGGCCGGATGGGATAGATCATGCCGTTGAAGATATTGGCCGGATACTGATTCCCCAAGTCGGCGGGCTTGGTGATGGAGGGAGGTTGCAGCGCCCGCGCTCTGTTCTTCATGGTCTCTCCTGCGGCGACCTTGGCGTTGTAATCTGCGAGTTCGCTCTGGAATGTGGCTAGCGACTTCTCGCGGCTTTCGCCCTTGCCATCCAGTTGCCGCTGCGCGCTTCGATCCATGTCGGCCTTTTGCTCCTTCGACTGCGCCATGTCCTGCTGCACGTCCCACGGCATCCAGCCTTCAATCGGCGTGCCCGCATAAGCCTCCTGGATGATCCCGACGGGAACATTGAGGGCGAGATGGAGCTTCTTGCCAAAGTTATACGCCACGACCGAGGTCTCGGCGGCGGACTCTGGAGTGCAGGGCTTCCATTGACCCAGAAGATCGCGCTTCTCTTTCAACGGCTCATGCCAGTGCTCGCGGGCGGATTTGAAGATGCGGTAGTTCGGCAAGTTGACGTTCGCCTCCAGCTCGGCCTCCGCGGAGTTACCAGTGGACCAGCCCATGTTAGACTGCCCCGCGCAGAGCCACACTTCGCCGATCGCGACGTCCTTGATCTCGATGGTCTTCGAGCCAGTGATTTTCAATGAGAACCCGGTTCCGAACGCAGGCGTATCCAACAGGATCTTCCACCCGCCATCCGCATCGGCTTGCGCCGAGGCCGAGGCACCCCAGGAAGCCGTGACGGTGATTGGTTCTTTCGGGTTGGCCCATCCCCAGATCGTGTTCTTCATGTTCTGCTGGAGGATCATGTGGTCGCCAAACAGGCTCGGCAGGCGAAGGCCTGTCTTGACCGGCACGGCGACTTCCGATGGTTTCTGCGCGGCCTCCGCAGCCTTGCGCCTCGCCTGTCTTTGGGCGGCTTTGTCGTCCTCAGCCTTCGCCATGTAGAACGCAGGCAAGAGAAGGATCAGCGTGAGTGTAGTCAGTGTTTTCATGGTTTGGTTATAGGGAGAGTCGAGCGAAGCAAGAAAGCCTGCCAAGCTGATTTCAACAGGGAGCAGGCAACGGTGAACGGGGGCTTCATTGTGGACGGCTCGTAGTAACGACGCCCCACCTCACTTCTTCGGCCCATTCGGCACCGCTTTGATCCACGCGAGGTTGAAGGCGTAGTGGTCCTTGCTGGTGATGAGCTGGATGCGGCCGTCGCGGGCTTGGGTGATGGCGAGGTAGCCGTTGATGTCGGCGCTGGTTTTGCCTTCGGGGGCGATGAGGCGGCGGTCGGGCCAGGTTTGGCCTTCGTCGTAGCTCACGGCGGCGTAGAGGCCGATGCCGGTGTAGGTGCCGCCGGTGGACTTGAAGGTGAGGCCTTGGCGCTGGTCTTTCGGCGTGCGGGCCTGATCGGTGAAGGAGCAGAGCACGACGGGGCCTTCCTTGAGCCGCAGCATGGCGGGGCGCTGTGTGTTGCTGACCACGGGGAACTCGCTGATGGCCCATTGCCAAGTCTCGCCGAGGTCGCTGGAGTAGCTGACGGGCATCTTGAGGTCGAAACGCTTCTGCACGGGCTCCTCGGGTGAGAGACGACCGAAGGCCATGAGGCGTCCGTCGGCGAGCTCGACGATGGGTGAATGAATGCCGGCGATGAAGGGGCCTTTGAGTCCCGGCTGGATGTCGTCGGAGCCGCGTCGCTGGCGTCCGGTTTCGCTCCAGGTCTTGCCGTTGTCGCGGCTGATGGAAAGGCCTGCGAAATCGAAGGGGATCGCGATGACGCCTTTCTTCGTGCGGATGGGATGGCTCGCCGACTCGCCATGCGCACGCATCACTTCGGCCTTGGACCATGTGACGCCGTTGTCGGTGGAACGGCGCAGGATGATGTCGCCGTGCTGCCGACCTTCGACGATGTGGTAGAGTGTTTTGTCGCCATCCCACCAGATCTTCGGTGCGTGATCATTCACATCCTGCGCGTCCCAAAACGATGAAGCGGGTTCCCATTCCTTCGCGCCGAAGCGGAGTCGCGAGGCGGCGTTGGCAGTGGTGAGGTCGGTTTCGCCGAGCGTGGAGAACCAAACGGCGAGCAAATCGCCATTCGGGCACTCGGTGATGGATGGGCTGTGGTTTTGGCTGATGAACACGGGGCCGACCGCGCCATCTGGGATGCGCACATAGGGCTTCGGGCCTTCGAAGAACGGCGCGTCTGCCGTGACACGGACACTCTTGTCCGTGAAGTCACTGCGGACAGGAGTGTCCGCATCACGCTGGCTGACGTTCTGCGCATTCAGCGGCGGCGCGGCCAGCGGCAGCGGCTTTCCCTTCGGCAACTCACCCTGCACGACGCGGAAGCCGATGCGCTCGCTCGCGGAGTTTGCCACCCATGAGCCGCGATTCGCGGAGCGCAGGAAGCGGATCATCGAGGAATGAAACCCGCCGCGGAACACGCGGCAGTCGCCATCCGCGCGGCCTAGCGGATCGGTCTGCGCGCCGCTTTCATACGGCCCATACCAGTCGCTGCACCACTCGGCCACATTGCCATGCATGTCATGAAGGCCCCAGGCGTTCGGCGTCTTCTGCGCGACGCGGAGCGAACCCGCGCCGCCGGTTCTCGATTCCTCCTCGGGGTGATCCAGACCGAGAATCTGCCCTTGCTTCAGCTTCGCCGATGCCTTGCCGGCATTCCTCCAGTCATACTCACGCGGCATCGGCCCCGGTGGGAAATACACCGCGCGGTAGTTGTCCTCACCAAACCACTTCTGGTGCGCATCCGGCAGCGTGTCGCCCGAGTGGAAAAGCGTCGTCGTGCCCGCGCGGCAGGCATACTCCCACTCCGCTTCGGTCGGCAGACGATACGTCGCGCCCTCCTTCTTCGATAGCCATTCGCAAAACGCCACCGCCTTCTCCCACGTCACACCGCTCGCCGCGTCATCATCCGCTGGCTTCGACTTCGGATCGTTCTTTTTGAACTGGGGATCGAATTGCCGAAACTGTGCCACCGTGACCTCGGTGACGCCGATTTGAAACGGCTGCGTGATCGTGACCTGGTGCGCCGGCTTCTCATCGAAATCGATCCGGTCGAAATCCTTGTGCATTTCTCCAAACCGCTTCTGCCGCAGGTAATCCTCCATCGGCGGCCCGTCCTGGCCCATCGTGAACGTGCCCGGCTCGATGCGCACGAGCTTCATGCCGATGGAGTTCGTGATGGGCCCGGCGGCGCGAAGTGCGAGCGAGGTGATGAGGAGGCAAAAGGCGGCGAGACTGCGGCGTGAAAGGAGTTTCACGCGAGGATCTCCCGGATGACGTGCCCATGCACGTCGGTGAGCCGGCGATTGATGCCGTTGTTGTAGAAGCTGAGTTTCTCGTGATCGAGGCCGAGCAGGTGCAGGGCGGTGGCGTGGAGATCGTAGCAATAGGCGGGGTTCTCGGCGGCTTTGAAACCGAGGTCGTCAGTGCTGCCATAGGCGGTGCCGCTTTTGATGCCGCCGCCGGCCATCCAGGCGGTAAAGGCTCCGGGGTTATGGTCGCGGCCTTTACCCTGCGCCCCGGGTTGGCGGCCGAACTCGGTGGTGCAGATGACGAGCGTGCTGTCGAGCAGGCCGCGCGACTTGAGGTCGGTGAGCAGTGCTGCCGCGCCGGTGTCGAGGATCGGCCCCCAGTAGCCGTGGTCGCGCACGATGTCTTCGTGACTGTCCCAGTTCGGGCGGACTTTTTTCGCGGCGGTGTTTTCCGCGCCGCAGAAGATCTGCACGAATCGCACGCCGCGCTCGACGAGCCGACGCGCGAGCAGGCACTGGCGGCCGAATGGACCGATGTCCTCGTGTTCGAGATTATAGAGGCGTTTCGTCGCGTCGGTTTCGCCGCGCAGGTCGGTGGCCTCGGGCGCGCTGAGTTGCAGGCGCGCGGCGAGTTCGTAGGCGGCGATTCGGGCTTCGAGTTCGCTGTTGCCCGTGCGGCTGGCCGCGTGCGTCCGGTTCAATGTTTGCAGGAAATCACGGCTCGCCTGCTCCGTGTCCCCGCGCAAGTGGGCGAAGCCCTTCGGCGGAAACAAATCGGCGATGGGCGGTTGATCGGGGTCGGTCTGGAGCGTTGTGCCTTGATGAATCGCGGGGAGGAAACCCGCGCCCCAATTGATCACACCGCCCGGCGGCAGCCCGCGCGGATCGGGCAGCACGACGAACGCAGGCAGGTCCGTGCTTTCGCTTCCCAGTCCGTAAGTGACCCACGCGCCCATGCTCGGGAAGCCGGGCAGGATGAAGCCGCTGTTCGCCATGAACATCGCCGGGCCGTGCAGCGCCGACTTGCTCTGCATCGAGTGGATGAACGCGATGTCGTCCACGCGCTGCGCGAGCTTTGGAAAAAGATCGCTCATCCACCGCCCGCACCGCCCGTGCTGGCGGAACGGCCAGTAGCCGCCCTGGCAGTTGCCCGGCTTCGACGCGAAGAACTGCAGCTTGCCATCGGGGTCGAACGGCTTGCCCTGACGCTTCGCCAGCTCGGGCTTGTAGTCCCACGAATCCACATGACTGAGTCCGCCGGGACAGAAAATCTGGATGACGGCTTTCGCTTTGGCGGGATGATGCGCGGGCTTGGGGGCGAGCGGATTGGTCGCGGCCCGCGCTTCATTCAACATCGCCGTCAACGCGACGCCGCCGAGGCCGCCGCCAAGTTCCCAGAGGAAATTTCTGCGGGTGACGAAGCGCTCGCGTTGTCCGCAGGGAAAAGCTGTGTCCGGGCGCATTGCCTTAGTCGAGGTAAACAAACTCGTTCGCATTGATGAGCATCCGGCACAGCGCGAAGAGGCCCTGCCCGGTGACGAGCGGCGTGGCGGCTTGCAGTTCGGCGGCGGTGGGTTCGCGCTGGAAGGCGAGCGCAAACGCGCGGCGGATGGAGGCTTCGCGGGAGCCGGTTTCGTTTTCGATGCGCGTGGCGAGATGACGCGCCTGCTGGAGCATGAACTCGTTGTTGCTCAGCGTGAGCGCCTGCAAGGCCGTCGTGGTGTTCACGCGCGCCGGTGTGAGGTTCGCCGGGTCGGGGCAGTCGAGCGTGGTCATGAACCGATGCGGCGTGGTCCGCACGATGAAGCGGTAGATGCTGCGCCGCCAAAGCTCGGGTTTGTCGGGCGTGATGTAGTCGTAAATGGGCGCGTAGGCCTCGGTGTATTTGAAGTCGCGAAAGCCGGGACCGCCGCGTTCGAGGTTGAGCTTGCCGCTCACGGCGAGCACCGCGTCATGCAAGGACTCGGCGTCGAGACGGCGCGGGTTTTGCCGCCAGAGGAGGCGGTTGGCGGAGTCAACCGTAGCCGCCGACGGAAGGAGGCGGGCACTCTGAGAACCGGAGAGCGGAGTGCGGAATGCGGAAAGATTCTCACCGGCCGCATCGTTCTTTCCGGTTTCCGCTTTCCGGTTTCCGCCATCGAGCTCGGCCCGCCTCGTTCCCTCGGCGGCTACGGAGGATTGCCGATACGCCGCGCTCGTGACGATGAGCTTGTGCATGTGCTTGAGCGACCAGCCGCTTTTCAAAAACTCCCCCGCGAGCCAGTCGAGCAGTTCCGGGTGCGATGGTTTGTCGCCGCCGAGGCCGAAGTCGCTGGGCGTGCTGACGAGACCCTGGCCGAAATGATGATGCCAAAGGCGGTTCACGATGACGCGGCGAGTGAGTGGATTGTCGGGATGCACAATCCACTCGGCGAGCGCGCGGCGGCGTTCACCCTCAGCCGTCACGTTGTCGCCGAACTTCGCGGTGGCGTGCCCAGCCCAGGTGAATGCCCCGGGCGCGACTTCCGCTCCTTCGCTTTCGGGGTCGCCGCGCCGCTGCACGCGCACTACAGGTGCGTTGGTTGCGGCCACAACGGCATAAACCTTCGGCGCCTCCGGCAAGGACTTCAGCTCGCCGTCGAGCTTCGCGACCTGCGCGCGGAGTTCCTTCAGGCGTCGCTGTTCCGCCTCGGTGAGCGTCGCTGCGCCGGCATCAGGACCAAGCCGTGCGTCGCCGATGAACAGCAAATCGCTGCCGATGCCGTCGCCGCCGTCCGTGGCAATGAGTGTGAGCGTCTTCGCGTCTGCGGGCACGGCGATGTCGAGCGCGGCCGTCTCGTCCTTGCGCAGCTTGAGTTTCTGAAAACGCTGCTCCGCATCCACGAACACTGTGAAGTCCGCGCGCGTCGCCGCCGCATCTTCCGCCGCGCCGAAACCGACGACGCCCGTGAGCCGCATCGCCGCCAGCCCGCTGGCCGCGCGAATCTTCGCGAGGTCGAACGTCACGCCGCTGTTCGCGTGCATGCCGAGGATGCTGTGGCCCTTGGCGGCGTAATCCACGCCGTTGAGCTTCGTGCCGCGCTGCGCGTTGAGCGGGCCGTTGCGGACGATGTCCCAGAAATGCCCGCTGGTCGCCGGCACGCCTTTCACCTCCTGCTTCGCGGCGACGTTCACCGTGCCGCGCCCGTCCGGCACGAAGACCCACTGGACGAACTCCGGCTTCTCCTTCGCGTCCGCGGGCCACTCGATTTTCTGCAAGCGGTTCGCCGCGATGTCGCGGTGGTAGCCGAGCTTTTCCTTCGTGAACGTGCCGTGGCGCAGGTCGATGCCGCGGTCCTTCACGCCCGTGCCGCGGCCGTTGCCGCCGCCGATGATGTCCGCCAGGTCGAGCCCCTCGCCGGTGAGCCGCGCGAGCTCGCCGCGCACGGTGGCGAGGTCATTGTTGATGCGCGTCCTTTCCCCGACGATGCGTTTCGTCTCCGCCGCGCTCACGTCGCGCTCGCCGCGCTTCACGCCCGCGAACACCGACCAGAGGCCGTAGTATTCCTGCTGCGTGATGAGGTCGAGCTTGTGGTCGTGGCAGCGCGCGCAGTTGATGGTGATGCCCATCGTCGCCGTGATGACCTGTGTGACCATGTCATCGAGGTCGCCCGCGCGCGCCGCGCGCTTGAGCATGTCGCTCTTCGTCTCCACCTGCCCGACGAAATCCCACGGTCCCGCCGCGAGAAAGCCGGTTGCGGTCACCGCCTTCGCATCTTCCGGAGCGATGACATCACCGGCAATCTGCTCGCGGAGAAACCGGTCGTAAGGCTTGTCCGCGTTCAGCGACTCGATGACGTAGTCGCGATACCGCCACGCATTCGGACGAAGCTGATCGCGCTCGAAGCCATGCGTGTCCGCGTAGTGCGCGATGTCCAGCCAGTGCCGCGCCCAGCGCTCGCCGTAGTGCGGCGACGCGAGCAGCTCATCCACGAGCTTTTCGTAGGCGCGCGGGTCGCTGTCGTTCACAAACTTCTCCACGCGCTCCGGCATCGGCGGCAACCCGTGCAGATCAAAGCTGAGCCGCCGGATGAGCGTGCGCCGGTCCGCCGCGGGCGACATCACGAGCCCTTTCTCTTTCAACGTGGCGTGGATGAACGAATCCACCGAGGCGTCCCTGGCAAAGTTCTTTCGCACCGGCTGCACCGACCAATGCTCGCTGCGCTTGTCCAGCGCCGCAGCCCTGTCCGTGGCGTTCTCCGGCCACACGGCACCAGCCTCGATCCACGCTTTCACTGCCGCGATTTGAGCGGCGGAAAGCCGTTCGCCCTTGGACGGCATCCGCTCATCGTCGTCCGTGCTCGTGATGCGGCGGAACAGCGGCGAAGCGTCCGCCTTCCCCGGCACGATGGCCGGGCCGTCGTGCCCGCCCTTGAAGGCGAACACCTTCGCGTCGAGGCGCAGTTCGCTCTTTTGCTTCTTCTCGCCGTGGCACTCGACGCAGTGCTTTTGCAGCAGCGGCCGAATCTCCCGGTCAAAGTCGGCCGCGAGTAGCGAGGCGGGAAGCAGGAGGAAGTGGAGGAAGTGCTTCATGGTCGCAGGTGCCTTTTGGATAGCGCTGAGTGAAAAGTGAACCGGTCACGCTACTGCTGCGCCGCATTGTCAGTTTTGCGCGCCTTGCCCGTGCTCTTGCGGAGCTGAATCTGAACGTCGTTGGCCTGCTTCGCGCCGGGCGTGCTGCGGCCGTCGGCGACGATTTGCTCGAGCAACTTCGTCAGCCGCGCGACTTCCTCGGGGCGCTCGGCTTGCAGGTTCTTCGCCTCAGCATGGTCGGCGCTGAGGTCGTAAAGCTGGACGGGAGGGAGGCCTTGCGCGGCCTTCGAGCCGGGCGTCGGCGCGCTCCAACCGCCTGACTCGGCGCACAGCTCCAGCTTCCACTTGCCCTGCCGGATGGCGAAGGAGCCATTGATGGAGTGATGCACGACGGCCTCGTGCAGCGGCGCTTTGTCCATGCCCAGCAGCGCGGGCAAGATGCTCACGCTGTCCTCGCCAGCGGTGGCGGGCAGCTTCGCGCCGAGCAACTCGGCGCACGTCGCGAGCAAGTCGCTGTGGCAAATGAGCTGCGCGCTTTGCGAACCGGCCTTCACCTTGCCCGGCCAACGCGCGAAGAACGGCACGCGATGCCCGCCCTCCCAGATGTCCGCCTTGTAGCCGCGAAACGGCCCGCTGGCGAAGTGCCCGGCGCGTTCGAGCTGCTCGGTCTTCGCGGCGGGCGAGCAGCCGTTGTCCGCTGTGAAGAAGACGAGCGTGTTCGTAGCCAAGCCCTCGCGTTCCAGCGCGGCGAGCACTTCGCCCACGACCGCGTCCGTTTGCATGACGAAGTCCGCGTAAGGATTCAGCCCGCTGCGCCCCTGCCACTCGGCGGCAGGCACGATGGGCGTGTGCGGCGACGTGAGCGGCAGGTAGAGAAAGAACGGACGCCCGCCCCGCGCCGCCTCCGCGCGCTCGCGGAGGTAGTCGGTGGCGCGCTTCGCCAGACGCGGCAGCATGGCCACCGGCTCGATGGACTCGATGACGCGGTTGTTCTCGATAAGCGCCGCCATCGTGCGCGCGTTCGAGCATCCGAGGAAGTGGTCGAACCCGCGCGTGACCGGCCCGCCGATGATGTTCGCGCCGACGGGCAGGCCGCCGCCCGCCCCGGCCTTCGCGCCCTTGCCCGATTTGACATCCGACTGAAAACCAAGATGCCACTTCCCGATGCAAGCCGTCGCGTAGCCCTGCTGTTTCAGGAACGACGCCACCGTGAGCCGGTCCGCCGCGATGAGCGGCCCGTCATTGCCGCCATCGAGCACGCCCCGCTGCCACCGCGTGCCCCACGCGTAGCGCCCCGTGAGCAACCCG
>BJHT01000067.1 GCA_014193395.1 Verrucomicrobiota bacterium
CTACAACACCCACCGCAAACACTCCTCCCTCGGCTACAAAACCCCCGCCACATTCGAGGCCCAGCTCAACCCCAAAAACTAACCAAATGCTGGTCCAGAAATCCGTTGCATCTCAATCCGCTGCCCCCACTAATCACTAATTACTAATTACCTTTCCCCGCCCCGCCCCTCCGGCCTCGCACACTTGAACAACGTCGGCCGCGCATCCTGCGGATAGCGCTTCCGCGACAGCCCGTTGTTGTCCGTCGCCAGCCAGATGGCGTCCTTCGTCACCGCCAGCCCCTCCATGACTCCCGTGCCGGCGCGCGTGTGATAGGCGAACTCCCGGCTCTCCTCGATTTCGCTGAAGTCGTATTCGGCGAGGACCGCGTGGTTCTCGGGGTTGATCCTGAGCACCACCTGCTTCTCGCGCAGCAGGGCGTAGAGCGCGCCGTCGTACCAGCTCAGGTCCGAGTAATGCACGTCGCTCGTGAGCCAGCGCTTGGTGCCGACCGTGAAGTCGTCGATCACCCGCAGGGTCGCGAGATCCACCACGATGATGCGGCCCTTGTCGCGCTCGTTGGCGACGTAGAGGCGGTTGCCGCCCACGGCCACGCCCTCGAAGGACGCGTTGGCATTGCGCGAGTTGAAGTATTTTCGCACCGGCTTCCAGTCGATCTCCAGCCGCTCGACCTTTTGCGTCGCCGGATCGAAGCGCAAAATCCACCGATTGTCCTCCTCGCAAATGTACAGCCGCCCCTGCTCATCCCGGCCGATGCCTTCGCAGTCGTAACGCCCGTGCTTCTGCGGCGCAAAGCCGGCCAACTGCTCCACCGTGAAACAGTTCGTCACCAGCACGAGATTCGCGGACTTCACGCCCGGCAGAAACTCGATGCGAAACAACGACGCGCCGCGGTCGTTGATCGTCAGCAGGTCGCCATTGGTTAGGACGAGCAAGCCCGAGGCATCGAAGCGCTGACCGTCGGGGGCGTTCAACTGCCACGCCTGTTCGAGGACGAGTTGAAAATGCGGATATGCCCCCGAATGCTTCTTGTGTTTCGCGTGGGGTGCGGTCGGGGGCGCGACTTCCACCGATACGGCTGGTTCGGATTCCGGCGTGGACCGCTTGCCCGACGTGCAACCGGACCAGCCAAGTTCAAGCAACGCGAGCAGGACCAGCATGGGCCTGAAGTGGAATCGCATGAACACAGGCTAACAGCGTGCCACCACGTTACAAGCCACACGGCAGCGCTGGCGGGAACCCGGCCTTCACGCCGCCTCAGCGTGGACCGCGAACCGCGCACTCGAACTCTCCCGGCCCACCGAACAAGAATTTGGCAAAGGAATGGAGGCAAAGGAATGAAGGCAAAAATTCCCGTCCCCATTCCCTTGCCTCCATTCCCCTGCCCAAAATTCCCTTGTCCAAAATTCCCCCGCCCATTCCCGTGCCCCCCTGCCCGCTCACGGCTCGATCATCCGCTTGAACCGCTCGATCACCTGCTGCTGCACGGTCGCGTCGAAATGGTTGTACGCATCCATCTCGGCGAAATCCAAACGCCCCTCTTGCCCCAGCAGCGAATACACCTTGCGCGCCTCGCCCACGCACGCCCGCACATCGTCGAGATTCGCCTGATAATCCACGCGCGGTGCCGCCACCAGCACCGGCCGCGGCGCGAGCAGCGCCAGCACCTCGTGATAGTCATACGGAATGCGCGACTCATTGCCCACGAACCCGCCCAGCCGCGGCAGCAGCATCGTCCACTGCGCCCAGCGCGCCACGCCGCCCGTGCTGCGTTCGTTGTTGTCCAGCCGCATCGGCGTGAACCCGGCCACCGACACCACGCCCGCAATGCGATCATCCAGCGCCGCCGCGTGCAACGCCGCCATCGCGCCCGTGCCGTAGCCCACGAGGTAAATCCGTTTCGCATCCACCAACGCCGTGCGCTCCAACGCATCCACGGCGGACTGAATGTCCTGCACCGTTTTTCCAAGCAGCGACCAGTTCGGATAGCGCCCGTAAAAACCTGCCGCCTCCGGCACGCGATACCCCTGCCCGATCTGATCGAACGCCAGCACCGCGAAGCCCGCCTTCGCCAACGTGACGTGCGGTGGATCGCCGCGCCGGTAGCTCGGGTAATAACCGCCCGCCGGATTCATCGGATGCAACCAGAAGATCGCCGCGAGTTTCTTCGCACCCTGGTCCGCGCCCGTTGGGAAATACAGGTCGCCATTCACGTAATTGCCGAAGTTCAAACTCTGCCGCCCCAGCTCCTTCGGCACCGTCGCGCGCCGCAGCAGCGTGGCCGTGGCGGGCACTTCCTTGCCGTACTCGCCCGGCTGACTCACGACCCGCGGCGGCGCGTCGCCCAGCACCCAGCGCACCTGCCGTTTCAATTCCTCGCGCCGCTTGTTCCACTCCGGCGCGGTCGTGATGAAGTTCGGCTGCCCCGGCGGCTCGAGCGGATTATCCACGCCGCGCAACGGCAGCAGCTTCGGATCAAACTCGCGGCCCGGCTTGCTCATCACCCATTCGAGATGCGTCGGCAAAATCGGCTCCTCGCCCGGATTCAGCGCCGAGCGGCCGAACACCGTGTCGAGCCAATCCACGTAACTCTCGATGTCCTCCGCGCGCGTCTCGTGCCCGCCCGCGCGATACCGCAGCCGCAAGCCATGATGCTCGCCCAGCAACGAATAAGCCTCGCGCGCCGAGTAAAACGATTGCTCCACCGCCCACACGCTCTCGACCGCGTCGTTGTGGGCCGTCGAGATCAGGCACGCCCGCGGCGCGATGCACGCCAGCAGGCTGTTCTGGTCCACCGGCAATTTGTTTTCGCGCCCCGCGAAAAACCGCAGCCGCGGATGGAACCAATCGGGAAACGCCCGCGTCATCAGCTCGATCCCCTCGCCGAACTGCGCCTCCGAAAAATGCCGCCACGGACACGGCCCGCCCGCGCCCGCGCTGCTCGAAATCGTCGCCGTGATCCGCTCATCCAGCGCCGCCGCGATGAGCGAGAGCTTGCCGTTCCGCGAATGCCCCGTGAGCGCGATCTTCGCCGGGTCAACGAGCGGCAGCGTCACCAGATAATCGATGCACCGGCTCGCCGCCCACGCGCGCCGCGCCAGCTTGCCCCAATCGTACTGCGGATAGAGCGGGATGAACGCATCCGTGTCGTCGCGCGAATCCGCGCCCGCATACACGCACCCGATGTAACCGCGGCTCGCCGCGATCAAGGCCCAGCGCCGGTGATTGTCCTGCGTAATGAACACCGGGAAGCGCCCCTCGCCCGGCGGAATCATCAGCTCCACGTTCAACCGCCCGCGCCCCTCCGGCCCGAACTCGAGCACGATCTCCTGGATCGTCACGCCGTCCTCCGTGCGCGTTTTCATCGACCCCACCTTCACATTCCCCGGCGGCGGCGGCACCGAACCAATGATGTAGCGCTGGCAGAGTTGGAGGATTTCCGTGCGCCGCGCGGGCCACTGCTCGGGCTTCCGTACCAGATGGCCGTCGGCGAATTTCATCGGCCCCGGCAGGAACGCCATACCCGTCATCTTTTCAAAATCCGGCGGCAGCTCGCCGCTCGCCGCAAGCCATTTTTCCCACGGCTCGCTCTTCGGCAGCAACCGGCGCAACTCCTCGAGCAACGCCTTGCGCCGGGCCGGATCATCCTTTGTTTCCAGGCTGGTTTGCGCAAAAGCCGACCGCGCCCCGCCACCGAGCACGAGCGCCAGCAGCAGTGCGCCGCCCAGCTGAAAGGATCGAACAAGACCGGCGGCGGGGAGAAAACAAGGGCGGTTCAGTTTCATGCGCGCGAGCATAGCCTTGTTGGAAATTGCGTGGCGAAAGGTTTCTGATTTCCAGCGGCGACGCATTGCGCGCGTCGGTCGGCCACCAACGCCCCGCGCCCCCACCCGCACCTCCCCCAATCAATCCCTCCCATTCCTCTGCCCCAAATTCCTCTGCCAGCTCCCCGGTGTTCGCGAGCCGCTGCATACCTCCCACCAGCAGAAACAAGCACTTCCCTCCACCTCTGCAGCTCGCCTGCAAGGCGATGGTCATTGGAAAATTGCGCGGCTCCCCTCCCACCTCACGCGCTGCAACCGTTGACCGGTCACGCCCTGTTTCTTGGTTGCGCTCTCTGCTCTCCATACGGATCGCAGCAGCAGGTGAATCGCCGCGGAGCGACGGCTAAAGCTAGCCTTGGATTTCGAACCCCCGTTGCCGATGACAGAGAGCCGTAATCGCACGAGCGCGATTGTGGAGTGCGGTGACTGGTCACCGCTTTTTCGAGGCGACTTGTCGCCTTCAACCTGCGGGCCGCATGCGGATGGGATGGGGCGTCCACGCCTTGCGCCAGCGCCAGGGCGCCCGCGTGTTCAGAGCCGCACCGAGGTTCGACGGCGACAAGTCGCCTGCGCAAAAGCGGTGACCAGTCACCGCACTCCAAAACTGTCGCTCCGCGACCACACGGCAACCGCTCTTCGCGATTCGTATAACGAACAGCGCGCGCCGCCGCCCTCAGGGCCGCGCCGAGATTTCGAGCATGCGCTCGATGGGGAGCTTCGCGCGGGCGAGGATGTCCGCGCTCAGCTGCAACTGCGGCGCGAGCTTGGCCATGCAGTCATGCACTTTTTCGAGCGTGTTCATCTTCATGAATTTGCACTCGTTGCACCGGCAGTTGTCGGTCGGCGCGGGGATGAACTTCTTGCCGGGACACTCGCGTTCGAGGCGGTGCAACATGCCCGCTTCCGTCGCGATGATGAACTCCTGCGCCGGGCTTTGCCGGCAGTAGCCGACCATGCGCTCCGTCGAGCACACCTCGTCGGCCAGCAGCCGCACGGCCTTCGTGCATTCGGGATGCGCCACCAGCGGGGCGTCGGGAAATTCGCGGCGGATGCGCGTGATGCTGGCGTGCGTCCATTCTACGTGTACGTAGCAGTTGCCCTTCCAGAGCGTCATCGGGCGGCCGGTCTTCTCCATCACCCACGAACCGAGATTTTCATCGGGCACGAAGAGCAGGTCGCGGTCCTTGGGCGCGGCGTTGACGATTTTCACGGCGTTGCCGCTGGTGACAATGACATCGCTCAGGGCCTTCACCGCCGCGCTGCAATTGATGTAGGCGATGGTGTAAAAATTGGGATTGGTCCGCTGCAGCTCCGCCAGCTTTGGCGCGGGGCAGCTCGATTCGAGGGAACACCCGGCGTCCACATCGGGCAGCACCACGACCTTGTTCGGATTCAAAATCTTGGCGGTCTCGGCCATGAAATGAACGCCGCAGAAGACGATGACATCCGCGGGAGTCTTGGCCGCCTGCTGCGCGAGCCCGAGCGAATCGCCCACGTAGTCCGCGATGTCCTGGATTTCGGCCACCTGGTAATTGTGCGCCAGGATCACCGCGTTCAGCTTTTTCTTGAGCGCGAGGATCTCGCGCGACAGGGCGTCGTAGCGCGCGCGGGGCATCGGCTGGCGGACGGCATACGGGTCGGCGACCCGCGGCTGGACTTCGGTCGTATCAATCATGGGGAAAGCGTAGGACACACCGGAGCGCGGGGCAACAAACCTCGCAGCCGACGACGTGAGGAGAACCCGAGCGCCGAAACGGCGCAGCATGGGGCCAGCCTACCGACGTGGAACTTGGGGAGCGGAGGGGGACGTTGGCCGGCGGACAGCTCCGCCCTTGTAGGAGTCGAGGTAACGAGACTCTAACCTTTTCCACGCGAAACGCGCCCTGAGTCTCGCGGGCCTGACTTGGCCAAAGCGCATGAAGCCAGAGCGCGGTTTCACGGCGCGGATTTCGGCGGTTGAGGACGGGCCTCTCGCGGAAGGAGGTTAGAGTCTCGTTACCTCAACTCCTACAAAGATGAGAGCGCGATACGGGGTCAGTCCCGGCTATTCGTCATTCCGCCAAGGAACCGCCACAGCAAAAGGGGAACAACGGGTCGAAGAAGCTTGTCGCCGCAATCGCGCGAGCGGATGGCCAATAGCCGGGACTGACCCCGGCTCGCGGCGACCCCGGCTCGCGGCTCATTTCCTCAGCTTCGCCAGGAAGCCCGGCTCGTTCCCCGCGAGGTCCACACGGCGCTGGCGCGCGAGCAATTCGCCGTACACCCGCACGTCGCGCACGAGCATTTCGATCCGCTTCTCCAAAGCCTTGCTCACGATCTTGCCATCCTTCATGTCCTCCGGATCCGCGTAGGCGACGCCGTACGGCAGCGACCACGCGTAGCACTGGCGGGCGACCGTGCGGAGCTGGTCGGTGACCGTCAGCCCCTTTTCATGCGAGGCGACAATCGTGGCGAACAGCTTGCCGCTGAACTCCTGCCAGAAGTGATCGAGAAAATTTTTCAACGCGCCGCTCACGCTGCCGTGATAATCCGGCGTGCCGAGGACGAGCGCATCCGCCCGATGAACCCGCGCGCGCAACGCCGGATAATGCGCCGCGGCATACGTCGTGTCGGGATTGAAATGCGCCAGCGGCTCAACGGCGAGATCAAGGAAATCGACCACGCACCCGCCGCGCGCCAGTTCGTCGGCGACGAACCGGAGCAACGCACTGGTGGAGGAATCGCGGCGCGGACTGCCCGCGACCAGCAGCACATGGAGTTTGGACAAATCGGTCATGCGGCCAGCGTAAGGAACGCGCGAAGAGACGCGAGCGGATTGGCGGAAGCTAAGGAAAAAGCTCCAAGCTCAAAGTTCAAAGCTCAAGGGAAGGGCCAAGCGCCAAGCTCCAGAAGCTTCCGCCCGTGGCCGTACCGCAGACTTCCAAGTCTGCTGTATCGCGGGTTTCCAAACCCGCGAGCCTTCCGACCATCCGCATCTCCCGACTCGCCCCATGCGCTCGGAACTCAGCAGCCCCTGCCGATTCGGAAATCGGCGACACAGCAGGTTTGGAAACCTGCGCTACAGAGGTTGAGCACGGGTGCTCCCCTCGCCCCAGAAACCAAATATCGCATCTAAAAAAATTACGGTTCTCTGACCATCCCAACCGACAGCTATCATCCCACCGCCCGGACAGTTTCCCCCCAACGCCACCACCTTGGCGCCTGAACCCCCTTGGTCCTTGTCCCTTCCCTTGAGCTTTGAGCTTTGAGCTTGGAGCTTCCCCCCGCGCACCTTACTAATCTGCGGCAATGGCGAGAAAAGATGCGGGCAACACAGCAGGCGAACAGCGGTCCGGGGAAATCCTCGGCATCGTGCTGGTCAGCCTGTCGGTCCTGCTGCTCATCGCAATGTTCTCGTTCGACAAGGGCGATGTCTCGTTCAACCGGACCGATGTCAATGTTCCCCGGCACAACCTGATCGGGCTGTTCGGCGCGTGGACGGCGCACGGGTTTTTCTTCCTGTTCGGCGCGGCGGCGTATCTGTTGCCGCCGCTGCTGCTCGCGCTGGGATTGGCGCAGTTTTTCACGGCGCTGGCGTATCTGCGCACGCGCTGGGGTTGGGCGGCGCTGATGTTTCTGTGCAGCATGGTGTGGCTGGCGCTCTATCCGTCGCTGTTCGATGACCTCGGGCGACGGCTCAATGCCCCGAGCGCCGGCGGGGTCGTGGGGCAGTTCCTGAACGAGTATGTGTTCAGCCATTTCGGCACGGTGGGCGCGACCATTCTCATCGCGACGCTCTATCTCATCAGCCTGGTGTGCTTCACCAACTTCAAGGTCTTCGCGTGGGTGGAGGATGCCTGGTACCGCTTCCGTGCGCCCTCGGAGGCGGAGGAATTCGCGCTGCAACAGCGCACTCGGGAACTCGACCGCGAAGCCCGACGGCTGGAACAGCAGCTCGCCAAGAGCGCGAAGCCGGGCAAGCCGGAATCCAAGGCCGACACCAAGACCGACGCGAAAGCCGAGGCCGCCGCACCGGGCAAGGAAGGCCCCGCCGGCCCCACGCTCGGCCCCGACATGAAGCCCGTGCCCGAGCCGCGCGTGCGCGATCTCAGCGTGGCCAATTCCTGGCCCGACGCCGCCGGTGCCAAACCCGCCAAATCCGCCGCGGAAACCGCCACGGCCGCCGCCGCCGCAGCGACCGCCGCGAAAGAAAAGGACAAGGCCGCGCTCCTCATCACCGCGCAGGAACTGGCCGCGGCCACCACCGAGCAGGTGCTCGGCCGTTCCACCGGCAAACCCGGCGACAAGTCCGGTGAAAAAACCGACGCGCCGAAGCCCGGCACCGCAGCCGATTCAGCGAACAAGCCCGACGCCAACAGCAGCGCCGCGTCGTCGTCCGCGCCCCCGTTCGCCCCCGTGGCCATGCCGCCGCGGCCCAAGCCCGTGCCGAAGAAGCCCAAGCCCATCACCGTCGCGGCCACGCCGCTGATCGGGAATTACAAGTTGCCGCCGATGGATTTCCTCCAGCAGCCGGACATGACGCTGCGGCCCACGGAATCGAAGGAAGAGCTGATGGCCAACGCGCGGCTCATGCAGCAAACACTGGCGCAATTCGACATCGACGTGGCGCTCGGCGACATCACCAAAGGCCCGACCATCACGCGCTACGAGCTGCATCCCGCGCCCGGCGTGAAGCTCGAAAAAATCTCCGGCCTTACGAACAACATCGCCGCCGCGCTCAAGGCCGAGCGCATCCACATTCTCGCGCCCGTGCCCGGCAAAAGCTCCGTCGGCATCGAGGTCCCCAACCTCATCAAGACCAAGGTCATCATGCGCGACCTGCTCGAGTCGGATGAATGGAAAAACACCAAGTGCCGCATCCCGCTCGCGCTGGGCAAGGACGTGTACGGCCATCCCATCATCGCGGACCTCGCCGAGATGCCGCACTGCCTGATCGCCGGCAGCACCGGGTCGGGCAAATCCGTGTGCATCAATGCCATCATTGCGTCGTTGCTCTACAAGTTCAGCCCCGACCAACTGCGCTTCGTGATGATCGATCCGAAAGTCGTCGAGCTGCAGCAATACAACTCGCTGCCGCATCTCGTCGTGCCGGTGGTGAACGATCCGAAGAAGGTGATCCTCGCGCTGCGCTGGGTGGTGAACGAAATGGAGAAGCGCTACCAGATTTTCGCGCGCGTCGGCGTGCGCAACATCAAGTCGTTCAACGAACGCCCGAAGGACAAACCGCTGCCCCAGAGCGAACCCGAGCTGCCGCTGATGGCGAAGAAGGAAAAAGTCGAGGCGGGCGCGGATGGTTTCGCAGTCGAGGTGGACGAACAGATCGTCGTGCCGCGCGACGACGATATCATCATTCCCGAGAAGCTTAGTTACATCGTCGTCATCATCGACGAACTGGCGGACCTGATGCTCGTCGCGCCAGCGGATGTCGAGATGGCCATCGCGCGCATCACCCAGATGGCGCGCGCGGCGGGCATCCACTGCATCGTCGCCACGCAGCGGCCGTCGGTCGATGTCATCACGGGCGTGATCAAGGCGAACATCCCGGCGCGCATCGCGTTCCAAGTCGCGGCGCGTGTGGACTCGCGGACGATTCTCGATGCGATGGGCGCGGACAAACTGCTCGGCAAGGGCGACATGCTCTATCTGCCGCCCGGCTCAGCGCGACTCATCCGCGCGCAGGGCGTGCTCATCACCGACCAGGAAATTCAGGATGTCGTCGATTACATCGCCAAGCAGGGCAAGCCCAGCTACGAGGTCGAGATTCACCAGCAATTGCAAAAGCCGGTCAGCAGCATGGATGGCGAAGAAGGCGGACTCGACGAGGACGAAGGCGTCATCGAGCAGTGCATCGAAGTCATCCGCAGCGAGCAAAAGGCGAGCGTCTCGCTGCTGCAACGCCGCCTGCGCCTCGGCTACGGCCGCGCTGCGCGCATCATGGACGAACTCGAACAGCGCGGCTTCGTCGGCCCGAGCAACGGCGCTGAGCCCCGCGAAATCCTGATCGACCTCGACGGCGGCGGCGCGGACGGCAACCAGAAGCACGCGGTCTGAGCCGGGGTCAGTCCTTCGCAGCGCCAAATTCCCCACCGGTATCAGCCTGGAGACACTGCCCCATTTCCCGAAACTCTGGACTGGCCAATAGCCCGGACTGACCCCGTTCCGCCTGCGGCGGACGAAAAAGCTCAAAGCCTAAAGCTCAAAGCTCAAGGGAAGCACCAAGCGCCAAGGACCACTACCCAAGCCAGACGCCGCGGGGTTTGCGAGCCGGTGCGTGGAGTAGTGCGATGCGCAAGGGAATCGCAACGGGTGCCGTGGCTGATCTCCAGCCTGCAACGCTTCGGCAAGACGCGGCACCGGGTGACTGGAGCTTGGAGCTTGGTGTTTCCCTTGAACTTTGAGCTTTGAGCTTCGCCCATTGAACTTCGCCAACCACTTCGGCGGCCAATCGGTGGCGCGGTGGTGCGTCGGGCGCGGGTTCGGCTGGAAAAGGGTTTGTCTTTTGGGCGGTGGCGGATTTAATCGCGCGCCATCACGCCGATGCTGAAATTTTTCACTCCCAGCCTTTTCGCCCCGACCGTCCTGCGGGCCGTGGCGGCGCACCTTTTCTCATGGCTCTGACTGCGAATCGGCGGATGGCTTTGATCGCGGGGGTGACACTGGCGCTGGATCAGTTGACCAAGCTGGTGGTGCTGAAGTTTCTCGGCTACGCGCAGGAGCGGGTGGTGATCGATGGGTTTTTCAAGTTCGTGCATTGGGGCAACACGGGGGCGGCGTGGAGCATGTTTCACAACAACAACGAGCTGCTGGCGGTGGTGTCGCTGGTGGCGTTGCTGGCGCTGTTTGTGTTTCGTGATCAGTTCGAGACGCGCACGGTGATGGGCCAGGTGGCGATGGGGCTGCTGTTCGGCGGGATCACCGGGAACATCATCGACCGGCTGATGGACAGCCGGCGGCATGTGGTGGATTTCATCTACTTTTATCTGCATCGGCGGGGTGGCGGGGAGATCGGATTTCCGGCGTTCAATGTGGCGGACTCGGCGATCTGCATCGCGGTGGGGCTGCTGTTTTTGATTTCGTGGCAGACGGAGATGGCGGGGCGGCGGGGGCAGGCGGCGGAGGCGGAAACCGCGACAACGGCGACGCGGCCGACGGCGCGGGAATCTTCCACCAAATGAGCCGTAACGGTTCAGTCGAGCCGAGTTTTTTGACCACAGAGACACGATGAACACAGAGAAAACCAGGGAATTGCTGATCAATCTTCGTTCACTGATTGGTGGCTTTCTGGAGCCGACCCGGCCCTTGCCTTTCTCTGTGTTCATCGTGTCTCTGTGGTTTTCTGTTCCGTTCCAACTCAATCGAAACGGCTAAGGATGGCGGCTCCCGGCATTGTGTTTCTGGCGGGTCCGACGGCGGTCGGGAAATCGGCTGTGGCGCTGCGGCTGGCGGAGGAGCTGGGCGGGGAGATTGTCTCGGTGGATTCGATGCAGGTGTATCGCGGGTTGAATCTCGGGACGGCGAAACCCACGGCGGCGGAGCAGGCGCGGGTGCGGCATCACTTGATCGACGTGGTGGAGCTGACGGAGGAGTTCGACGCGGCGGGCTTTGTGCGGCGGGCGCGGGCGGCGGAGGCGGAGATTCGCGCGCGGGGGAAGGTGCCGATTTTTTGCGGTGGGACGGGGCTTTATTTCCGGGCTTATCTCGAGGGTCTCGGGGAATCACCGCCGACGGATGCGACGCTGCGGGCGCAGTTGGAGGCTACGCCACTGGCGGAGTTGCTCGGCGAATTGGAGCGGCGCGATCCGGAGACGTTCGGGCGGATTGACCGGAAGAATCCGCGGCGGGTGGTGCGCGCGGTGGAGGTGATCCGGCTGACGGGGAAGGCGTTTTCGGCGCAGCGGGCGGATTGGCGGAGGAAGGAGGAGGGCGTGGCTGAGAGTGGGGGGAATGTCGGTGCGAGCGTGGAGGCCAGCGCGGGTGGACGACAAGTGGTGTTCGGGCTGACGCGGGCGGCGGCGACGTTGCGGCGGCGCGTGGATGCGCGGGTCGAGGAGATGTTCGCGCGGGGTTTGGTGGCGGAGACGCAGGCGTTGCTGGCGGCGGGGCTGGAGCGGAATCGCACGGCGATGCAGGCGCTCGGATATCGGCAGGTGGTCGAGCATCTGCGCGGCGAGCGGTCGCTGGCGGAGACGGTCGCGCTGGTGAAGGCGCGGACGTGGGCGTTCGCGCGACGGCAGTCGAATTGGTTTCGCAATCAGATGAGGATGGAGTGGCTGGAGATCGGCGACGCGGAGACGCCCGGCGAGGTGTGTGCGCGGATCGTCGGAAGAGCGGCGGTGGAGATGGAGAAACCACGGCTGGACGCGGATGGACACGGATGAAAAGGGACTGTGGGATTTTGGAGTGCGGGGACTTGTCACCGCTTTTGCGCAGGCGACTTGTCGCCGTCGAATTTCCGGGCGCGTTCGTATGTGCCCGCGTGCTGGCGCTGGCGCGAGCAGTGAACGCCCCATTACATGCGAACGCGCCTCGGCGTTTGACGGCGACAAGTCGCCTCGGGAAAGCGGTGACAAGTCACCGCACTCCAAAGTTCTGCGCGCGGTCGGTCGTGGCACTGCCGCGCGGTGTTTATCCGTGGTTCAACTTCTTTTTTTAGCATAGCCTCCGCAAACATTTGAAAGCGTACATCACCACCAAACGGCAGGCGCCGGAGCGGGTTTTTCTCGTCGGGGCCGAATTGAAGGCGCAGGAGGCGTGGCAGGTGCGGGATTCGCTGGATGAGCTGGCGGAGCTGGCGAGCACGGCGGGCGGCGAGGTGGTGGGTGACGGCACGCAACGGCTCGAAGCGCCGCTGCCGGCCACGTTCATCGGATCGGGGAAGGCGGAGGAGTTCGCGAAAACGTGCGCGGCGCAGAAGGTGGACACGGTGGTGTTCGATGACGAGTTGTCGGGGATGCAGGCGCGGAATCTGGAGGCGATTTTCAACTGCAAGGTGCTGGACCGGACCAGCCTGATTCTCGACATCTTCGCGCTGCGGGCGCGCACGCGGGAGGGGAAGCTGCAGGTGGAGCTGGCGCAGCTTGAACATTTGCTGCCGCGGCTGACGCGCTTCTGGAGCCATCTGTCGCGGCAGAAGGGCGGCATCGGCATGCGCGGCGGCGAGGGCGAGACGCAACTCGAGAGCGACCGTCGGCGCGTGCAGGAGCGCATCGACAAGATGAAGGAGGAGCTCGAACTGGTGCGGCGTCATCGCCTAACGCAGCGCGAGGGTCGGCAGCGCAGTCACTGGCCGTTGGCGTCGATCGTGGGCTACACGAACGCGGGGAAATCGACGTTGCTGAACGCGTTGACGGGGGCGCGCGTGCTGGCGGAGGACCGGCTGTTTGCGACGCTGGACCCGACGACGCGACGGCTGCATTTGCCGGACAACCAGAACGTGCTGATGTCGGACACGGTGGGCTTCATCCGCAAGCTGCCGCACCGGCTGGTCGAGGCGTTTAAGGCTACGCTCGAGGAAGTGGTGCATGCGGATTTGCTGCTGCACGTCGTGGACCTGAGTCATCCGCAGGCGGAGGAGCAGATCGTCGCGGTGAACGAGGTGCTGGAGGAAATCGGCGCGGCGCAGAAGCCGACGCTGATGGTGTTGAACAAGGTGGACAAGCTGCTCGGGGACGAGCTGGTGACGCGGTTTCTGAGCCGCTTTCCGAACACGGTGTGCATCTCGGCGCGGACGGGCGCGGGGTTCGAGGAGTTGAAGGGCGAGCTGGGCGGGATGCTGCGGCCGATGCGGCAGTTCATGGAGCTGGCGATTCCGCACGAGGCGGCGGCGCTGATCGCGCGGCTGCACGCGATGGGGCAGGTGCTGGAGAAGGATTACGACGGGCCGGTGGCGCGGTTCAAGGTGCGGGTGCCGCCGCATTTGGTGACGGAGTTCACGCCGTTTCTGGCGAAGACGGCGGAGACGGAGGGGAAGCCGCAGGCGTGAGTGGGAGCGCGGATTTTATGGAACCGAAGGAAGCGGACGAAGAAAGGATTCAGGAGGCGCGCTTCGTGAGCGCCGGGACCGACGCGCCGGGCGCGGTAACAGCGGGATGGCCGGGCGTTGCCGGAGTTCGCATTGTCGATTTGCCGGCGCAGGAGCGGCCGCGGGAACGGCTGGCGGCGCACGGGGCGGAAGGGGTGTCGAACGCGGAGTTGATCGCGATTTTGCTGCGGACGGGGATGAAGGGGAAATCGGCGATTGCCACCGCGCAGGAGTTGCTGGCGAAGTTCGGGACGCTGGGGAACCTGGCGGGGACGTCGTGGCAGGAGCTGGCACGCGTGAAGGGCATCGGGCGCGACAAGGCGTTGGCGCTGCAGGCGGCGTTCACGCTGGCTCGGAGGATGGCCACCGAGCTGCGGCAGGAGATGCCAGTGGTGGACACGCCGGAGCGGATCGCGGATCTGCTGCGCGAGGACAACCGGTTGCTGGAGGTGGAGCATTTCCATGTCGTGCTGCTGAACACGCGGAAGCGGCTGATCCGCGTCGAGCGCATTTCGCAGGGCACGCTGGACACGACGATCGCGCATCCACGCGAGGTGTTCCGGCACGCGCTGGCCGCGAACGCCGCGGCGATTGTGCTGGTGCATAATCACCCGAGCGGCGATCCCACGCCGTCGGAGGCGGACGTCCGCGTGACACGCGACATGATCCGCGCCGGGCAGTTGATGAAGATCGAGGTGCTGGACCACATCATCCTCGGCAAGGCGACGACCGAGCGTACGAAGGATTATGCGTCGCTGCGGGAGTTGGGGCATTTTTATGCTTAACGGACGTCGGCACGATTACCTCCCAATAGCAACATGCACACGGCCATGTCACTGATTCATCCCACCGCGATCATTCATCCCGAGGCGCAGATTCATCCGAGTGTCAGTGTCGGTCCGTATGCGGTAATCGACGCGGCGGTGACTGTCGGGGCCGATTGCCGCGTTGGTCCGCAGGTGCATCTGACCGGGCACACAACCATTGGCGCGGGGAACCAATTTCACACCGGCTGTGTGATTGGTGATGCGCCACAGGATTTGAAATATCACGGCGAGCCCACGCGACTGCGGATCGGATCGGGCAATGTCTTCCGCGAGCATGTGTCCGTCCATCGCTCGAACAAGCTGGCGGAAGACACGGTGATTGGTTCGCACAATTTCCTGATGGCGCACAGTCATGTGGGGCATAACTCGGTGCTCGGAAACCATGTGATTCTCGCCAACGGGGCGCTGCTCGGCGGGCATGTCACAGTGCAGGACCGGGCGTTCATCTCGGGCAACTGCCTGGTGCATCAGTTCGTGCGCGTGGGCACGCTGGCGCTGATGCAGGGCGGTTCGGCGATCAGTAAGGACCTGCCGCCGTACACGATTGCCAGGGGTGACAACGGCATCTGCGGCTTGAACACGGTGGGACTGCGACGGGCGGGATTTACCAGCGAACAGCGGCTGGAGTTGCGGCGGCTATACCATGCCTTGTTCCGCAGCGGTCACTCTTTGAAGACAGCTATGGGGCTGGCCGAGTTGGAATTCACGAGTGAAACGTCACAGTCCGTCCTTACCTTCGTGAAAGAGAGCAAGCGAGGCGTGTGTGCGGATGTGGGGAGCAGGCGCGATGGGGAGGACTGAGCGGTTAGAGACGACGGTAGGCTGGGCGCTGCGATGCGGATCAGAGTAGAAAACAAAAAGCCCCTCCCGGACTGGCCGGAAGGGGCTGGAAGGTTCTAAGTCAGCTTAGAATTTGTAGATAACGTTGAGCGCGAGGAGGCTCGCATTGCGAGCGCCCAAGGTTTTCGGGGAACCCCCAATATCATGATCCCAGCGGTACTCCAAGCGGGAGATAACATTAGCCCAGAGGGCGTAGTCAGCGGTGAGGGTCGAACTGAGGAATTCGCTACCCGCGCGGCCGACGCCCCGCGCACCGAGCAGACCAACAGCGACGCCGCCGGTGGAGGAATCGATGTAATCTTCACGAAGGCTGAGGGTCAGCTTTTTGGTGGCCTGATAGGAGAGGTAAGCCGCCCCAGCCCAAGTGTCGTTGTTCTTGCCCTTTTGGTGAGCAAGGTCGTAGGATAAGCCGACACTGAGGCCGGTCACTGGCGTCGGGATCGAGGCACCGACGTAGATGGAAGTCAGGTCCGGGGAGGCCCCGTTGCGTCCGTCAACAACGCCAGCAGTCAGAGATCCACCACTGAGGAAGCCAGCGCTCTTCGGAGCGGTAAGGGTTACCGCACCGATGAAGGTCTTTTGGGAATCCGCTGCGGCGGGCGCGCCTCGACCGTTGATCACTGCGGAGCGAGAGTTCGCGATGCCAGCGGTGGCGCTCATCCAGTCGCAGAAGCGATAGCTGGCGAGAATGCCGGTGTGCTGCGTGGGTTCCAAGCTCCAACCCCAAGAACGGGTGTAATTCGGGTTGCTGCCGGAGTTCGGGGTCTCGTAACCAATCGGGGTGTCGAACACACCGAGCTTGGTTTCGATGCCGTTACCAACCGGGAGGCGGAGGTTGACATACGCTTGTTTGATCGAGAGGTCGCTGTCCTGCAAGCCACGCGATGCCGTGCCCAAAGCATTGGCATCCGGGCCGAACCACAGTTCCGCCAGATAACCAGCCGACCATTCTTTTTCGCTCAGCGCTTTTTCCAGCTTCAGATCAACCACATCCAAATTGAGGTTGTTGGCTTTACCAGCGCTGAAGGGAATCGCCGCATTGCGCGCGGCGGCGCTGCCGGGATTATACCAAACTGAGCTGCTCACATAACCGCTGAGGGTCGTGGAAGCGATGGCGGTCTTGACCGATTCCTTCGCTTCTTCAGCTTGCGCTACGGCTCCAATGCTGACAACGCCAGCGGCGGCCAGCCCGAGTGTCCATTTATTGATCTTCATTACAGTTAGTTCCTGCTGTGGTGTTTTGTTTACTGGTTTACCGGTCGTGACTGTTCGTTTTAGCTGGGTAACAGACAGTTTACCCGAGCACCAAAACGGTGCATTGACGTGAGACCTTAGGTAGGCCCACGTAGATTGACAATAGTTTTTTTAGATTTTTTCCCGGCGGCCAGCGGAGCAAATGGGAGCGGCCGGAAAAAGGAGGAGAAAAGCCCGTGGGAGAAGCCGCCCAGCGATTGTTCAGCCGCCGCAGGTTTCCACCGGAGTTTCGGCCGCCGAAGCTCAAAACACCGACGGCACGCCTTCTTCAAGGACGCGCACATGCTCGGTCAAACCGTCCCGGGCCGCGATCTCGTTCAGCCACCGCGGCGGCTCTTCGACATCCTCGAAGGAGAGCTTGAAGGTGCCGTAGTGCATCGGCACCAGCCAGCGCGCCCGCACGTCGTGAAACACCTTCACCGCCTCGTCTGGCCCCATGTGAACGTTGCGAAAGGATTCCGGGTAATACGCGCCAATCGGCAACAGCGCGATTTCCGGGGCAAGTCGCTGGCCGATCTCCTTGAACCCTCCGTAATACCCGCTGTCCCCCGCGTGGTACACGCTACGTCCCTGGTGCTCGAGCACGAAGCCTCCGTACCCGCGATGATGGTCATGCAGCATCCGCGCGCCCCAGTGCTGGCAGGGCGTGAGCGTCACCTTCCAGTCCCCGTGCGAGAAGCTCTCCCACCATTTCAGCTCGATGATCCGCTCGAATCCCAGCCCGCGCGCCAGTTCGCCCATGCCCCACGGCATGACGCCAATCTTGGGCGCGGGCAGTTTGCGGATGCTCGGTTTGTGAAAATGATCGAAGTGGGCGTGGGTCAACAGCACCAGGTCAATCGGGGGCAGGTCTTTGATCTTGAGGCCCGAGTGCTTGATCCGCTTCAGCAGGAAGAGCCAGTTCGCGAAATTCGGGTCGATCAGCACATTCAAATCCGTGAACTGCACAAGGAACGACGCATGCCCGATCCACGTCAGCGCCACCTGGCCTTTCGTAAGCGTGGGAAACGCGGGACGCTTGTGGTGGCCGGCGCGTTTGGTGAGCAGCGCCTTCCAGACCATCTCGTGAAAGAAGGTGCGCGGATTGAAGGCGTTGGTGGGAGTGAGCTCCTTAAACGACCGCGGGATGCGTCGGTGTTTGAAACCGCCGGGTTGGTGATGGCCGGGATCGGAATTCATGGCTGGCCTGATGACCGAGCTGCTTATAGGCGAGGGCTGAATAGGTGGCAATCGAAACCGTCGCACCGCCGACGGTTTAACAAACTGAACTTATGAAAAAATTAACTTTGATTCTGACTACGATGGCCGTCGCCGGGGCCGCCATCACTGATACCCATGCAGGCGATCGGGAATGGGCCACGGCGGGCAAAGTGCTCGCCGGGTTGGCGGCGTTCTCGGTGGTCGCAGCGGCCACCCAACCCGCCTACACGCCGGTTTATGCCGCGCCCGCCGGTCCGCCGCCGGTGGTTTACCAACCGCCCGCTCCCACCTACTACTACGCGCCGCCGCCCCCGCCGGCCCAGTATCCCGCGGTGCAGTATGTTCCCGCGCCGGTGGTGACTTATTACTCGCCGCCCGTCTATTACGCGCCCGCTCCGCGAGTCTATGTCGCGCCGCCGTTTTGCGTCGCGCCGCCGGTTGTCTCCATCGGCATTGGCTTCGGATACGGTTACGGTGGCTACGGTCACCGTCACCACCATCGCTGGTAAAAGCGCTTCCCTGGTCGATCCAACCCGCAACCCGTTCCGGCGCACACCGGAACGGGTTTTCTATTTCCAACCGCCCCCACCCCGTTTAACTCTCCCGCCATGAACAAGCTCGAGCAGCAACTGGAAACCTACCTCCGCAAACAACCCGCGCTCGGCACCGGCGTCTATCTCGCCAAGACCGCCGTCGTCCTCGGCGACGTGACGCTCGGCGACTACTCGAGCGTGTGGTACAACGCCGTCCTCCGCGGCGACATTAACCGCATCGTCATCGGCCATCACTCCAACATCCAGGACAACGCCGTCGTCCATCTCGCCGACGATTTCGCGTGCCTCATCGGCAACTGGGTCACTGTCGGCCACTCCGCCATCGTCCACGCCTGCACCGTCGGCGATGAATGCCTCATCGGCATGGGGGCCACCATCCTCGACGGCGCGCAAATCGGCGCGCAGTCCATCGTCGGAGCCAACGCCCTCGTCACTCAAAACTTCATCGCGCCGCCGGGATCAATGGTCCTCGGTTCCCCCGCCAAAGTGGTGAAAGCCCTCACCCCCGAACAGCGCGCCGGCCTCAAACACTGGGCCGACAAATACGTCACCAACGGCGCCTACTGCCTGAAACACGGCATCAACATCGGCCACCCGCTGCCATCGTGACCGCGCCGCGCGCAACCCGGAAACGGAATTGCCGCAAAAAAGAAACGCCCCGGAAACCTGTCCCGAGGCGCGAACCCGTCCGCCACCCAACTCTCCCGATCCCTTCCCCTTCTTGCGTCTCTTTGCGTTCTTTGCGGGTTAGAATCCCCCCACCCCGCCGTCCTACTTCTCCACCTTCTCCGCCGCCGCCGGCTTTTCCGCCAACGCCAACGCCGCCGCGCGTTTGGCCATGATCGCCTCAACGATCTTCGCCGCCAGCTCCGGCTTTTCCGCCATCGCCTTTTGCGCCGCGTCCTTGCCCTGCCCGATCAACTCGCCCGCGAACTGCAACCACGCGCCCTTCTTCTCCACCACGCCGTCCTCGATGCCCACCTCGAGAATGCTCCCCTCCTTGTTGATCCCGTGATTGTAGATGATGTCGAACTCCGCCTCGACAAACGGCGGCGCCACCTTGTTCTTCACCACCTTCACCTTCACATGATTCCCCGTCGCGTTGCCCGCTGCGTCCTTGAGCGTGTCCTTGCGCCGGATGTCCAGCCGCACGCTCGCGTAAAACTTCAGCGCCTTGCCGCCCGGCGTCGTCTCCGGATTGCCAAACATCACGCCCACTTTCTCGCGCAACTGATTCGTGAAAATGCACGTCGTCTTGGACTTGTTCAAAATCGCCGTGAGCTTGCGCAATGCCTGGCTCATCAACCGCGCCTGCATGCCCATCGTCGCCATGCCCATCTCGCCCTCAAGCTCCGCCTTGGGCACCAGCGCCGCCACCGAATCCACCACGATCACATCCAGCGCATTCGACCGCGCCAGCGTCTCGCAAATCGTCAGCGCCTCCTCGCCACTGTCCGGCTGCGACACCAGCAGATCGTCCAGATTCACCCCCAGCTTCTTCGCGTAACCCGGATCCAGCGCGTGCTCCGCATCAATAAACGCCGCCGTCCCGCCCGCCTTCTGCGCATTGGCGATCACATGCAACATCAGCGTCGTCTTGCCCGACGACTCCGGCCCGAAAATCTCGATCACCCGCCCGCGCGGCAACCCGCCCACCCCGAGCGCCAGGTCCAACGCCAGCGCGCTCGTCGGGATCACCTCGATATGCCGGTTTGCCCGCGCGTCCCCGAGGCGCATGATGCTCCCCTCGCCAAACGACTTCTGGATGGAAGAAATCGCCTCCTCCAAATCCCGCGACCGCGCGGCGCTCAGTTTGGCGGCTTCGGAAACGGCTTTGTCGGCAACGGCGATCTTCTCGGTGGTTTTGGGCGGCATAATAATTCTCCGTAAAAAAATGTTCGCAGGCTTTTACGGACTGCCTCTCCGCAAGTCAACCGCCGCCTCCGCCCTCGATGCGAAAATGCGAAACCCGCCATCATTCCCCGGCGCGGCGGCCTCCATCCCGGCGCCACTCGCCCAAGGGCTGCCACGCGCTCAAAGTGGCCGCCCCGCTGCCGCCGTTCGATCCACCTTCCGTCGGCCAACACCGCCCGCATCAGGCCACTGACGGCGTCGGTAAACGACAGTGCGCTGATCCCTCCGCCCGGTCCCAACAGTGCCTGTGCGCTGAGCCTGCCGGGCGCGCAAGGCCGTGCTTGCTGATCGCTCTCGTAGCGCTCCTGCACGAGCATGCCCACCACGCCCCAGCCCAGCCGCTGCACCGCCGGCCAAGCCAGATCCCTACCTTCGGCCACAAAAAAGGCCATTTCCTCTGCTAAGATCCGGTGGATAGGTGCGGCGAGATTCACGGGAAAGAAACTCGTTCGCCGACCTGGTTCAGTTCAGACTCCAACTGCATTGTCGCAACTGTAAGATTTGTCGTATGCCAACCATCAAGGTGCTCACGGTTACTGACCTTCACCGGGTGCGGGTGCTGTATGAGCAACTGGCCGGGGCGGTGGCGTCGCATCGGCCCGAGGTCGTGGTGTTGGTGGGGGATTTCCTGGATGCGGGCGGGGATCATCCGGATCAGTTCACCACAGCGGAGTGTGCGGAGTTTCTGAGCAAGCTTCCGTGCGAAGAGGTGGTGTTCGTGCGGGGTAATCATGAGGGTGACAATTGGTGGGAATTCTATGCGACTTGGAAACAAACCCGGCGTCCGCTGCGCGCGTTGGACCGGGCGGTGTTTGTTCATGGACCGCTGGTGATGGTGGGGTTTCCCTGTCTCATGGGGGATGAAACGGCGTTTGTGGAATCGCTGTCCGATCCCGACCCCAACGCACCCCACCACGACGTGGATGCGCTGCGGTGGCTGCCCAAGGCGCTGGCTCCGCATGGCGCGGCGGCGCGGACGCTCTGGCTGATGCACGAACCGCCCGCGGGGACACCGCTTAGTCGGGCAGGCAGCGTGGTCGCAGGCAATCCTGAATGGGTGAGTGCCATCGAACGCTACTCACCGTGGCTCACGATTTCCGGCCACGATCACGGAACGCCGCGGCGCACGGGGCGTTGGCATCATAAGTTGGGTCGTACTGTCTGCGTGAACGCCGGACAGACGGACACGGGGCGGTTGCACTACTGCGTAATTCAGGCGGAGTTTGCCACGGCCACGCCGTCGTTGCCGCAGCGGATGACGGTGCTGATGCAACCGACGGGGGAGACGGTGGGAGTGACGGGATGAGTTTTGGGCGAGTGACAGATGAGAAACTAGAAACCACTAACCGGCACTAACCTGCACTAATAAATACCGATCCAAGCTTGATCTGGGAAGTGACGTCGGCTTGGGCCTTTTTATTAGTGCGAGTTGGTGCCGGTCAGTGGTTTTGATTGGTTGGTGGTCCGCCAGCTACGGCCCATAGCCGGCTTCCGCGTCGCACTTGCCACGATGATTCGGAAGCGTGCTTTCTGAGCCACGCAGAATGGGTGTGACCGCCGTGCGCCCCGGGCGGAATCCCGCGTTTGTCAGGTCGTCTTCGGCGCGGTGCCTTTGATGAGGGGTGTGAAATCGCTCCAGTTCTCGAGGCGGAAACCGCGGATGTCGCGCACCACGACCGCAAACCACGGCAGGGCTTTCAAGGCCAGCAGCGCCGCGAACAGGTTCGCCATGTCGTTGTTCTCGCTCACATAGACACTGCCCTGGATGCGCTCGAAGCCGAACCGTTGCAGCGCCGTGGCGATGTCGTCGTAGGCGGCGGTCACTCCGCGCGGATGGTGCTCCGCCGCCTCGGCCACCACGAGATCGAAGGCAATGGCAAACATCGCTTACTCCGTTTCCGGATCTTGGAGCGCCTGCGCCGTCGGGTAGTCGAGTTCCTCGCCTGATTGCACCACCACCACATGCACCTTCTCGCCGTTCACCGGACCCACGACTTGATAAACCGGTCCAAATGCGCCGAAAGTGCGGAACGATCCCACGAGGTGGGTGGCGGGTTGTGTTGCGACGAGCGTTTTCACGCGCGAAACGTGCCTGCGCGGGCCGGTGAGGGCAAGTCGGCTTTCTGATTCCACCGCGACTGGCGCGCCTTTCTTTGCGGCGGACGCGGTAAGCTGGCTGGAAGCCGGCGCTCTCAGGTCTGGGCAGGCGGTTACCCTGCGATCTTCCGATACGCCTCGCCCTCGTTGACGGTCGGGTTTTCGGGACGGCCTTTGTAGTTGTAGGTGACCTTGAGGTTGTCCATGCCGAGGAGCCACAGGATCGTGGCGTGGAGGTCGTGGACGTGAAGGCGTTCTTCGACGGCGTGGAGGCCGACTTCGTCGGTGGCGCCGATGACCTGGCCACCTTTCACGCCGCCGCCGGCCATCCACATGGTGAAGCCGGTGGGGTTGTGGTCGCGGCCGTCGCCTTTTTCGCTCATCGGGGTGCGGCCGAATTCACCGCCCCAGACGACGAGGGTGCTGTCGAGGAGACCGCGGGCTTTCAAATCTTTCAGGAGGCCGGCGACGGCTTTGTCGGTTTCGCGGAAACGGTCGCCGTGATTTTTTTCGATGCCGCTGTGGGCGTCCCATTTGCTGCCGGCACCGGAGTAGAGCTGGACGAAGCGCACGCCGCGTGCGACGAGACGGCGCGAGAGGAGGCACATGCGGCCGAACGTCGCCGAGGTCGGGTCGTCCAAGCCGTAGAGTTTTTTGGTGGCCTCGGTTTCGTGGGTGAGATCGACGGCTTCGGGGGCCTCGGCCTGCATGCGGAAGGCGAGTTCGTAGGCGGCGATGCGGGCGTCGAGTTCGGTCTGCTGCGGGCGCGCGGCGGCGTGTTCGCGGTTGATTTCGTAGAGGAAATCGAGCTTGCCGCGCTGGCGCATTTCGCTGACGCCCTCGGGGGTGTTGAGGTTGGCGATGGGTTCGGTGCCGGGGGTGATGCGGGTGCCCTGATAGACGGCGGGCATGAAGCCGCTGCCCCAGTTGCGCGGGCCGTTGACGACGGTGCCGTTGTTGTCCTGCATGACGACGAAAGCGGGGAGGTTCTGGTTGACGGTGCCGAGGCCGTAGTTGACCCACGCGCCGAGGGACGGGCGGCCGGCGAGGATGGAGCCGGTGTTCATCTGACAGACGCCGTTGGAGTGGACGATGCCGTTGCCCCAGCAGGAGCGGATGACGGCGAGGTCGTCGGCGCAGGTGGCGACGTGCGGGCACCAGTCGGAAATCCAGAGGCCGCTCTGGCCGTGTTGCGCCCACTGGCGTTTGGAGGCGAGCACGGGGGAGTTGAACTCGCCCATCGCGGTGATGACTTTGCCGAAGCTGGGCGGGAGCGGTTTGCCGGCGAGTTCCTGCAATTTCGGCTTGGGATCGAAGGTGTCGAGATGGCTGGGGCCGCCTTCCATGAAGAGGAAGATGACGCTCTTGGCGCGCGGGAGGAATTGCGGCGGCTTCGCGGCGACGGGCGAGGTGAAGGGCTTGGTGGGCGCGGCGAGCGAATCGCCGGCGAGCAGGTGGCTCAGCGCGAGCGCGCCGAAGCCGGCACCGCCGCGGAGGAGGAAGTCGCGGCGCGAGGTGGCGGGTTCAAAGCGGAAGCAGCGGGGATCGGGGGTGGGTTTCATGGTGTAAGGTGGTTGTAGGAAGCGGAGGTGCTCAGG